>JANRJF010000255.1:0-125546 GCA_033764095.1 Deltaproteobacteria bacterium | reverse complement strand
CTGCAAGGAAGAGGAGGAGAAGAAGGCCTGGGCGCTGATCGACGCCGGCTACGACGGCTCGCTCGACGGCCCGGCCTACGGCTCGGTCTTCTTCCAGAACGCCAACAACTCGGTGCGCACCACCGACGAGTTCATGCGCGCCGTGGTGGACGGCGCCGACTGGCACACGCGCTACGTGCTCGACGGCGCGGTGTGCGACACGCTGCCGGCGCGCGACGTGCTGCGCGCCATCGCCGAGGCCACGCACCTCTGCGGCGATCCCGGCATGCAGTACGACACCACCATCAACGACTGGCACACCTGTCCGAACACCGGGCGCATCAACGCCTCGAACCCGTGCTCGGAGTACATGCACCTCGACAACTCGGCCTGTAACCTGGCCTCGATCAACCTGCTCAAGTTCCTCAACGAGGCGGGTGAGTTCGACGTCGAGGGCATGCGCCACGCGGTCGACATCCTGATCACCGCGCAGGACATCATCGTCGACAACTCGAGCTACCCGACGCCGGAGATCGGCGAAAACGCGCGCGCCTACCGCGAGCTCGGCCTCGGTTACGCCAACCTCGGCGCAGTGCTGATGTCGCTCGGGCTGCCGTACGATTCCGACGCCGGCCGTCACTACGCCGGCGCGATCACGGCGCTGATGTGCGGCGAAGCCTACCTGCAGTCGGCGCGCATCGCCGGACAGTTGGGGCCGTTCGCGGGCTACGAGAGCAACCGCGAGCCGATGCTCGGCGTCATCGCCAAGCATCGCAACCACAGTCACAAGCTCGACCCGGCGCTGGTGCCGTTGGAGCTGTTGTCGGCGGCGCGCACGGCGTGGGAAGAGGCTTATGCGGAGGGGCGCGAGCACGGCTTCCGCAACTCGCAGGCGACGGTGCTGGCGCCGACCGGCACGATCGCGTTCATGATGGATTGCGACACCACCGGCGTGGAGCCCGACATCGCGCTGGTGAAGTACAAGAAGCTGGTCGGCGGCGGCATGCTGAAGATCGTCAACCAGACGGTGCCGCGGGCGCTGAAGCGGCTCGGCTACGAGTCGCGCGAGGTGCAGGACATCGTCGAGTACATCGACGAGCATGACACCATCGAGGGCGCGCCGCACCTGAAGGACGAGCACCTGCCGGTCTTCGACTGCGCCTTCAAGCCGGCGCGCGGCCAGCGCTCGATCCACTACCTCGGTCACCTGCGCATGATGGGCGCCGTGCAGCCGTTCATCTCCGGCGCGATCTCGAAGACGATCAACATGCCGACCGAGGCGACCGTCGAAGAGATCATGGAAGCCTACCTGGTCGCCTGGCGCCTGGGCGTGAAGGCGGTGGCGATCTACCGCGACGGTTGCAAGCGCACCCAGCCGCTCAACACGGCGCGGCAGGAGAAGGCGGTCGAGGTGGCGCCGGTGGTCGAGGCGCGCCCGATCCGGCGGCGCCTGCCGCAGGACTGCCGCTCGGTGCGCCACAAGTTCGATATCGCCGGTCACGAGGGCTACATCCACGTCGGCCTGTTCGACGACGGGTCGCCGGGCGAGCTGTTCATCAAGATCGCCAAGGAGGGCAGCACGATCTCCGGGCTGATGGACACCATCGGCATCCTGACCTCGATGGCGTTGCAGTACGGCGTGCCGCTCGACGTGCTGGTGAGCAAGTTCAGCCACGTGCGCTTCGAGCCGTCGGGATTCACCAAGAACCCGGAGATCCCGCTGGCGAAGTCCCTGATCGACTACATCTTCCGCTTCCTCGGCGCGAAGTTCCTGAGCCCCGAGCAGCACGTTGCGGTGGGTCTGGGACTGGCGGACCGCTCGGCGGTGGCCGAGCCGGCGGCGGCGGCGGCGCTCGCGGCGGTGGATCACGTCGTCGAGGAGCTCGGTTTCAGCCCGCAGTCCGACGCGCCCAGCTGCGCCGACTGCGGCTCGATCATGATTCGCAACGGCAGTTGCTACAAATGCCTGAATTGCGGGGCGACGAGCGGCTGCTCGTAAGGTCCGGGGCCTGACGGCCCGAGAGCGTCATGGGGAACGCCGGGGTGGTGGTGGCGGTGTCGCGGGTTCCCCAGGCTGTGGAGTGGGGTGGTGGCCGGTGGGACCGGCGCGGGGCGCCTTCGGGCGCCCCGCGGAGGTGGAGTCGGAACCCCACACACGCGGCCCCTATTAGGGGATAACCCTCAGGCGATCAAGCGCCGAACGGCGGACTGCTTGAGGTAGGCCAGTAGCTCGGCGGCGTGCGCCTCGTCGTGCAGGATGCGCTCGATGAGAATGCCGCCCAGGCTGGCGAGGATCAGCGAGGCGTCCAGGCGTGGGTTGACGTCGGGCCGGAAGGTGCCGTTGGCGTGCCCGCTGGCGATGATGTCGGCCAGCATGCTGCGGAAGACGTCGTAGAGCTGGGCGACCCGCTCGACCACGTCGTCGGGACGGCGCTCGCCGCGCAGGATCAGGCCGAAGAGGAAGCGCACCGAGTAGACGTTGTCGCGGACGAACTCGTAGAAGCGGTCGATCAGGCGCTCGATCTGCGCTGCCTCGGCCAGCCCGTCGAGGTCGTCGACGTCGATGAAATAGGGCTCCAGGGTACGGCCGAGGGCGGCGCGGAACAGCTTTTCCTTGCTGTCGAAGTGCCACAGGACCAGGGCCTTGCTGACCTGGGCCTCGCGCGCCACCTGCGACAGCGGGGTGTGCTCGTAGCCGTGCTCGGAGAACAGGCGTGCGGCGGTGGCGAGGATACGGTCTCGCGTCTGTCCGGCCTGATCTCCCTGCGGGTGCTCACCCATGCGCCGCCGCCGTGAGGCGTCTTGCGGACCGATAGAAGACGCCGCGCCCCACTGTCAATTCCCGCGCGCGCGCCTTGCCTGCTCGCAGGCGCTTCGGCACAGTCCGTGGCTGGTGACGACATTGGGACGATACGGCCTGGCCGCCGCGGCGCCACTGGCGGGGCTGCTGTTGCTGGCCGCGTTGCGCGGTCCGGCGGCGCCGCCGCCGGCGTCGGATACCGCGCTGGAGGATCTGGCGGTGCCGGTCGAGAACGCCGCCGTGGCGCATGTGCCGGAGCGGCGTTGGTCGGTGCGCGTCGACGGCTGGACGATCGAGCTCGGCGACGTCGCCGGGCGGGCGGTGCCGGAGCTGCGGCCGGCGATCGTGCCGCCGGTGTTGTCGCCATATGACGAGATGATCGCTCGCTACGCGCTGGCCGCTGGGCTCGACTGGCGCCTGGTCTCGGCGGTGATCTTCGAGGAGTCGCGCTTCGACCCGGACAGCGAGAGCTCGGCCGGCGCGGTTGGCCTGATGCAGGTCATGCCGGCGGCAGCGCAGGACGTCGGCGAGCTGCGCTTCCAGGAGCCGGAGGCCAACGTGCGCACCGGCGTGCGTTACTTGCAGCGGCTGGCGCGCGAGTACGCCGCGGCGCCGGAGCGCGACCGCCTGGCGCTGATGCTGGCGGCGTACAACATGGGCATGGGACATGTGCGCGACGCGCAGGTGCTGGCGCGGCGCTTCGGCTACGACCCCCTGCGCTGGGACGGCGCCATGGACGTCATGGTCAGCCTGCTGGAGGAGCCGAGCATCGCCGCCGCGGCGCGCAACGGGTACGCACAGGGGCGCTCGGTGGTCGGTTACGTCGATCGCGTGCTGACCCGCTACACCAGCTATCTGCGCACCTTGCCGGTGGTGCCGCCGAACGGACTGGGCTGAAGCCGGCGCCGCCTCGGTTGGCGGCGCCGGCCTGCCGGATCACGCCGCTTCGGCGAGCGGCTCGCTGCGGATCTGCAGCTGGCCGTCGGCGAAGTCGATACTGACGCGGCTGCGGTCGCGGATCTCGCCCGCGATCAGCCGCCGTCCGAGGGTCGTCTCCAGCTCGCGTTGCAGCAGGCGCTTGAGCGGCCGGGCGCCGTAGATCGGGTCGTAGCCGGTGCTGGCGAAGTGCTCCAGCGCGCGGTCGGTGAGCGTCAGCTCGATCTTGCGCTCCGCCAGGCGGGTCCGCAGGCGGCCCAGCTGGATCTCGACGATCTGCTTGAGCTGTTCGCGGCTGAGCGCGTGGAAGACGACGATCTCGTCGACGCGGTTGAGGAACTCGGGTCGGAAGTGCTGGCGCAGCGATTCGAGCACCTCGTCGCGCATGTGCCGGTAGGCATCCTCGTCGGTGCCACCGCGGTAGGCGAGGATCACCTGGCTGCCGACGTTCGAGGTCATGATGATGACGGTGTTCTTGAAGTCGACGGTGCGGCCCTGCCCGTCGGTGAGCCGGCCGTCGTCGAGGATCTGCAGCATGACGTTGAAGACGTCGTGGTGGGCCTTCTCGATCTCGTCGAACAGGATGACGCTGTAGGGGCGGCGTCGCACCGCCTCGGTGAGCTGGCCGCCCTCCTCGTAGCCGACGTAGCCCGGCGGGGCGCCGATCAGACGCGCGACGGTGTGCTTCTCCATGTACTCGGACATGTCGATGCGGATCATCGCGTTCTCGTCGTCGAACAGGCATTCGGCGAGGGCGCGGCCGACCTCGGTCTTGCCGACGCCGGTGGGGCCGAGAAAGATGAACGAGCCGACCGGCCGGTTCGGGTCCTTGAGGCCGGAACGGGCCCGGATGACCGCGTCGGCGACGCTCTTCACCGCGTCGTCCTGGCCGATGACGCGGCGGTGCAGCTCGTCCTCCAGTTGCAGGAGCTTCTGCACCTCGCCTTCCATCAGGCGGCTGACCGGCACGCCGGTCCAGCGCGACACCACCGCGGCGATGTCCTCCTCGTCGACCTCTTCCTTCATCAGGCGGCCGGCGCCGTCGTCCGGCTTGGCTTCGAGGGTGGCGAGCTGCTTCTCCAACTCGATCAGCTTGCCGTATTTGAGCTCTGCGGCGCGGTTGAGGTCGTACTGTCGTTCCGCCTGGGCGATCTCCTGCTTGGTCGCCTCGATCTGTTCGCGCAGCTGGCGCAGTGAGCCGATCGAGCCCTTTTCCTGCTGCCAGCGGGCGCGCAGCGCGTCGGCCTGCTCTTTCAGCTCGGCGAGCTCCTTCTCCAGCTTGACCAGCCGATCGCGCGACGCCGCGTCGGTCTCCTTCTTCAGCGCCTCGCGCTCGATCTCCAGCTGCATGACGCGGCGCGAGGCCTCGTCGAGCTCGGCGGGCATCGAGTCGATCTCGGTGCGCAGCTTGGCGGCGGACTCATCGACCAGGTCGATTGCCTTGTCAGGCAGGAAGCGGTCGGTGATGTAGCGCTGCGACAGCACCGCCGCCGCCACCATGGCGCTGTCCTTGATGCGCACGCCGTGGTGCAGCTCGTAGCGCTCGCGCAGGCCGCGCAGGATGGAAATGGTGTCTTCGACCGTCGGCTGGTCGACGAACACCGGCTGGAAGCGGCGCTCGAGCGCCGCGTCCTTCTCGATGTGCTTGCGGTACTCGTCGAGCGTGGTCGCGCCGATGCAGTGCAGCTCGCCGCGCGCCAACGCCGGCTTGAGCAGGTTGCTGGCGTCCATCGCGCCTTCCGAGGCGCCCGCGCCGACCACCGTGTGCAGCTCGTCGATGAACAGGATGACGTCGCCGGCGGCTTCCTGGACCTCCTTGAGCACCGCCTTGAGACGCTCCTCGAACTCGCCGCGGAACTTCGCGCCGGCCACCAGTGCGCCCATGTCGAGCGAGACCAGGCGGCGGTCCTTCAGCCCTTCCGGCACGTCCTGGCGGATGATGCGCTGTGCCAGGCCCTCGACGATGGCGGTCTTGCCCACGCCGGGCTCGCCGATCAGCACCGGGTTGTTCTTGGTGCGGCGCGACAGCACCTGGATGACGCGGCGGATCTCCTCATCGCGCCCGATGACCGGGTCGAGCTTGCCCAGCTCGGCGAGCTTGGTGAGGTCGCGGCCGTACTTTTCCAGCGATTGATAGGTCGATTCGGGGTTCTGGCTGGTGACGCGCTGGCTGCCGCGGACCTTCTGCAGCGCGGCCATCAGGCTGTCGCGCGTGATCCCCAGCTCGCGCAGCACGCGTCCGGTGGCGCCACTGTCGGCCTGGGCGGCGAGGATCAGGTGCTCGACGCTGACGTACTCGTCCTTCAGGGTGCCGGCTTCGTCCTCGGCCTTGGTGAGCAGTTGGCTGAGGCGCGGGGTGACGTAGACCTGATCAGGCCGGGCCGCCGGGCCGCTCACCTTCGGCAAGCGGTCAACCTCCTGTTGCAGGCGGGTGAGCAGGGCGCGCGGCTCGACGCCGGCGCTCTGCAGCAGCGGCGCGGCGATGCCGTCGCGTTGTTGGCAGAGGGCCAGCATGAGGTGCTCAACGTCGACGCCCTGGTTGTTCGCGCGCGTCGCCAGGCCCTGGGCCTCGCGCAGCGCGTCCTGCGAGCGTTCGGTGAGGCGGTTCAGATTCATGCAGCCTCCATGGGGGCGGGAATGTGTGTCACGGCCCGAGGAGGATAAGCACGACGGACATCGGCGCAACCGGCGCTGCCAGCGGAAGTGATCGATTCGACCCCAAAACGCAGCGCGGGGGGCGGACCAGTGGTCCGCCCCCCGCGCGTGGGTCGCTGATGTCGATGACGCTCAGTCCGACAGGTGGGTGAGCGTGCGCAACGAGAAGTAGTCGTCCGGATACTTCTTCTCGATGAACTGCGAGCTGTAGCGGCCGGCCAGGCAGGCGCGATTGGTCTTGTCGTTCACGCCCACCACCATGTTCGGGGTGACCGCGGTGAAGCTGCCGTCGTCGTTCTTCGAGAAGTGATACGCGCACATGGCGTTGTAGAAGTACTCACCAGCGCGGTTGTGCACCAGCTTCCAGTAGATGCGGTACATGTCCTTGTCCATGTACATGATGACCTTGCCGAAGTTGTAGTACGGGTCGGTCGACTCGCCCTCCAGCACCCAGACCGGGCGCGGCACCAACACCAGGTTGTCGACCACCAGCCAGGGGATGCCCTTGGCACCGGGCGTCTCGTAAGCGCCCTTGAAGTACGGGATCTTGACCTCGAAGCGGCTCGGCGAGTTGGTCTTCTCCTGCAGCAGCGGCTTGGGGCTCAGCAGCGGCGCCAGGATGTTCTGCTCCCCGACCACCTTCCACTTGTAGTACTCGACCTTGCCGCCGTAGCAGTTGAGGTCGTCGGCGAAGATGTCGAGTCCGGCGACGGGATCGGAGCGCGTGGCCGCGTTGACGCGGCGGACGCGGCGCGTGGCGGGCACGTAGAACCAGGCCTTGTCCTGCGAATCCCAGTCGTTGACGCGCTTGGTAAGGCCGCCGACGCCGTCGATGTCCTGTGGTTCGAGCACGTTCGACAGCGCCGTCGAGCGCAGCCCCTCGGGGTTGTTCATCGGGCCGCTGTGGCGGCCGAGGAAGGGCATGGTGTGCAGCCAGAGCTTGATGCGCTTGAATTCGCCGCTGGTGTCGATGCCGTTGAGCGTGAACGTCGCGCCCTGGCCGTCGCCCATCGAGTTGGCGGAGTCGAAGTTCCACGCCATCTTGCAGGCGGCGAGGGGATCCTTCGGGTCGATCTTCGGGAACGGGTAGCCGAAGTAGAACTCCGGCACCTTGCCGGTGGCGACATCCTTGAGACCGCAGGTCTCGGGATCGAGATCGTACTTGCCGGCGTTGGCCTCGCTCGCGTCCCAGAACTTCTTCGAGTAGTTGGTCTTGAATTGTTCGGGGTCGACCGGAACGACCTTGTACCAGTAGTCGCCTTTCTTGACGCGCTCGAGCACCACCGGCGGCAGCATGCCCTCGGCCTGCTGCCAGTTGTTGCTGTCGAGAATCCAGCTCTTGCCGTCGTCGGCCGCGCCGGCCGGGCCGGTCTCGACCGCGGCGATCGCCGCGCTGGCGACGGCCAGTGCCGTCAGTCGTCGAAGGAAATGCATCGGAGTGCCTCCTTGGGAACGCATTGAGTCAATGGAGAAGCGGAATCAGCTGTTGACGACCTTGCTGACCACCTTGGCGGCCGCCAGCGCGCTCTCCTGATGGTCCACCGAGTGCAGCACGCGGCCGGTCAGGAACGCCGGGCGGATCACCTTGACCAGCGCCGGCACGACGATCAACGCGCCGAACTTGTTGAAGGTCATCAGCAGCGTGAGCAGCAGGCCCATCTCGGCCAGGAACTTCAGGTCGGACAGGTAGAAGAAGCCGGTGCCGGCGATCATCGTCGTCCCGGTGAAGATGATCGCCTTGCCGGTGGTGGCGGTGGCGTAGTCGACCGCCTCGTCGAGATCGCCGACCTCGTCGTAGCAGTCGATCATGCGGCTGAAGTGGTAGATACCGTAGTCGACGCCGACGCCGGCGCCCGCTGCCGCGACCGGCAGCGAGTTCACGTTCATGTCGATGTTCATCCAGACCATGAACGCCTCGGCCGCGAGCTGTGAGAGCACGACCGGAATCATCAGCAGGGCGGCGCCGACCAGCGACCCGTAGGTCAGGTACAGGCAGAAGAACACCATGAAGAAGATCAACCCGAGGTTGGTCCAGTAGGAGTTCTCGACCGCGTCGTTGACGGCGGCGAGAATGCCGAACAGGCCGCCGGCGAACTTGAACTCGACCAGGTCGCCTGACTGCGTGTCGGTGAAGCGCTTTCCGAAGTTGATCGAGTTCTTGATGATGTCGTGCGAATAGCCGCGGAACAGGGTCAGCACCGTGCCATAGCGGCCGGATGGGTCCATGAAGCGGTCGAGGTCGCCGGCCGACGCCGAGCTGGTGAACACGTAGAAGAGCTGGCCGATCTCCTTCGGGTTGTCGGGGATCAGCCCCCATTTCGGGTCGCCGTCGTGGTAGAGCTGCGCCAGGCGCTTGACCACGTCGATGATCGTCACCGCGCCGCTGGCGCCCTCGGCGCCCTGCATGTAGTCGGAGAACTCTTCGATTTCGCCCAGCGCCTTGGCGTTCTTGATGCCGTCCGGCTGCTTGGTGTCGGCGATGACGATGAGCTGGCTGGCGCCGAGGAACTTCTCGTTCAGCTTCTTCCACGCGACGTTGTACGGGTGGTCCGGGAAGAGCAGGGCAGAGCCCGGCGACATATCGCCGACCTTCAGCGTCCAGCCCCAGATAGGCAGGAAGATGAAGAGGAACACGGTCAGCCCGACGACGTACCAGCGGCGCACGCCGATGGTTGCCAGGATGGTCCAGCGCGTCCAGGCCGTGTAGGCGCGCTCGCCGTAGTTGACCCAGTACCAGGCGAGCACCGGCGTGATTAGCAGGAAGGTCAGCATCGAGTTGTGAACGTAGCCGAGCTTGTGCACCGCCACCGCCGCCGCGACGGTCGCGTAGACGATGAAGCGCGCCGGCCACAGGGAGACCAGCGGCTTGCGCTGCTGGTCGTGCTGCAACGGTTCCGCCGGCGGGTCGATGTACGAGAGCAGGATCGGGTGCAGCGAGACCACGCTGATGAAGATCGAGATGATCCAGAAGCTGGCGAAGATCGACACCTTCTGGATCAGCGGAATCGGCGCGACGGCCACGATCAGCAGGCCGATGCCGTCGGTGACGATGCCCGACATCGCCGGCTGGAAGAGATGCGAGTAGGAGACGACGATCGCCTCCTGCTTGTCCTTCAGGCGGTAGTACTCCTCGTGGTAGCGGTCCATCGACTGCACCGAGTGGCTGAGCGCGCGCGCGGTGAGGAAGATCGGAATGACCAGCACGAGGGGATCGAGGTTGAAGCCCAGCACCGAGGCGATGCCGAGACCCCAGACGCTCGACAGCACGGCGGAGAAGATCGGCACCCAGATGCCGGTCCAGGTGCGGAAGTAGGTCCACAGCAGGAACGACAGGGTCAGGAGCGTGAGGCCGAAGATGTAGAGCAGCTGCGTCGAGTACTCGAGCACCGACGTGTACAGCCAGGGGAAGCCGGTGATGTAGATGGTGTGGTTGGCGTCGTCCTCCTGCGCCTTCAGCGCCATGAGGCTCTTGTGCAGTTCGCGGAAGTCGAGCGCCTCTTCCCAGAAGCCGGCGTGGACGACGGCGGCGGTATCGTCGAGCGAGGTGTAGAGGCCGCGCACACCCTTGGTGGAGTACACCGCGAACTTGACGCGGTCGGCGTCCTCCTGCGTCTTCGGCACCTCGGGGTAGAAGATCTCGCGGATCTGCAGCGAGCCCTCGCGCGCGGTGATGCTCTTCACCTTCGGGTGCGCGATCGAGAGGATCTGGTACGGCACGACGCCCTTGAGCAGCGTCACCGCCTTGGTGACGCGGTCGATCTTCTGCAGCGTCTCGGGATTGTAGATATCGCCGTTCTTCACCTCGACGATGACCGACAGGATGTTCGCGCTGCCGAACATGCGGCGGAAATCGGTGTAGATCTTGATGTACGGATCGGGACCCGGATGCAGGATCGACGGCATGATGCAGCCGATCGCGCCCTTGCCCTGCTCGCGACAGTCCGCGTACGCATCCGCGAACGTGCGGTACTTCGGGTAGAAGTCGAAGAAGTCGGTGTGCATCCGCATCTTCGAGAGCGAGTAGCCGAACATCGCGGTGAACAGGACGATGGCGATCGTCACGCTGCCGCGGTAGCGCAGCAGGAACTTCAGGTATGCTTCGATCCAGCGCTGCGGGATCATCCCAACAACCTCCGATCCGGTCCTGCGATCAGGACCGGGGCTTCTCCAACTCGTGATACTGATCGCCCTGGGTCAGCAGGATCTCGCCTTCACTACCCACGATGATGCCGTCGGCGCCCGGTGTCAGCGCCACGCCGCGGAACCAATTGCCGACCAGGCGGATCGGCAGGTCGATCGGAGTCCAGGTCTCGCCGCCGTCGGTGGTGCGCAGGATCAGGCCGCTGTCGCCGACGACCCAGCCGATCTTGCCCTGGATGGCGACATCGTAGAGGCCGAGCACGAAGCCCTTGTGTCCGGTGACGCGGAGCTCCTTCCAGGTCTGCCCGCCGTCGGTGGTGCGCAGGAGCACCTGTTCGATGCCGGTGGCGAAGCCGGTGTTCTCGTCGGCGAAGTTGACGCCGAAGAGCGTGGTCTCGACGCCGCTCTGTTGCGTCGTCCACGTCTTGCCGCCGTCGGCGGTGGTGAAGATGACGCCGAACTCGCCGACCGCCCAGCCGCGCTCCGGCGTGGCGAAGTCGATGTCGTAGAGCAGCACGTCGCCCGGATCGACGATCTCGGCGACATCTTCGGGGAGCTGCAGGTCGTGCGGCAGCGCCACCTTCGTCCAGGTCAGGCCGCCGTCCTCGGTGCGGATCATGGTGCCGAAGTCGCCAACGGCGACGCCGACCTGCGCGTTGGCGAAGTCGACGCTGAGCAGGTCGCGCTTGGTTCCCGTGTCGACCTTGGTCCACGACTTGCCCTGGTCGGTGCTGCGCATCGCCAGACCGTGTTGGCCGGCGATGAAGACCGTGCCGTCCGGCAGACAGGCGACGGTGAGGAAGGCGTCGCGCGTGCCCGTGTCGCTGCGCGAGAACGTCTTGCCGCGGTCGGCGGTGTGGAAGACGCGTCCGAGCTCCCCGACCACCCAGCCGTCGTTCGGCGAGCTGAAGCAGGCCGAGAACAGATTCTGGCGGATGTCGCTGAGCGAGATCGCGTCCTTGTCCTTGGCGGCGGCGGGCGCGATCAGCGCGCACCACAGCGCCGCGGCGAGGGAAAGCCTCGAAATGTCTGGGGTCACCATCAGCCTCTATACGTGGTCGGCAACGATTGTGGAACAGCGAACGGCCGACAGGCTCCGGTGCAGGAGCCTGTCGGCCGGGATACGGGGCGAACGGTCGTTCAGATGACGTAGTCGAGCTGGAACAGGACGTTGTCGCGGTCGCGCAGCAGGCTGACGCCGCTGGCGCCCTTGAGCGTGCCGGCGGTCAGGAAGCTGTAGGCGAAGGTGAAGCGGAACGGGTCGCGGCTGAGCACCACCTGCGGCTGCGCGACGAACGAACCAGACCAGTCGTAGAAGAGAGTCAGCGCCGGGTTCACCTGGCTGCTGAAGTAGGAGGTCGAGATCAGCAGGGTGTTGAGGTACTGGTCGATCGGGTTGTGGATCAACACCGACTGCGACGCGCCGGCGCTGGGCAGGAACGGCGCGGCCACGTTGAACGACGGCACCGGCAGCACCTCGCCCTTGAACACGCGCTTGTTCTGCAGCTCGATGCCGTCGCGGGTGCGCGGCGCGGCGCCGTTCAGGTGCTTGTAGAAGAACTGGGTGGTGATGAAGAACGACTGGTTGGGGTTGAGCGGGCGGATGAACTGGTTGAGGTCGAAGCCGAGCACGAAGTTCCACGAGTCGCCGTAGCGGCGGCCGCCGGTGCACAGCGGACCGTACGGCGTGTCCCTGATGCGACCGCGCGCGCAGTTGCCGACGCCGTAGATGAACGGATCGAGCTGCTGCTGGGTCGGGCGCTGCTCGCCGCGGAAGTACGCGAGCTCGTAGCGGACGATCGGTTGGCCGCTGAGGAACATCGCCCGCGCCCAGTCCATCGGGAAGTTGAAGCTGGAGGCGACGCCGGTGATCTGCACGCGCGGCCCGGTCTGCACCGAGTTGGCCAGGAAGCCGGTCGCCGGGTTGCACTTGTTCGGGTCCGGTCCGCACTGGATCGCCAGCGGGAAGCGCGTGTTCACGTAGGTCTGGACCATCGGGTTGTCGAGGTAGGTCCAGTAGTTCGCCAGGCTGACGTCCATGTCCTCGATGACTGGCACCGGGGTGGTGAAGTTGATGCGGAAGCCGCCACGGGTGTCCTTGACGACGCGCTGCGGCTGGGTGCGCTGGGTCTGCAGCACGGCGCTCGGCGCGCCGAGGTTGGGCAGCGCCCACGGCGAGCCCTGCGGAATGCCGGGCTGGAAACCGATCGCGTCGTCGATCGCGGCGTAGGCCTCGACGAACATCTCGTACAGCGGGCCGAGCTCGCCGACGCTGTAGTTGAGCAGCAGCATGTCGAGCGGTTGGCGCCGCTCGTCGAGCGGGATCAGGAAGCCGCCGAAGCTGTTGTCGAGCGGGTTGATGTTGTCGAGCAGGCGGAAGGCGTCGGTCTGGCCCCAGGAGAGGATCTGGCGGCCGAAGCGCATCTGTAACCGCTCCACCTGGGTCTCCAGGTAGGCCTGGAAGAGCCGGTTGCGGATAACGCCGATGCTGCGCAGTCGGCGCCGCGACTGGCCGATGTTGGCGACGTTGCCGGAGAAGTCGGGCACCAGCAGCTTGTTCTCGTACTGGTAGTGCGTGCGGTACTCGGCGGGACCGTAGTCGTAGACGCCCTCGTATTCGCCGCGGTACGTCAGGTGGTACTTGAACGTCTGGAACTTGAACGGCAGGTCATCGAGCAGCGCCAGCGGGCCGAAGCCCTCTTCGAGCAGTCGGGACAGGTTGTGATCGAGCTCGGCCTCGACGTAGGTGCGCTGCTGGCGCAGATGGCCGGCAGGCGAGACCGGAAAGGTCAGGCTGCGATAGGTCTGATTGACCAACGGCGTCGGGCCGCGGCCGTTGGAGCCGCCGCAGCGCTGCTTGCCGTCGAGAAAGTTGCAGATGGTGATGTCGGTGTTCTCGGTGGCGACGCGCGCCGCCGTGTAGGCGCGCACCCCGAGCTTGATCTCACCTCGTTCATCGAGCGCCGCGCCAAACGCACCGCGCGCCATTCCGAGGGTTGCTGCTGCCGTCAGGAGACACACACGCCCCCACGTGCCCAACGCACACCGCGCCATTCCAGACCCTCCTCTGACGTTACGGATTCGCCCGTACGGCCCCCCCCAAGGTGCCGGCAAGCAGGGCGGTGCTTATGTGAGTGCGGCTGACGATGTCAAGAAAATTGCCTACTACTACAACGCGACTCATCATTGCGGTCAGCTGCGCGTCCGCGTTGTGTTTTTTCGCACTTCCAGCATGGTCTGCGATGCCCGCTTGGCGACTCGCCGAGGTGCGCGGCGGCGACCTCGGATGCCTGCGCGAGCGACGCGAGGACGAGCTCGCGCTGTTCGCGTGCGCCGCCACCTGCGCGCCGATTCCGTGGCAGCTCGACGAGCGCGACGCGACCGGTCGCTGGGCGTTGGATTCCGGGCCGGAGCCGAACCCGGACGACGCGCCGCAGCGGCTCGACGACAACGATGCGGTGCTCTGGATGGCTGCCGACGGCGGGCGCCGCGCCGTCCTCGACGAGTTGCCGCCGGTGGCAGGTTGTGCGGTCGAGATCGGAGCGGCGCAGGGCGACGAGACGCGCTGGGTCTACGCGCTTGCGCTGCCGGCGCCGGCGCCGCGCTCGCCGCTGCGCTACGTGGACTACGACGCGGCGCGCGACCTGGTCTTCGGCGAGCGACTCGCGCTCGGCTTCGGGGCGCCGACGCCACGCTATCTGGCGCTGCGATCGCCCGCCGGCGCCCTCGGGCCGAACTTGCTCGACCGTCTCAAGGTGCGTGCCTCGGCGCGCTTCTTCGGCCTCATTCCGCTCGGGCGCGACGAGGACGACATCGAATGGCGTTTCGGCGCCTGGCGCGCCGGTCCGATCCGCGTCCTGCGTCGCGAGTATCAGTGGGTGCGTCTCGGCTTCGGGTTGCGCACACCCATCTTCGAGACCGAGAGCCTGATCACGCGCAACACGATCGAGCTGCCGGTGCGGCTGCGACTGAACTTCCCGCCGACGTACTTCTTCAGCCATATCGAAGTGCAGGCGGTGCTCGATTTCCGCGATCTGCACGGCTGGCGCGTCGCGGCGGCCGACATGCCTCCGCGCGCGGTTGGCGTGGGCGGCGACGGACTCGACGGCCGGCGCAGCGACTGGATCGGTCTGGTGGGGGATGACGTCACCTTCGTGCTCGAGCTGGTGCTCGGCGAGTCGCTGCGCAGCTTGGCGCCGACGCTGGTCTACCGCGAACAGTCGGACGGTCCGGCCCCGGAGGAGCAGATGGGCGAGATGCCGGGTATTGGGTTCCGGCTGACGGAGTGGTCGGCCATCGACCGCGGTACGCACGGGTTCGCTGCGGTCGCCTATGCACTGCCGGCGGGAACCCCGCCGGATGCCGTGGCGCGGGAGCGGGCGGCGCCGCTGCAGCTGATCGTCAATACGCTGCACCGGCACTGACCGTGCGGTTCGGCGTCCGCTCGCTTCCTTTATATAGTGCCGTGGCTTGCCGGTCCCGTTCAGGCCACGCCGGACAGGTCGCGGTCGAGGTTGCGGTACTGGACTGCCTCGGCCACGTGCGCCGCGCCGACGGCGTCCGCCTCGGCCAGGTCGGCGATGGTCCGCGCAACCTTGAGGACCCGGCTGTACGCCCGAGCGCTCAGCGACAGCGAATGCATCGCCTGCTCGAGCAGCCGTTCGGCGGCAGGGACCGGCGCGGCGTGGCGCCGGATGTCGCGCGCCGGCATCTGCGCGTTGCAGAACAGCGGTCGGCCGGCGAAGCGCGCCAGTTGGCGCTGCCGCGCGCGTTCGACGCGCCCGCGCACGATGGCCGACGATTCACCGGCCTGCTGATCCGCCAGCTCGCGAAACGCGACGCCGCGCACGTCGACGTGAATGTCGATGCGGTCGAGCAGCGGCCCGGAGACGCGACTGCGATAACGCTGCACCTGCTGCGCGGGACACGTGCAGGTGCGCTGGCTGTCGCCGAAATAGCCGCATGGGCAGGGGTTCATCGCGGCGACCAGCATGATGTCGGCCGGAAAGGTCACCGATCCCGCTACCCGCGTCACCGTGATGCGGCGTTCCTCCAACGGTTGCCGCAGCACCTCGAGGACGTTCTTGCGGAATTCCGGCAGTTCGTCGAGGAAGAGCACGCCGCGATGTGCCAGCGACACCTCGCCGGGGCGCGGGATGGTGCCGCCGCCGATCAGCCCCGCGTCACTGATCGTATGATGCGGAGCGCGGAACGGACGCGCCGTCACCAGCGACCGGCCGCGCATCAGGCCGAGCACGCTGTGCACCCGCGTCGCCTCGATCGCCTCATCGAGTGACAGGCAGGGGAGGATCGTCGCCAGGCGTTGGGCCAGCATGGTCTTTCCCGATCCCGGCGGTCCCACCATGATGACGTTGTGACCGCCGGCGGCGGCCACCTCGAGGGCGCGTTTCACCAGTGGCTGTCCCTTCACGTCGGCGAAGTCGACATCGTCGCTCCGCTCGCGCTCGAAGACCGCGGACAAGTCGACCGTGGTCGGCGTCAGCGTCCGATCACCGCGTAGGAAATCGACCGCGTCGCTCAGGGTCGGCACGGCGAACACGTCGAGTCCGGCGACCACCGCCGCCTCGCGCACGTTCGCCGGCGGGAGCAGCAACCCGCGCAAGCCGCGTGCGCGCGCTGCGGCCGCGATCGGCAGGGCGCCGCGCACCGCTTTGACGCGCCCGTCCAGCGACAGCTCGCCCAGCACGCCATAGCCGCGCAGCGAGTCGGGTGGCAGCTGCCCGGAGGCGGCCAGGATGCCGAGTGCGATCGGCAGATCGAAGGCCGAGCCCTCCTTCTTCAGATCGGCAGGCGCCAGGTTGACGATCACCTTCTGCGCAGGAAAGGCGAAGCCGGCGTTGCGCACCGCTGACCGCACGCGGTCCTTTCCCTCCTTCACCGCGCCTTCGGGAAGGCCGACGACGCCGAAGTGCGGCAGGCCCCGCGTCAGGTCGACCTCGACCTCGACCGGCAGCCCATCGACTCCGTGCACCGCGCTCGACATCACCGTAGCCAGCATGGAAAGATGGCATATCAACTAGACAGTCAGACTATCAATACGTATGACAGACGTATGGCCGGCGCGGTGACGGGATGGGCTGCCTGGATTGCGCTACGTCGGGTTGCCGGCATCGGCAACGTCTTGGCGGTGGCGCTGGTCCGCGCCTTTGGGTCACCAGAAGGCGTCTTCGGTGCGACTGACCTGGCGCTGCAGCGCGCCGGCGTGCGCCGCGAGGTGCGCGGCGCCCTGCGCGCCTTCGATCGTTGGCGCGAGGTCGACGCGCAACTCGCGCGGCTTGATCGCAACAATGGGCGGCTGGTCACCTGGACCGACGCCAGCTATCCGGACCAATTGCGCCACATCCACGACCCGCCGCTCTTTCTCTACGCCTTGGGCGAGTTGATCGAGGCGGACCGCTATGCGGTCGCACTCGTCGGCTCGCGCGACGCGAGTGCGTATGGCCGCCAGATGGCGGCGCAGCTGGGCGAGGGGCTGGCGACCCGCGGTATCACGATCGTGAGTGGCATGGCGCGTGGCATCGACGCTGCCGCGCACGCGGCCGCGCTGCGCGCCGGAGGGCGGACGATCGCCGTGCTGGGAAGCGGGATTGACGTGGTGTACCCGAGTGAGCATCATCGCCTCCACATGCAAATTACGAAGAACGGCGCCGTCGTTTCCGAGTATCCGATGGGAGCGCCGCCGGACGCCGAGAATTTCCCTGGCCGCAATCGCATCATCAGCGGTCTGGCGCTGGCGACGGTGGTGATCGAAGCGACGGAGCGCAGCGGCTCGCTGATCACGGCGCAGTACGCGGTCGAGCAGGGGCGCGAGGTATTCGCGGTGCCCGGACCGGTCGGGGCGCGTAGTCGTGGCACGCATCAATTGATCCGCCAGGGCGCCGCGCTGGCCGAGAACGCGGACGACGTACTGCGCGAGATCGCGCCGCATCTGCGTGGCGGTGGGCGTCCGGCGGCGCCGATTCTGGGCGCCATCGAAGCGGCGGTGCTCGCCGAGCTCGACGAGACGCCGCGCGCCGTCGACGAGCTCCTCACCCGCACCGGACTGGCGGCGGGCGCCCTGCTCGAAACGCTGCTGTTGCTCGAGCTACGCGGGCTGGTGCGCCAACTGCCGGGTCAGCTGTTCGCGCGCGGCGGCGCTGTCGCGGCGGTGAACTGAGCCTGGCATGGCGAAGCATCTCGTCATCGTCGAATCGCCGGCCAAGGCGCGCACGCTGACCAAGTACCTGGGGCGCGACTACCAGGTGAAGGCGTCGGTCGGCCACGTCGTCGACCTGCCGAAGAGCAAGCTCGGCGTCGACGTCGAGAACGACTTTGCCCCCGAGTACCAGGTCATCCACGGCAAATCGAAGATCATCACGGAGCTGCGCCAGGCGGCCAAGGGCAAGGAAAACATCTACCTGGCGCCCGATCCGGATCGCGAAGGCGAGGCGATCGCCTGGCACATCGCCGGCAAGCTCGACGGCAAGCGCAGCACCATCCGCCGCGTGCTCTTCAACGAGATCACCAAGAAGGCGGTACAGGAGGCGCTCAAGCACCCGAAGGAGCTCGACCGCAGTCTGTTCGAGGCGCAACAGACGCGCCGCATCCTCGATCGGTTGGTCGGCTACCAGATCAGTCCCCTGCTCTGGCAGAAAGTGCGGCGCGGGTTGTCGGCCGGGCGTGTGCAATCGGTGGCGGTGCGCGTGGTCTGCGAGCGCGAGCGCGAGATCCAGGCGTTCGAGAAGACCGAGTACTGGTCGATCACGGCGCAGCTCGATGGCGCACAGCCGCCGCGCTTCAGCGCCCGGCTGACGCGCATCGGCGACCAGCGCCTCGACCCAGAGAAGTTCCGCATCGAGAACGAGGCCGCGGCGCAGGGCCTGGTGACGCGGCTGCGCGGCGCCGAGTGGAAGGTCACCAAGGTCGAGCGCAAGGAGCGCCGGCGCTTCCCGACGCCGCCGTTCATCACTTCGCGGCTGCAGCAGGAGGCGTCGCGCAAGCTCGGGTATGCGCCGAGTCGCACCATGCGCATCGCGCAGCGGCTGTATGAGGGCGTCGAGCTGGGCGCCGAGGGGCCGGTCGGGTTGATCACCTACATGCGCACCGATTCCGTGCGCATCGCCGACGACGCCCTGGCCGACGTGCGCCGCCTGATCGGCGAGCGCTACGGCAAGCCGTATCTGCCCGAGCAACCGGTCACGTATCGAACCAAGAAGGGCGCCCAGGACGCACACGAGGCGATCCGTCCGACCGCGCTCGATCGGCCGCCGGAATCGATCGCCAGCTTCCTGTCGAAGGAGGAGTTGGCGCTCTACACGCTGATCTGGAACCGTTTCGTCGCCAGCCAGATGCAGCCGGCGGTGTTCGACCAGACGGCGGTGGACATCAGTGCCGTTGACACCCTCTTCCGCGCCACCGGGCAGGTGATGAAGTTCGACGGCTTCATCCGCGTGTACACCGAGGGGCGAGACGAGGAGCCGGCGGAAGGCGACGACGACGACGAGCACGCGCTGCCGCCGCTGAGCGACGGGCAGGTGTTGCAGCTGGCCGAGCTGCTTCCGGAACAGCACTTCACGCAACCGCCGCCGCGCTTCAGCCAGGCGACGCTGATCAAGGAGTTGGAGGAGAAGGGCATCGGGCGCCCCTCCACCTACGCCGCGATCATGTCGACGATCCTCACCAAGGAGTACGTCGTCGAGGACAAACAGCGCCGCCTGCTGCCGACCGAGTTGGGATTTCTGGTCACCGACCTGTTGGTGAAGGCGTTCCCCGACATCCTCAACGTCGAGTTCACCGCCGGCATGGAGACGGTGCTCGACGACATCGAGGACGGCAAGGAAAACTGGGTCGCTGCCATGCGGCGCTTCTACGAGCCGTTCGCCCGCGATCTCGAGCACGCCGCCGAGCACATGCGCGACGTCAAGCGCCAGGGGCAGCCCACCGACATCGCGTGTAAGAAGTGCGGTGCGCAGATGGTGGTGAAGTGGGGGCGCAGCGGCGAGTTTCTCGCCTGCTCGAAGTATCCAGAGTGCAAGAGCACGGCGAACTTCGAGCGCGATGACGACGGTACCATCAAGATCGCCGAGGAGGAGACCACCAGCGAGGTCTGCGATCAGTGCGGCAAACCGATGCAGATACGCTTCGGCCGCTTCGGCAAGTTTCTCGGCTGCTCCGGCTACCCGGAGTGCAAGACGGTGCGTTCGCTGATCCGGCCGGTGCCGACCGGTATCCAATGCCCGGACTGCAAGGAAGGCGAGATTCTCGAGAAGCGCTCGCGCGCCGGCAAGACGTTCTTCTCCTGCGGGCGCTATCCGCACTGCCGGTTTGCCACCTGGGACCGGCCGGTGTCGGAGCCCTGTCCGCAGTGCGCGGCGCCGTTCGTGGTGGAGAAGACCACCAAGCGGGCCGGCACGGTACGGCGCTGTCTGGCCGAGGGGTGTACGTACAAGGAAACCGTCGCCGAGCCGGAGGGCGAGTGACGGCGCGGCTGACCGTCGTCGGCGGCGGGTTGGCTGGCTGCGAGGCCGCCTGGGCGGCGGCGCAGCAGGGATGCGAGGTCACGCTCTACGAGATGCGTCGCCCGCAGCACGGGACCCCTGCGCACCAGACCGAGTGGCTCGCGGAGCTGGTGTGTTCGAACTCCTTTCGCAACGATTCGATCGAGACGGCGGTCGGTCTGTTGAAGGACGAGATGCGCCGGCTGGGCTCGCTGGTCATGCGTTGCGCGGCCGCGCACGCGGTGCCCGCCGGCGCGGCGTTGGCCGTCGACCGCGATGCGTTTGCGCAGGCGATGACGGCGGCGATCGAGTCGGAGCCGCGCATCAGCGTACGACGCGAAGAGGTCACGGCGATTCCCGCTGACGGGGTGACGATCATCGCGACCGGTCCGCTGACATCGCCCGCGCTGTCGCGCGCGCTTCAGGAGCGTTGCGGCCAGGAGCACTTGTACTTCTACGACGCGATCGCGCCGATCGTCACCGCCGACTCCATCGATCGCAGCATTGCGTTCGCCGCGTCGCGCTACGACAAGGGCGGCGACGACTACCTGAACCTGCCGTTCGACCGTGACGAGTACTACGCATTCGTCGATGCGGTGCTAACGGCGGAGAAGGTGCCGACGCGCGATTTCGAGCGCTGTGTCTACTTCGAGGGCTGCATGCCGATCGAGGAGATGGCGCGGCGCGGGCGCGACACGTTGGCGTTTGGTCCGATGCGACCGGTCGGTCTGACCGATCCGCGCACCGGGCGGCGCCCATTCGCCGTCGCGCAGGCGCGCCAGGACAACGCCGCCGCGACGCTCTACAACCTGGTCGGATTCCAGACCAAGATGACGTACCCCGAGCAACGCCGCGTGTTGCGCATGATTCCCGGCTTGGCGGGGGCGGAATTCGTGCGGCTCGGCAGCCTGCATCGCAACACCTTCATCAACTCGCCGCGGGTGCTGTTGCCGACGTTGCAGTGGCGCGACGATCCGCGGCTCTTCCTCGCCGGTCAGTTGATCGGCGTCGAAGGGTACGTCGAGTCCGCCGCCAGCGGGATCCTGGCGGGTCGCAACGCCGTGCGTCTGCTCGCCGGGGAGCCGCTCATGGTGCCGCCGCCGACAACCGCGTTGGGGTCGCTGTTGGCCTATGTGACCGACCGCGCGCGGCGCGACTTCCAGCCGATGAACGCCAACTACGGGCTCTTTCCGGCGGTCGAGGGAGCGGGGCGCGGTCGCGCCCGCCGCGAGGCGTTGGCGGTGCGTGCGGGGCGCGAGGCGGCCGCCTGGAGGGCTGCGGTCGGCGTCGGCGAACCCTCGAATCACGCTGCAGAATCGCATCAGCCGGCCTGACGCGATCAGGGCCGGCCAGCGGCCGGACTTCACATTGACTTGGTGGCGGCGCTCGGTTAGCTGTCCGCGCTCGCATGCAGCGCACCGAGCACATCTGGCTCGACGGCAAGTTCGTCCCGTGGGAAGCCGCCACGGTCCATGTGCTCACCCACACGCTCCACTACGGGCTCGGCGTCTTCGAGGGCGTCCGTTGCTACGAGGGGAAGGGCGGTGTCTCGGCGATCTTCCGACTGGAGGAGCATACCGAGCGTCTTTTCGCCTCGGCTCATATCATCGGCCTGCAGATCCCGTTCTCGCAGGCAGAGATCAACGCAGCCTGTGTCGAGACGGTGGCGAGGAACCACCTGAAGACCTGCTACCTGCGTCCGCTGGTGTTCCTCGGCGACGGCGAGATGGGTCTCTCGGCGGTGACCAATCCAGTCCGTGTGGCGATCGCCGCCTGGCCCTGGGGATCCTATCTCGGCGACGAGGGAATCCGCCGTGGAATTCGCGTTAAGACCTCGTCTTTTCAGCGCTTTTCGGTGAATTCCCTGATGAGCAAGGCGAAGGTCGTGGGGCACTACGTGAACTCGATTCTGGCCAGCGTCGAGGTGCGTCGGGCGGGCTATGACGAGGCGATGTTGCTCGACCCGGAGGGGTTCGTCGCCGAATGCAGTGGCGAGAACATTTTCATCGTTCGCCACGGTCGGGTGAAGACCTCGCCTCTCACCTCGGTGCTGCCTGGCATCACCCGCGATTCCGCTATGACCATCCTGCGGGACCAGGGGGTGGAGTGCCGCGAGGAGCGTTTCACGCGCGACGAGATCTACGTCGCTGACGAAGCCTTTCTGACCGGCACCGCGGCGGAGATCACTCCGATCCGCGAACTCGACGACCGGCAGATCGGTGACGGCACTCCAGGGCCGATCACCCGGTCGGTACAAACAGCCTACGCCGCTGCGGTTCGCGGCGAGGAGCCGCGCTACCGTTCCTGGCTGCGCCCGATCGGGTAAGTCGCTTCTGCGATGCCGCATAGCGACGCAATTCCGACCGCGTTTTTCCTTGACACTTTTAGAGTGACTCTCTATAAGCGGGTATCCTGCGGGAGCGGTAGGCCCGACTTCGGCCGACAGACGTGATGGGGGAGGCGGTGTTTTCGACGACAACCCGGTGGCGCGCCAACGGTGCGCTGGGTATCGGCACGCTGCGCGCCAGTGCGATTGCAACGCACGCGCTGGTCGTGCTGTTCGTCGCCCTGTCGGTCGGCTCCGCGTCGGCCGAGTCTACCACCGAGCGCTCAGCGTCGATCCTGATCTTCCCGAAGATCGTCTACGACGGTAGCCGCGACACCTTCATCCAGATCAGCAACACGTCGAACTCGATGGTGCATGCGCACTGCTTCTACGTCGATGCCACACCGCTCTGCCTCGGCACCGGCGACTGCCTCGCTGGGACCTGCACCGGCCGCTGTCAGCCGCAATGGCAGGAGGTCGATTTCAGCATCTGGTTGACCAAGCAGCAGCCGACCCACTGGTCGGTCAGCGTCGGCCGCGTTACCAACCCGGCCGATCCGAGCTGCGACTTCGGTGATCCCCAGCATCGCATTCCTCCAAACTACGATTGCGACGGCGCCGGCCTCGATCCGGGCCGCGTCCCACCGGTTTCCAGCTTCCCGTTCCAGGGGGAGCTGCGCTGCATCGAGGTCGATCAGTCCGGGGCGCCGATCAGCGGCAATCACCTCAAGGGCGAAGCGACGATCGTCCAGTCAAACGGCGATTCCGCCAAGTACAACGCCGTCGGGCTGCTCGGCGAGCCATTCACCAACAATGGCGACAACATCCTCTGCCTTGGCGGTGGGGTGAGCGACGAGTGTCCGAGCGGCGCCGAATACGAAGGCTGCGGCCAGCGCGCCCTGCTGACGCATTTTTCCGAGGGGGCGGACGACCTGATCTTCGGGCCGACTTCGACTGTCGATACCGAGGTGACGTTGGTTCCCTGTCGCGCCGACTATGAAGGCCAGGATCCGACCCCAATCACGATCCAGTTCCTTGCCTTCAACGAGTTCGAGAACCGCCTGTCGACGAGCACTGGCGTGCAGTGCTGGCGCAGCTTCTTCCTGTCTGATGTCGGCAGCACGTTCACCGTGCAAAACCTGGCTACCCGTTTCGCACTGACCACGATGCGCTCGTCAACCGGTTCCAACTCCGGATTCGTCGGTGTGGTTGAGGAGTACCACCATCTCGGAGACGAGACGACGCGCGCCGCCTTCAACCTGCACGAAGAGGGTACGCGCGAGAAAACGGATCTCATCTTCCTTCCGGAGGGGCCGTGAGCTCTTCGGCGCTGCGAATGAGAAGCCGTTGGTCGCGTAGGGCCCTGCCGCTCTTGGCGTTGATCGCGGTGCTGTTGCCCTCGGCGCACACCGCGACGGCCGACGTCGCCTCGGATCATCCGGCGGCGATTCTCGTCTTCCCGAAGCTGTTGGTCGATACCGGCTCGGGCCTCGAGACGCTCATCCGCATCAGCAATGTCTCTGAGAGCCCGATCAATGTGTGGTGTTTCTACGTGAACGCCACCCCGCGCTGCACGGTGCCGGGCGGAACCTGCTTCCCGGACAAGCGCAGCTGCTCTGCCGTCATCGGCGGGCAGACGCTCTTCGGTGAGTGCGATCCGCAGTGGCAGGAGACGGACTTCCTGTTCAGGCTGACGCGCGAGCAACCGACCGGATGGTTGGTCTCTGCCGGCCAGAACGTCGACTGCCGCTTGATCGATGGTGTCTGCTCGAACGACGGCACGACGGTCTGCGACCGCGATTCGCAGTGCGGCGTGGGCAATCGTTGCGTGCAACCGGCTTGCCTGCCCCTCGATGGCGGCGTGCTGGGCCGCACGGGCCCCGGCGGTCAGGTGAACGAAGGGCGAATCCCGCCCTCGCCTGACGACCCGATGATCGGCGAGCTCAAGTGCATCGCGCTCGATGATGGGCAAAAGCCGGTAGCGCGGAATGATCTCATCGGCCAGGCATTGATTGGCCGGCTGCGGGCTGGCCCGGACGAAACCACGGACATATCCGGCTACAACGCAATTGGAATCCCCGCCATTCCTGGCACAGGCAATCGCGACAGCACGTTGGTGCTCGGCGGTTCGCCTGACGTCGCAGAGTACGAAGGGTGCCCCAACATCCTCATCTTGGACCACTTCTTCGACGGCGCGGTCGATCCGATTCTCGAGAACACCTGCCTGCCTGACGACACCTGCAGCATTGACGGTCTCGCCTGCACTTCCACGGCGGACTGCCTCGAGAATCGCTGCATTAACGACGTATGCACGGTTACCGGAAACGCCTGCGCGGACGCCGCGGACTGCGCAAACACCTGTGAAAACGACAAGTGCACCCTTTCCGGCGAAAACTGCTTGAACGACAGCGACTGTACCGAGCCGACGTACGAGGTGCGGGTTGCCACCGATCTGACCATGGTGCCGTGCACCGAGGACTTTGAAGAGCAACGCCCAGAGCTCTCGCGAACCACGGCTCAGTTCCTCGTCTTCAACGAATTCGAGCAACGCTTCTCGACCTCGATCCCGGTCGAATGCTTCAAGGAGATCCAACTCTCGGCGATCACGAGCGGCGACAATTCCCGCTCGATCTTCGCCGCCGGCGTCGCCGGCACGCTGACGGGTCAGACCCGCATCCGCGGCGTAGAGAACCAGGAGAATGCAGGTATCGCGGGCAACACGCTCCTCGGCATCGCCGAGGAGTTCCGCTGCGCCGGAGCACCGTTCCAGTTCCCCGTCTGCGACTACGTCCAGCAGCCCGAGCGCACGGTAAGCGGCAACGCAAAGAACCTGCATTTCCAGGGGCGCCGGGCCCTCAGCGACTTCATCTACACCCCGGAACTGCACTGAACCGGAAAGCGTTGAGAAAGTCCCTTGTTTTGACTTGACATCTTTTGGGCACGCGGATATAAGGCCGGCACTTATTTGGGAGAAGTCCGCCACGGCTATTACGGCGCGGAAGCGATCGAGTGGTAGTGATCGAAAGGAGGAGGCTAATGCTTAGGCAGCGAGGGCGAGTCGGGCTCATGGCGGCGGCTCTGGTGGGTATGGTGGTCGGGAGCGCCAGCGCGCAGGTGACCACCGAGAAGAGCGCGTCGATCCTGTTTTTCCCGAAGGTGATCTCCGACGGAACGCGAGACACCGTCATTCAGATCACCAACACCTCGAACTCGATGGTGCACGCGCACTGTTTCTACGTGAATGGCGCGCTCACCTTCCCGGACCTCCCCCCTGGTCCGATCAATCCGCCGCTCTGGACTGAGGTGGACTTCGACATCTGGCTGACCAAGCAGCAGCCGACCCACTGGGTGGTGTCCGAGGGCCGTCTCGTCGATCCGACGGATGTTCCCTGCAACGACAACCCGCCGAACTACGACTGCAACAACGCCGGTATCGACCCCGGCCGCGTTCCGCCGGTCGTCGAGTACTTCACCGGCGAGTTGAAGTGCGTCGAGACGGGCGCTGACGGTTCTCCGCTCTCCGGTAACCACCTGAAGGGCGAAGCGACCACGATCATCGCCGACGTCTGCAGTCCCACCACGGGTACCTGCGTGCTGGGCGGCAACGACTGCGCGGACAACGGCGACTGCGACGAGGATCTCTACGACGTCGCCAAGTACAACGCCGTGGGCGTCATCGGTAACGAATTCAACGACGGCGACAATGTGCTCTGCCTGGGCGGGGAGCCCAGTGACGAGTGCCCGTTCGGCGCTGAATACGATGCCTGCCCGCAGACGTGGATCGCAAACCACTTCGCGGACGGCGCGCCGGATCCGTTCTTCGCCGGCGATGTCGATGACGACTCGGCGGTCTTCACCGCGTGGACGATCGTGCCCTGCACCGAGAACTTCGAAACACAGGCGCCTGAGTCGGTCACGCTCTTTGTCGAGACGTACAACGAGTTCGAGCAGCGCGTGTCATCGTTCGCCTCGGTGGACTGCTGGGGCGAGCTGGCGCTGAGCGAGATCGCGACGACCTACACTTTTGAGTCGCTCGGCACGACCTTCGCACAGTCGCGCATCCGCCCCACGGCGCAGACCCGCTCCGGCATCATCATGGTCGGCACGGAGGCGCACGTGACGGCCGACGGTAACGCCTCGACGGCTGATGTGAACTATCACATCGAAGGGTCGCGCCCTGGGCCGGATATCATCACGATTCCGCCTGAGCAGGCGGGTCCGCAGTAAGCCCAGTGGCCAGCGACAGAGTGCGCGAAAGTAGGGGAAAGGAGACAATCATGCGACAGGTGCGTTGGGCGAGCTGGATGGTGGGACTGGCCATGGCGCTCGCGGCTGGCGGTGTGAGGCCGGTGGCCGCTGATGTCACCTCCGACCGCGCAGCGGCGATTTTGGACTGGCCGAGCGTGATCTTCGCCGAGGAGAGCTTCCTCTCTCCGGCCGATACGTTCGGGATCAACACCCTCCTGCAGGTGAGCAACACCTCGGAGGATCCGGTCCACATCCACTGCTTCTACGAGAATGCGAATCCTCACTGCTCGAACACTGGTGAGGTGTGCTACGCAGCGGAAGACTGCTGCGATCCGATGACGGGTTGCGGTCTGTGCCTGCCGGGCTGGAACGAGACGGACTTCCGGGTACAGATCACGCCGTTCCAGCCTCTCGGCTGGCTGGCTTCTGACGGGATGGCCGGCTACTCGACGTTCCCTCCGAAGCAGTTCGGCAAGTTTCCGATCGATGGCGTCAGCAACTTCGGCATCGGCGGGAGCAGCAATGCGGGCAGCCGAATCCCGCCGGTTCCGGAAGAGCCGTTCCTCGGTTCGCTGCGCTGCATCGCGGTTGACGAGGACGGGATCCCGGTTGACCGCAACGTGCTGAAGGGTGAGGCGACGCTCGGGTTCTTCGCCGAGGATCCCGATCCGGACTTCATCAACGTTGGTAAGAGCAACGCGATCGGCATCCAGGCGATCGAGGGTGCGGTGAACGACGATAACGTTCTCGTCCTCGGCGGCCCTGAGCCGGAGTACAACGGCTGCCCGAACGTTCTGATCATCAACCACTTCTTCGACTTCGCGGTTGATCCGATCATCGACGACGGGCTGGACTCGCAGATCGTGACCATCCTCGAGCTGGTGCCGTGCAGCGAGGACTACCTGCGCCAGATCCCCGGCGGTGCGGTGGTGCAGTACCTCGTGTACAACGAGTTCGAGACGCGCTTCTCGACGAGCCGGCCGATGCAGTGCAAGCAGTTCTCGCTGCTGTCGAACATCGACACGACTCAGAACGATCGCTCGATCTGGAGTGCCGGCGTGCAGGGCACGCTGACCGGCCAGACGCGTGCAAACCCGATCGGTGGCGGCTTGATTGGTGTCGCACACGAACTGCACGAGCAGGCGGGCCTGGCGGATTTCAACATCCACTTCCAGGGTGACCGCGAAGCTCCGGACTTTATCGTCCTGCCGTAGCGGTTGTCGTAGGGTTCAGCTCTCTGGGAAGGGGGCGGGTGGCGAGAGCCACCCGCCCCTTTTTTTTGGCTGGCGTCTTGTATCTGGTCTTCCGTTTGACGGGCGCCGGGCCACGAGCGGCGTGGCGAAGGGATTTCGATCCTCCGACGTCGACGGCGACCGCGGAGCTCATCGTGCCAGGCAGTCGCCTATGGCGTCGGCGCGCAGGCGGCACGCCTGCCATCACCGCCGGGGTTTCTAGCTGCGAGAGCGAGCTGGCGGAAGGTGCCTGAAGGGTGCTCGGCGGTAGGGACCAGCTGGATCTTCTACACCAGGGATCGTGCCGGAGCCGCGACGGGGCGGCCTGGTGTGCGGATCCCCCCAGTGAGGAGGGGAACTCAGGCTCGTCTATGGATGCGAAGTGAGGCGGATCAGGAGGCGCGCGTGCGGTTCAGGATGGAGGCGCGTCGGCCGCGGTGGCGGCGCGTGAAGGTGAAGGCGCGGAGCGCCTTAAGAGGGATCGTTGCAGGGACTGATTGAGCTAAGACGCAGGTGCAGAGAAGAGTGCGAGGAGGGGGATTTGAACCCCCACGGGTTTTACCCCACTAGGCCCTCAACCTAGCGCGTCTGCCAGTTCCGCCATCCTCGCGTGGAGGCGATGGTTGATCGAGGTTCAGTTAGCCGCAGGCGCCGGCGCAGGAGCTTCAGGCGCGGCGGCCGGTGCACCATCCGGCACGGGTGCGATCGGAGCAGCTTCAGGATTTGCGGCGGGCGCGGCGGCGGGTGCGGGCGCCGAGTCGAAGATCGTCGCGCTGTTCCGACGGGCCGAGAAATAGGTGAGTCCCAGCGACGTGAGCATGAACACGATGGCCGTCGCGGTGGTGAGCTTGGTCAGAAAGTTGCCTGCTCCAGAGCTCCCGAAGACGGTCGAGCTCGAGCCGCCGAAAACGGCTCCCATGTCGGCGCCCTTGCCGGTCTGCAACAGGACGACCAAGACGAGGAATATGCAGGCGAGGATGTGGATAATGGTGATGACTGCGAACATGTGTGGGACCCCTGGCGGGACGGTTTTCAGGCGGTGAAGCCGACGATGCGGGCGAAATCGGTGGCCTGCAAGCTAGCGCCGCCGACCAGCGCCCCGTCGATGTCCGGCTGGCGCATCAGCGTGTCGATATTGTCCGGCTTCACGCTGCCTCCATAGAGGATTCTCATTCCAGCAGCAACGCTGGGGGTCGCCTGGGAGGCGAGCAAGGCCCGCAACTCCGCGTGGACCTCCTGTGCCTGCCCAGGGCTGGCCACTCGTCCGGTGCCAATCGCCCAGACCGGCTCGTACGCGACGACGACCCGCGGTAACGCATCTCCCGCGACGTCGACAAGGGCGGCGCGCAACTGCCGGGCGACTACCTGGAGCGTTTCGCCGGCCTCGCGGTCTGCCAGCGTCTCGCCGACGCAGACGATGGGGATGAGACCGGCGCGCAACGCCGCGACCGTCTTGCGCCCCACCCAGTCATCGAGATCGCCGAACAGCTGGCGGCGTTCCGAATGGCCGACGATCACGTGACTACACCCTGCCGCCACCAGCATCGGACCCGAGACCTCGCCGGTGTAGGCGCCGCGATCCTCCCAGTAGAGATTCTGGCCCGCGAGATGTACCCCGCTGCCGCCCAGGCGCGTGGCGACCGGCGCTAGCGCGGTGAACGGCGGGGCGATCAGGACGTCGCGATCGACGAAGTGGGCGATCAATGGCAGCAGCGCATCGACCAGTGCCAGCGCCTCCGTGGCGGTGCCGTACATCTTCCAGTTGCCGGCCAGGAGCGGTCTGCGGGCGGTCATGATTCCAGCGCCACAAGGCCGGGCAACGCCACGCCCTCGAGGAACTCGAGTGACGCCCCGCCACCAGTCGAGATGTGTGTGATGTCGTTGGAGCGCCCAGAGCGCATGATCGCCGCGACCGAGTCCCCGCCCCCAATGACGCTGACCGCGCGGCTGTCGGCCACCGCCGCGGCGACCGCCATCGTACCGGCGTCGAAGGGCGCCACCTCGAACATACCGAGGGGGCCGTTCCAGAAGACCGTGCGCGCCTCGGCAATGACCGCGCGGAACGCCGCGACCGTCTCAGCACCGATGTCGAGCCCCATTTTGTCGGCTGGAATCGTGCGCACCGTCACCGCGTCAGACGCCGAATCGGCGCTCGGCGCGACGACGTGGTCCACCGGCAGCAGTAGCCTGACACCGCGCGCCTGGGCAGTGGTCAACAAGCCGCCGGCGAGGCCGATCTGCGCTTCTTCGACCAGTGACGTTCCGGTCGAGAGTCCTTGCGCGCGCAGGAAGGTGTAGGCCATCGCCCCACCGATCAAAAGGCTGTCGACTCGCCCCAGCAGGCTCTCGATCACCTTGATCTTGTCGGAGACCTTGGCGCCCCCCAGTATCGCCACCAAGGGCCGCTCCGGCGCGGCCAGAATGCGACCCAGGAAATCGCACTCACGCTGCAGCAGGAACCCCGCCGCGCGTGTGGCGACCAGCGGCACCATCCCCGCCGTCGAGGCATGCGCGCGGTGTGCGGTGCCGAACGCATCGTTGACGTAGACATCGGCCAGCCTTGCCAGGGCGGCGGCAAAGCCGGGTTCGTTCTTTTCCTCGGCGGTGTGGAAGCGCAGGTTCTCCAAGAGCAACACCTGGCCATTGCCAAGCGCCGCGACCTGCTGTTCGACTGCTGGTCCGATACAGTCGGGGGCCAGCCCGACCGGCTGACCGAGCTTCGCTTCGAGTACGGCACGCACCGGTGCCAGGCTGAAGGCCGAATCGACCTTGCCCTTGGGACGCCCGAGATGCGAGGCGAGTATCACCCGGGCACCATGCTCGATTGCGTAGCGGATCGTCGGCAACGCCGCGTCGATACGGGTTGCGTCTGTGACCGTCGCCCCTTTCAATGGGACGTTGAAATCGACGCGAACGAAGACGCGCTTTCCGGTGAGCTCGAGTTGGTCAAGCGAAATCATCTGCATCGCTCCCCGGTACGCCATGCGTTTCAACCAAGCGAGTCCCCGCGAGTCAAGAAACCTGCACGGCGCTCAATTGACTCGCTCCAGAGCCCATAATAGCGTTCGCGAACGCAGGGTGGTGGCGAGGTTGGGTGTATGGCCGCGGTGATCGCGTCCTCGATGACCGCAGCGTTCGCAGTCGGCGCGGGCGCAGGGCGGGATGACCTGCTGACGATGGTGACCGGCTCCGGGCCGGTCGTGCAGGGCGTGCTGTACCTCCTGGTGTTCTTCTCGATCGCCAGTTGGGGCATCATCCTGTTCAAGGCGCGGCAGATCCGCGCCGCGCGTCGCGCGTCGGATCGCTTCATCGAGAGCTTCTGGGAGACCAAGAATCTCACCACCGTGTATGCCTCCAGCCAGGAGATGACCGACAGCCCCGTCGCGCAGGTTTTTCGCGCTGGCTACCAGGAGCTCTTTCGTCTGACTCGTGCCAAGCGTCAGGCAGAGGAAGCGCAGCTCAGCACCGACCTCGGTGGGGTTGCCAACGTCGAGCGCGCCATGCGCCGCGCGGCGACGCAGCAGCTGACGAACCTCGAGCGAACCCTGACGTTCCTCGCCACCACCGCCAGCGCGACGCCGTTCATCGGCCTGTTCGGCACCGTGTGGGGTATCATGCACGCGTTCCTCGGGCTCAGCACGACGCAATCGTCCAGCATCCAGGCAGTCGCGCCAGGCATAGCGGAGGCGCTGATCGCGACCGCGACGGGGTTGTTCGCCGCCATCCCAGCGGTGGTCGCCTACAATTCCTTCTCGCGCCAGATTCGCGTCCTCTCCGCCGAGATGGACAACTTCGGCTTCGAATTCCTCAACATCGCCGAACGTCACTTCCTCAAGTAGAGCCATGGCGTTCAGTTCCGAGCGCAACAACGAAGCGCTGTCGCAGATCAACGTCACCCCTTTGGTCGACGTCATGCTCGTCTTGCTGGTGATCTTCATGGTCACCGCCCCGATCATGCACCAGGGCGTCGACGTCAATCTGCCCAAGGTGCAGGCCGGTGGGCTGAGCGGCGAAGAGGTGCAACTGGTCGTGACCGTCGCTGCCGGCGGCGCCACGTATCTCAACGACGCCTCCATGGCCCCCTCCGAGCTGGCGACCAAGCTGCAGGCCATTCTGCGCGAACGCCCCGATCGCAACGTCTACCTGCGCGCCGACGAGGCGGTCCCCTACGGCGACGTCATGCGCGTCATCGGCGCGTTGCGTGAAGCTGGCGTGCAGCGGCTGGGCATGATCACGGAGCCGCCCGCCCGTCCCTCATGATCTCCACCGCACCCGACCTGGGTGTTCCACGCGGTGTCGATCGCGGGCTGGTCTGGACGGTCGTCCTCTCGGGGCTGGCGCATGCCGCCGTTCTGGCGCTCCTGATCGCGATTCCCGGACAATTCCTCAGCACACCACCGCGGTTGGAGTCGTACACAGTCGATCTCGTCGCCCCGGACGTGCTCGGCGGGACCAACCTCGTTCCAGGTGTCGGTAAGCGCACCGAGCCAGTCAAGCCCGTTCCACCACCCGCCGCTCCGCTGGCGGAAGCCGCTCCAGCGCCGCCCCCCGCGGCCGCGGCGCCGCAGGTCGAACCGCCGGCGGCGGAGCCACAATCGAAACCCGAACCACTGGCTAAGCCAGCAGCCCCGCCGCCGCCGGCACCGGTTGCGAAGGCTCCAGAGCAGCCGAAGCCGGTTTCCAAGGCGGAGCTGCCCAAGCCACAGGAAGTAAAGCCAGCCGAAGCCGTGCAGCCACCGCCGCCCAAGCCGATTGCCAAGAACGAGGCGGTGAAGCCCGAAAAAGTGGAGCCCAAAGCGGTGGCGAAGCCGCCAGCCAAGCCGGAGGCGAAGGTCGTAGCCAAACCCGAGCCCAAGGTGCCACCCAAGTCCGAACCGGTGGCCAAGCCGCCCGCGAAGACCGACACCAAAGCCGCGGCCAAGCCGGTGCCGGCGAAGCAGCCTGCGCCGGTCAAAGCGCCCGAGAAGGCAGAAGCGAAGCCGGATCCAAAGGCACAACAGGCGGCGCAGCGCGATCAGGCGATCGCCGCCGCCGTGCAGAAGCGCGCGTCGCAGGTGAAGCCGGACAAGGAGAGTGGATCAAGCGACACGGATCGGCAGATCGCGGCGGCGGTCGAGCGTCGCGCCGCCATGGTCGGCAAGGGAAGCGGAGCCGGGGCGACCGGCGCCGGCGGTCCGATCTCGTCCGGTCCGGGTGAAGGCGCGGGCGGTAAGCCGACCGACCTGCAGTACATCCTGTACGAAGGACGCATGCGCGAGCGGATCAAGGCCGCCTGGGCATGGGCCGGCGCCGACAAGTCGCTGACTGTCGTCGTGCAGTTCAACATCACGCCGGAAGGGGAGATCAAGAACGTGCGGACCATCGAATCGAGCGGCGACGCGCAGTACGACGCGTCGGCCGAGCGCGCCGTGCGCGCCGTCAATCCACTCGAACCCGTTCCCGAGAAGTTCCGCGCCGACTTTGCCACCGTCACGCTCACCTTCCAGGCGAGCGATCTGGAGTCCTGAATGCGTCGTTCGCTCCGCTCCCTCGTCCTCATCGCCGCGTTGCTCGTCGCCCAGCGCGCGGCGGCCCAGGTGCGCTCGACCATCGTCGGCCCCGGGGTGACCCGCTACCCGATCGCGGTCTCGCCGCTGAAGAACCTCACCCCCGGGGCGGGCGACCGGTTCGCCGCCGTGCTCGGGCGCGACCTCGAGCTCTCCGGACTGTTCCGGGTCATTCCGAGCGATACGTACATCGAGCAGGCGGCGACTTCCGGCGTGACGGCCGAGACGATCAACTTCGACAACTGGTCGGTGGTCGGCGCGCTCGCCGTCGTGAAGGGGACCGCCGAGCGTCAGGGCAACGACCTCACCATCGAAGCGCGCCTGTTCGACGTCGGCCAGCGGCGCCAGCTCACCGGGCGGCGCTTTCGCGGCGTGATCGGCGACGAGCACCGCATGGCCAACCGCTTCGCCGACGAGATCATGGCGACGTTCACCGGCGAGCGCGGGCCGTTCGACTCGCAAATCGCCTTTCTCTCGACGCGCGGCGGCCGCTTCAAGGACGTCTATGTCATGGGCGCCGACGGCGACGAGGTGCGCCGTATCACCGATGCCAATACGCTGAACCTCTCGCCCTCGTGGGCACCCGGCGCGCGGGCGTTGGTGCTGACCTCATACCGCAACGGCAACCCGGATCTGTTCGCCATACCGATGCCGCGCGGCGGCTGGAGCAAGCTGTCGTCCCTGCGCGGCCTCAACCTCGGCGGGCGCTGGTCGCCGGACGGTCGCAATCTGGCCGTTACGATCGAGTTCGACGGCAACCCGGAGATTGCCCTGCTCAACGCCGACGGCTCGTTGCAGCGCCGCTTGACCGATCACTGGGCGGTCGACGTCTCGGCGTCCTGGTCGCCGGACGGCTCGCAACTCGTCTTCTGCTCCGACCGATCCGGCGCGCCGCAGATCTACATCATGAACGCCGACGGCAGCGGCGTGCATCGCGTCAGCACCGTCGGCGGGTACAACACCTCGCCGAGTTGGTCGCCGAAGGGGGACCGAATCGCCTACGCGGCGCGCACCGGCGGACGGTTCCAGATCTTCACCGTCAAGGTCGACGGTAGCGACACCCGACAAGTGACCACCGGCGCCGGGAGCAACGAGGATCCGAGTTGGTCGCCGGACGGGCGCTACCTCGTCTTCAGCTCGACGCGGCGCGGCAGTTCCAAAATCGTGCTCTCTGATCTCTCCGGAGCGAACCAAGCAGAATTGACCAGTGGGGGGGGCAGTGATAGCTCTCCCGCTTGGTCGGGTTGGCTCGAGTAACCGCGAAAAGCGCTCGGGCACAAGGGGTCGACGATGATGAGGTGGGTCGGTCTGGTGGTGGTGGCGCTGGCGGCGCTGTTGGTGGTCGGCTGCTCGAGCAAGAAGAAAGGCGATGGCCTGTCGGGCGGCGAGGGCGAGGCCGGATACGGCGAAGACGCGCTCGGCGCTGACGGCGGCGCCGGCGGGCGCGGGAGCGGGAGTCTGGCGCTCGCCCAGCAGGGACGCAGCGCCGGCGATACTGGTCCGTTGCGAGATATCCGCTTCGACTACGATTCCTTCGAGCTCGACGAAGCCTCGCGACAGACGTTGCAGGAAAATGCCGAGTGGCTGAAGGATCATCCGGATGTCCGGGTCGAGATCGAAGGCCACTGCGATGATCGCGGCACGGTGGAATACAACCTCGCCCTCGGCGCCAAACGTGCCGCTGCCGCAAAGAGCTACCTGGTTGCGCTCGGGATCAGTCGTGATCGGATGACGACCATCAGCTACGGTGAGGAGTTGCCGCTGTGTCACGAGGAGACGGAGTCGTGCTGGAGCGAGAATCGACGGGCGCACTTCGTAACGGTCGGCGGCTGACGCTGCGCGTCGTCGCGGTCTGCGGAGTCAGCCTGCTGCTGGGTGGCTGCGTCACCCGTGCCGATTTCGATCGCGTGAAGCGCGACCAGCAGGAAATGCGCGCCCACATGGCCGACATGCAGGTGGCGATCGACGCGATCAATCGTCGCCTCGATACGGTGCGCGCCTCGGTCAGCGAACGCGGCGGGACCGCGGCTGAGGTCGCGGCGATGCGCAAGAAGATCGCCGAGCTGGAAGAACGCTCCCTCGCGACGCCGACGCCGACCGCGTCCTTCGGCGACGTCAACGCGACCGAGACGCCGGTTCCGCCGCGTGTCCCGGGCAGCGACGCGGCGCCGCTGGCGATGCAGCGCGAGGCGCAGAACAGCGGCGCGCCGGAATCGTATCGCAAGGGGCTGCAGCTCTATCGCGAAGGCCAGGCCGAAGCGTCGGTCCAGCAGTTCCGCGAGTTCCTGCGTGCGAACCCCAAGTCGCCGCTGGCGGACAACGCGCAGTACTGGATCGGTGAGGCATACTACACGCAGAGCGACTACAACCGGTCGATCATCGAGCTCAACGAGGTCTTGCTGAAGTACCCGCAGGGCGACCAGGTGCCCGGCGCTTTGCTGGCACTGGCGACGTCGTTCTCCAACTCGGGTGACAAGATCGACGCCAAGCTCATTCTGCAGAAGCTCATCAGCGACCATCCGAAGAGCGAGGAAGCGCAGCTCGCCCGGCAGCAACTGCAGACGCTCGCGGACTAATCGCGCTTGGCGGGCGCCGATGCAGCTCCACCGCCACCTCGCCGACGTACCCGCCGCGGTCGTCGGTCGGCCCCGCGTGGTGGCGGTCGGCGAGTTCGACGCGATCCACCTTGGTCACCGCGCCGTCCTCGCGCGTCTGGTCGATCGGGCCGCGCGTGACGGCGGCGAAGCGGTCGTGGCGTTGCGACCGCCGGCAACACCGTCGATCACGAGTCTCCGCCGCCGTCTTGCGGTGCTGACGGCGCTGCGCGTTGATCGGGTGGTGCATCTGGGCCGCGCGCGCATAGCCGACGAGATACTTCTGGCGCGGCTGGGCGCGGTCTGTGCGGTCACCGGTGCAGAGGGCGTGTCGCCGTCCGGCGGCGCGCTCGAGGTGGTCGCTCCGATTCGTGTCGATGGCGCCCGAATCGACTCGGACGGCATACGTCGCGCACTGCAGGCGGGCGATCTCGCCGCCGTGCGTGCGCGGCTCGGCGGGGATCAGTCGGTGGACGGTCGCGTCGTGCACGGCTTCCACCGCGGCGCCCCGCTTGGCGTCCCGACCGCCAACCTGCGCATTCGCGACGTGGTACTACCTGCTGATGGGGTCTACGCGGTGCGGGCCCGCGTCGTCGGTCGTGCCCTGCACGGTGTGGCCAACATCGGGTTCAATCCGACCTTCGGCAATCGCGTTCGCTCGGTCGAGACCCACCTGTTCGACTTCCACAGCGACATTTACGGCCGGCGTCTCGAGCTCACCTTCGTGGCTCGGCTGCGCGGTGAGCAGAAGTTTGCCGGCATCGACGCACTGCTCGCGCAGATTCGCAGCGACATCGCGACTGCGCGCGCGCTGCTCGGCAGTCCCGCGCATGGCGGATGAGCCGCCGCGCCGGCACTGGGTCGTCGCACCCGACGCCGCCGGGGTGCGGCTCGATCGTTTCCTGACCGCGCGGGGCGAGTTGGGGACGCGTTCGCAGGTGCACCGCCTGATTGGCGACGGGGCGGTTGAGGTGAACGGGCGCGTCGTCAAAGCCGGCACCATGGTCCGTGCGGGGGACCGCATCGCCGCCCGATTGCGTGCCGCCGTGCCGGTCGGGGTAGAGCCGGAGGCGATTCCGCTCGATGTCTTGTTCGAGGACGAGGTTCTGCTGGCGATCAACAAGCCACCTGGGCTCGTCGTCCACCCGGCACCCGGGCACTGGCAGGGCACGTTGGTCAGCGCGTTGTTACACCGTTGGCCGACTGCAGCCAGCGGGCTCGATCCCGCCCGACTCGGCATCGTCCATCGGCTCGACAAGGACACCTCCGGCGTCCTGTTGATCGCGCGCACGGCCGAGGCGCTGGCTGACCTTGGGCGCCAGTTCCGCGGTCGCACGGTTCGCAAGCAGTACGTCGCGCTGGTCTGGGGCGCGCCGCGCCTACCGCGCGGTGTGATCGACAAGCCAATTGGCCGGCATCCGGTGCAGCGAAAGCGCATGGCGGTACGAGGGGCCGGTGGCCGCGCGGCGCGTACCCGCTACGAGATCGTCGAGCGGTTCACCGGCATCTCGTTAGTCCGGGCGTTTCCCGAGACCGGACGGACACACCAGATTCGTGTCCATCTCGCCGCGCTCGGCTGCCCGATCGTCGCCGACCCGCTCTACGCGCGTCCGCGCCCCGGTCCGCCCGGCGGAATCGCCCGCCAGGCGCTGCATGCCGAGCGCATCGACTTCGCCCATCCGAGCAGCGGTGCGCCGGTCAGTCTGGCGGCGCCGCTGCCCGGCGATCTCAATGCCGCGTTGGCCGCCCTGCGGGCCCGAAAAGCTTGACATCACAAGGGGCCTTCCCTACTGTCCGCCGCGTCTCCAGGGCGCGGCACGAGATTGGCAAGGCACCGGAATCCTTCGGCTGCCGGCCTCCCCTTCCCAAACACAATCGCTTCACACGGAGAGGATTCATCGCATGGCCGACGAAAGCGTCGGAGGTTCCCGTTCACCGGCCGGCGGGGCGCTCTCCGGCCGCACCGAACGGCGGCGGCGGTTGGACAGCGAGACCCCGGGCGACGGTGCCCCGGCCGGCAACAACGGCGCCGACGAGGCCGAGACCGAGCTCGACGAATCGGGCGGCGAGGGGCTCAACCTCAAGTCCCTGAAGGCGAAGAAGATCAGCGAGCTCGCCCAGATCGCCAAGCAGTTCAACATCGAGGGCGCTTCCGCAATGCGGAAGCAGGAACTGATCTTCGCCATCCTGGGAGCGCAGACCGAGCAGAGCGGCCTGGTCTACGGCGAGGGCGTGCTGGAGATCCTGCCCGACGGTTTCGGGTTCCTGCGCGCGCCGGACTACAACTATCTGCCGGGACCAGACGACATCTACGTATCACCCAGCCAGATCCGCCGATTCAACCTGCGCACCGGCGATGTCGTGTCGGGACAGATTCGCCCGCCGAAGGAAGGCGAGCGCTATTTCGCGCTGCTCAAGGTCGAGGCGATCAATTTCGAGGAGCCGGAGCGCGCCCGCGACATCATCCTCTTCGACAATCTCACGCCGCTGTATCCGAACGAGCAGCTGCGCCTCGAGCACGATCCGGAAGAGCACACGACGCGGCTGATCGACCTCTTCACGCCGATCGGCAAGGGCACCCGCGGCCTCATCGTCGCGCCGCCACGCACTGGCAAGACGGTGATGCTGCAGAACATCGCGCACGGCATCACCCGCAACCACAAGGAAGTGGTGCTGATCGTCCTGCTCATCGACGAGCGACCGGAAGAGGTCACCGACATGCAGCGGTCGGTCGATGGCGAGGTCATCAGCTCGACCTTCGACGAGCCGGCGACGCGCCATGTCCAGGTCGCGGAGATGGTGATCGAGAAGGCCAAGCGACTGGTGGAGCACGGGCGCGACGTGGTGATCCTGCTGGACAGCATCACCCGCCTGGCGCGCGCCTACAACACGGTCGTTCCGCCGAGCGGCAAGATCCTCTCGGGCGGTGTCGACTCGAACGCGCTGCACAAGCCGAAGAAGTTCCTCGGCGCGGCGCGCAACATCGAGGACGGCGGCAGTCTCACCATCCTCGGCACGGCGTTGATCGATACCGGCAGCCGCATGGACGAAGTGATCTTCGAGGAGTTCAAGGCCACCGGCAACATGGAGGTCCACTTGGACCGCCGGTTGGTCGACAAGCGGACCTTCCCGGCGATCGACATCAATCGGTCCGGAACGCGCAAGGAGGAACTGCTGCTCGGGCGCGACGTGACCAAGCGGATCTGGGTCCTGCGCAAACTGCTGGCCCAGCTCAACCCCGTAGAAGCGATGGAATTTCTCGTCGACAAGGTCGAGGGGACCAAGACCAATGCCGAGTTCCTGGAGGCGATGAACCAATAGCCCTCGGGCTGGAACGGTGGTTGCCCGGAGGGGAACAAGTCTGCTAGCGGTAAGGGTCACGCATTCGAAAACGAGGAGCTCGGAATGGCGGAAGTCAGCATGAAGCAGCTCCTGGAGGCCGGCGTGCATTTCGGCCACCAGACGAGCCGCTGGAACCCGAAGATGAAGCCGTACATCTTTGGGGCGCGCAACGGGATCTACATCGTCGACCTGCAGCAGACGGTGAAGCTGATGCAGGACGCGTATTCGTTTGTGCGCGACTTGGCGGCCTCCGGCGGCGCCATGCTGTTCGTCGGCACCAAGAAGCAGGCCCAGGACGCGGTGCAGGAAGAGGCCGAGCGCTGCGGCGCGTTCTACGTCAGCAACCGCTGGCTGGGCGGTACGCTGACCAACTTCCAGACCATCAAGCAGAGCGTCGACCGGCTGAAGAAGCTGGAAGAGATGCTCGAGGACCCGAACCAGACCGAGGGGCTGAAGAAGCGCGAGCTGCTCGAGTTGAGCCGCGAGCGCGACCGTCTCCTGCATACGCTCGGCGGCATCAAGTCGATGCGCAAGCTGCCCGACGCGATGTTCGTCATCGACACGATCAAGGAAGACATTGCCGTACGTGAGGCGAACAAGCTCGGTATTCCGGTTGTGGCAGTGGTCGACACCAACTGCGATCCGGACATGATCGACTACCGCATCCCGGGCAACGACGACGCCATCCGCGCCATCCGGCTGTTTTGCGCGGCGGTCTCCGATGCCGTCCTCGAGGGCAAGTCGCAGTACGACGAGCGCGCCAAGGGCGGCGAAGTGCCGGAGGCGGCGGCGCCGGTTGGCCCGTCGACGGATCGCGAGTTCGCGCCAGCGGCGACGGAAGGACCGGGAGCATGAGCACGGTAACCTCGAGCATGGTCAGCGCGCTGCGTGAGCGCACCGGCGCTGGCATGATGGATTGCAAGAAGGCGCTGAACGAGGTCGCTGGCGACATCGAGAAGGCGATCGTCTATCTGCGCGAGAAGGGCCTGGCGGCGCAGGCGAAGCGCGCCGGCCGCACGGCGGCCGATGGTCTGGTGCAGTCGTACATCCACGCCGGCGGCAAGATCGGCGTGCTGATCGAAGTGAACTGCGAGACCGACTTCGTCGCCCGCACCGACGACTTCCGCAATCTGGTGGTCGACCTGGCCATGCAGGTGGCGGCCGCCAACCCGCGCTATGTCCGCCGCGAAGAAGTCCCGACCGAGGCAGTCGAGCAGGAGCGCGCCATCTACGCCGCCCAGGCGGCGACCAGCGGCAAGCCCGCTGCGGTGATCGAAAAGATGGTGAACGGGAAGATCGAGAAGTTCTACAGTGAGGTCTGCCTGCTCGAACAGCCGTTCATCAAGGATCAGGACAAGCTGGTGAGCCAACTCGTGTCAGACGCCGTAGCGAAGATGGGCGAGAACGTCGTCGTGCGGCGCTTCGCGCGCTTCCAGTTGGGCGAGCAGTCGAGCGCGAGCTGAGCCGACAGATGGACGCCGGGGACGAGGTCGACCAGACGGTCCGCGCGGCGTCCGGCGAGTTGCGCTACCGGCGCGTGCTGCTCAAGCTGAGCGGCGAGGCGCTGATGGGCGAGGCCGCGTACGGGATCGACAATCGCGTGCTGCAGTCGCTGGCGGCGCAGATCCGTGACGTCAGCCGCAGCGGGCTCGAACTGGCGTTGGTCATCGGCGGTGGGAACATCTTTCGCGGCGTCCGCGCCGCCACCGAAGGGACGGACCGCGCCACCGGCGACTACATGGGCATGTTGGCCACGGTGATCAATGCGCTGGCCCTGCAGGATGCGCTCGAGCGCCAGGGGATGGCCACGCGGGTGATGTCGGCCATCGAGATCCGCCAGATCGCCGAGCAGTACATCCGCCGCCGCGCCATGCGACACCTGGAAAAGGGCCGCATCGTCATCTTCGCGGCTGGTACCGGCAATCCGTTCTTCTCCACCGACACTGCGGCCAGCCTGCGCGCTGCAGAAATCGGCGCCCAGATGATCCTCAAGGCGACCAAGGTCGATGGCGTCTACGATGCCGATCCGAAGCTCAAGCCGACCGCCAAGCGTTTCACCGAGCTGAGCTACGCCGACTTCCTCCGTCAGGGGCTGAAGGTGATGGACGCGACCGCTGTCACGCTGTGCATGGAGAACGCATTGCCGATCATGGTCTTCAACATGACGGTGGAAGGCAACATCGGCCGCGCCGTGCGGGGCGAGCCGATTGGAACCCTGGTGCATTGATGGCCGCGAGCGACGACGTCCTGGCCGACCTGCGCCGCGAGATGGAGGACACCATCGTCGCGATGCGGCGCGACATGACGCGCACGCGGACCGGCCGTGCCTCGACGGCGTTGCTCGAGGGCATCCACGTCGAGTACTACGGGGCCCGCACGCCGTTGAATCAACTCGCCAGCCTCAGTGCGCCGGAACCGCGCCTGTTGGTTATCCAGCCCTACGACCGCAGCGCGATCAACGACATTGAGCGGGCGATCCTGCAGTCCGACCTCGGCCTCGTACCGCAGAACGACGGCAAACTGATCCGCGTGCCGATTCCCGAGCTCACCGAGGAACGCCGCCGGGATCTGGTCAAGCACATCCGCAAAGTGGCGGAGGACTTCCGCGTCTCGCTGCGCAATCACCGGCGCGACGCGAACGACCTGTTGAAGGCGCTGGAGAAAGACGGCGACATCACCGAGGACGACCTGCGCAAGGGGCAGGAGAAGATCCAGGATCTGACCAAGGATTACACCGAGCGCCTGGACAAGGTCCTCAAGGCGAAAGAAGAAGAGATCATGGAGGTGTGACCGAGGTGCCCGCGCTCGACACCTCCGGACTCGACCTCACGCGCCTGCCGCGGCACGTCGCCATCATCATGGATGGCAACGGGCGGTGGGCTCAACGCCGTGGGTTAACACGCATCGAGGGGCACCGTCGCGGCAAGGACTCGGTGCGCGCGGTCGTCGAAGCGGCGCGCCGGCTCGGCGTGCCGTACCTCAGCCTGTTCGCCTTCTCGACCGAGAATTGGCAGCGGCCGCCGCGTGAGGTCAACGCGCTGATGGCGCTGTTGCGGCGCTACCTGCGCACCGAGATCCGTCGCTTGATGAGCAACGAGGTGCGGGTGCTGGCGATCGGCGATCTCAGCCGCCTGCCCGACAGCGTGCGCCGCGAGCTCGAGCACGTCGTCGAGTTGACGCGCGACAATCAGCGCCTCACCGTCGGCCTCTGTGTCAGCTACGGCGGTCGCGAGGACATCGTCCAGGCGGCGCGCCGGCTGGCCCGCGCCGCGCGCGACGGCGAACTGGATCCCGACGCGATCGACGCGACGGCGCTGGCTGGCGCTCTCGGTACGGCGGGGTTGCCTGACCCGGACCTGCTGATCCGCACCAGCGGCGAGATGCGACTCTCGAACTTCTTCCTCTGGCAGATCGCCTATGCGGAGCTCTACGTCACGGACACCCTGTGGCCTGACTTCCGCGAGGCCGAATTCCTCACCGCGCTCGAACACTATCAACAGCGCGAGCGGCGCTTCGGGCTCACCGGCGAGCAGCGCCAGGGTGGGGAGCGCGCCGGTGCTGCGCGCTAGGCTTCTCACCGCCCTCGTCGCGATCCCACTACTCGTCGTGCTGATCTTCGGCGCGCCGGTGTGGATCTGGCGAGTGGTGGTGGTGCTGATCTCGACACTCGCCCTGGTGGAGTACGGCGGACTGGCCTTCACGTCGCGTGTCGGACCGCGCGTGGTCGGCGGCCTGCTCGGGGTGGTGGTGATCCTCGCCGGCGTCAGTGCGCCGGAGCCCGGCGTGCGGCTGGCGGCGGCGTTGTCGGCGATGTTAGCCGGCGCGCTGAGCTACGTCGTGCTGGCGCGACGCGATCTCGACCGCGGCCTGGCGGATGTCGGCCTGATCACGATCGGCGTGCTCTACACCGGGCTGTTGCTGCCCCACTTCTACTGGCTGCGCGTGCTGCCCGACGGCGCCGCCTGGGTGACGTTCGTCATCGCCATCGCCATGGCGGGCGACAGTTCGGGCTATTTCGTCGGTCATGCGCTCGGTCGACACAAGCTCATTCCCCATGTGAGCCCAGGCAAGACCGTCGAGGGCGCGATCGGCATCATCGCCGGCAGCCTGGTGGCGGCGGCCTTGGCCAAGCTGGTGCTCGAGTTTCTCGGCGTCCTGTCACCGAGAAGCTGGACCGAAATCCTGACCCTGGCGACGGTCATGGCGCTCATCGGGCAGGTCGGCGACCTCACCGAGTCGGTCATGAAGCGTAGCTTCGGCGCGAAGGAGTCGGGCGCGCTCTTCCCGGGACACGGCGGCGTGCTCGACCGTATCGATAGTCTGCTTTTCCCGGTCGCGCTCGTGTACTATTATCTCAACGTCTGACCTGATCACGGTCTCGCGTCCGCATGCTGACTGGAATTCTCGCCGCCATCGTCGTGCTCGGCGTGCTCATCGTCGTGCACGAGTTCGGGCACTTCATCGTCGCCAAGTGGGCGGGCGTCGGGGTGCTGAAGTTCTCGGTCGGTTTCGGTCCGAAGATCTTCGGGCGGACGGTGAACGGTACCGAGTACGCCGTCAGCGCGGTGCCGCTCGGCGGCTTCGTGAAGATGGTCGGTGAAGATCCGGACTCCACCGAGCCGGTCGATCCGCGCATCTCGTTCTCGCACCAGAACGTCTGGAAGCGCATCGCCATCGTCATTGCCGGTCCGGCGTTCAACCTGGTCTTCGCTTTCCTTGCCTTCACGCTGGTGCTGGCCGTGTACGGACAGCGCGTGCCGACCGACAGTGCCACCGTCGGTGGCGTGATGGCCGATCGGCCGGCGGCCAAGGCCGGCATCGCAGCGGGCGACACCGTCACTGCCTTCGATGGTCAGCCCGTCGCGACCTGGGACGAACTGTCGAAGGCGATCCGCGGCAGCGAGGGCCGCACGGTGGTGCTGACCGTGCAGCGCAACGGCGCCCCAGTCGATCTGTCGGTGACGCCGGAGGCGCAGCCGGAGAAGAACATCTTCGGCGAGGTGGTGGGCCAAGCATACGTGATCGGCATCGAGCGCGGCTTCGAGCAGGTGTCGGTCGGGCCGATCGAAGCGGTGGCCAACGGCGCGAAGCAGACCGCGTGGTGGATCGGCACGCTGGTCATGAGCGTGGTGAAGATCTTCCAGGGGCGCATTTCGGCACAGGACATCGGCGGTCCGATCCTGATCGTCCAGGCAGCCGGGCAGCAGGCGCAGGTCGGGTTGGAATCGCTGCTGCTGTTCATGGCGGTGATCAGCATCAACCTCGGCATCCTCAACCTGCTGCCGATTCCGATCCTCGACGGCGGCCACCTGTTGTTCTTCCTGATCGAGATCGTCATGCGTCGACCGCTCGATCTGCGCCATCGCGAGATCGCGCAGCAGGTCGGCCTGGTGATCCTGATCGGGTTGATGGCGTTCGCGTTCTACAACGACATCCTGCGCATCGTTCGTGGCTGGGGCTGACGGGGTGCCCGTACTCGGCCTCGACACCGCCACCGGTGTCGCCAGCGTCGGCATCGTCGGCGCCGCGCAATGCGTTGAACGCGTGCAGTCGGTTGCCGGTAGTCACGCGCGCGCGCTGCTGCCGCTGATCGACGCGGTCCTGGCCGATGCAGGGATGCGGCTGGCCGAGCTGACCCGCATCGCGATCTCGATCGGCCCTGGCTCCTTCACTGGCCTGCGCATTGGGCTGAGCGTGGCCAAAGGGTTGGCGGTCGCGACCCGCCTGCCGCTGGTCGGCGTGCCGACGCTGGAAGCATATGCGCATGCGGTCGGGCCCACGGACGGGGCTGTCTGGCCGATCCTCGACGCCCGCAAGGGCGAGATCTATGCCGCCAGTTTCCGCTGGCGGGGCGACGCGTTGCACGCCGAGATGCCAGCCACCGCGATGGCCCCGGCTGCCCTGATCGAGCGTCTCTCGGCGCCGTGCACGCTGGTCGGTGACGCGGTGGACGCGCACGCATCGCTGTGGGACGCGCTGCCGCCCGGAGTGCGGCGCCTGCGGCTCAGCCAGCGCCCGCCGAGCGGCGTGGTCGTCGCCCAACTGGGGCAAACGCGCGAGCCGACAGCGCTCGCCGCCTTGGAGCCCGCTTATTGCCGCGCGGCCGAGGCCGAGATGCACCGGGAGCGTCGCGCCGCGGCGCTATCCATTGGATAAGTGTGGGAAAATTGACAGGGAGGAGCGGGCTGGGCTAAGTCTGCCGGCACCCTCGCGGAGTTTCTGGGCATGGAGAAGCACGACGAAGAACTGATCCGCACGCTGCTCGACCGCGACCCCGAGCTGAGGCGCTTCTACGAGGAGCACCTCGAGCTCGAGAAACAGCTGGCGGCCCTGCAACACAAACACTTTCTCACCCCCGAGGAAGAGGTCGAACGCAAGCGGATCCAGAAGGTGAAGCTGGCCGGCAAGGATCGGATCATGGAGATCCTCGGCCGCTACCGCACGCACTGACGGCGACCTGCCGTTGCTCAACGCGCTCCCCGCGGCCCGGGGGCGACTCGCGTTGCCGGGCGCAACGCGCTACCCACAATCGATGCGCCATACCATTTCGATCCTGGTCGAGAATGAATTCGGCGTCCTGGCGCGTATTGCCGGGCTGTTCAGCGGACGCGGCTTCAATATCGAGAGCCTCACCGTAGCCGAAACCCTCGACCCGGCGGTATCGCGCATCACCCTGGTCACGCGTGGCGACGATCAGGTGCTGGCGCAGATCAACAAGCAGCTCAACAAGCTGGTCAGCGTCATCGAGGTGCAGGACTTCACCCGGGCCAGCCACGTCGAGCGCGAGTTGGCGCTGATCAAGGTCACCGCCGACCAGCAGACGCGCTCCGAAGTCATGCACATCGTCGACATCTTCCGCGGCAAGGTCATCGACGTCAGCCCGCAATCGTATCTCATCGAGGTCACCGGAACCGAGGACAAAATCACCGCCTTGCTCGAGCTCCTCAAGCCGCTCGGCATCAAGGAGATCGCCCGTACCGGCAAAGTCGCGATGCATCGCGGCATGCAGTTGATGCGCGGCGCGCGAGGCACGAAGGAGCGAGTGGCATGAAGATCTTCTACGACCGCGACGCCGATCTGGCGCCGCTGCAGAACAAGACCGTCGCCGTGATCGGCTACGGCAGCCAGGGGCACGCGCACGCCAACAATCTGCGCGACAGCGGCATCAAGGTCATCATCGGCCTGCGCAAGGGCGGTGGCTCGTGGGCCAAGGCGGAAACGGCCGGGTTCACGGTGCTGGAGCCAGGCGCCGCCGCCAAGGCGGCCGACGTGGTGATGATGCTGGTGCCCGACGAGCTCGCCGCCGAGCTGTACCAGAAGGAAGTTGCCGCCGGGATGACCGACGGCAAGTACCTCTGCTTCGCGCACGGCTTCAACATCCACTTCAAGGGCATCGTGCCGGCGCCGGGCCTGAACGTGTTCATGGTGGCGCCGAAGGGACCCGGCCACCTCGTGCGCAGCGAGTTCCAGAAGGGGCGCGGGGTGCCGTGCCTGCTCGCCATCCACCAGGATCCGAGCGGCGACACGCGCGCGGTCGGGCTCGCCTATGCCAAGGCGATCGGCGGGACGCGCGCCGCGGTGCTCGAGACGACCTTCAAGGAAGAGACCGAAACCGACCTGTTTGGCGAGCAGTCGGTGCTGTGTGGCGGCCTCACCGAGCTGATCCGCGCCGGCTACGAGACGCTGGTCGAGGCGGGCTACAGCCCGGAGATGGCGTACTTCGAGTGCCTGCATGAAGTGAAGTTGATCGTCGACCTGATCTACGAGGGCGGCATCGCCGACATGCGCTACTCGATCAGCAACACCGCCGAGTACGGCGACATGACGCGCGGCAAGCGCATCATCGGACCCGAGGCGCGGCAGGCGATGAAAGCAATCCTCGCCGAGATCCAGAGCGGCAAGTTCGCCGAGGAGTGGATCACCGAGTACCGCGTCGGCATGCCGCACTTCCGCGAACTGCGCAAAGAGGCGGAGCACCATCCGATCGAGGCGGTGGGGACCAAGCTGCGCGCCATGATGCCGTGGCTGGCGTCGGATCGACTGGTCGACCGCTCGAAGAACTGAGCGCGCATGGCGCAGCCCGTTTCGCGCATTGGCGCTGACGCGTCGGACTCGGGAGCCGATGCGGCGCCGCGTCTGGTCGACCAGCCGCTGCGCAAGGGCGTCTACCTGCTGCCCAACCTGCTCACCACCGGTGGGTTGTTCTGCGGCGTCTACTCGTTGATCGCCAGCGTGCGCGGCGACTTTCTCGTCGCCGCGATCGCGATCATGGCCGCCAATGTCTTCGACGTGCTCGATGGCCGCGTCGCGCGGCTGACCAAGACCACCTCACGCTTCGGCATCGAGTACGATTCGCTCTGCGACCTGGTCGCCTTCGGCGTCGCGCCCGGCATCCTGGTCTATCGCTGGGCGCTGGAGCCGTGGGGGACGATCGGGTGGATGGCGGCGGCGCTGTATGTCACCTGCGGCGCACTACGGTTGGCGCGCTTCAACGTGCGTGTCGAGACGGCGCAGAAGCGCCACTTCCTCGGCCTGCCGATTCCGGCCGCCGCCGAGGTCATCGCCTCGACGGTGATGCTCTACTACTTCTTCGGCGGTGAGGGTGCGACGTACCGGCACCTGATCGTGCTGCTGATGATCTACGCGCTGGCCGGGCTGATGGTCAGCAACGTGCGCTACTTCAGCTTCAAGGAGATCGACCTGCACCGGCGCCAGCCGTTCTGGGTGCTGTTGGCCGGGATCCTGGTGCTGAAGCTCCTGATCGCCGAGCCTCAGGTGTGTCTGTTCGCCGGATTCTTCCTGTATGCGCTGTCGGGCCCGGCTCGCTGGGTGTGGGTGACCGGCCGCCGCCTGGTGCGCCGCCCGAGCGCCCGACAAGCGGCTTGACACTCCGGCGGCCCTCTTCTAGCTTCGCGACCCAATGGCTTTCGATTCGCACACCACCACGCTCCTAGCCCTGGCGCTACGACTATGCCCAGGGCTCGGTGCGCTTGCGAATCGGTAAACTCGATCGACGGCGCCACGGGCAGGGGAACTTGTCCGTTGGTTGGAACCGGTAGCGTCTCGAGGGCCACGGGCAAGTCGTCCGTGGCCCTTTGTGTTCTCGGTCGCCGATGGAAGGATCGATCCGCTCCCCAGGATCGACGAAGATGCAGAAAAACAGGGGACGATGATGACTACCCAGGACCAGGTCGTACGGATCTTCGACACCACCTTGCGCGACGGTGAGCAGTCGCCCGGCGCGACGATGAACGTCGAAGAGAAACTCGTGATCGCCCGTCAGCTGGAGAAGCTCGGCGTCGACGTTATCGAGGCGGGCTTCGCCGCCGCATCGCCGGGCGACGCCGAGTCGGTCGCCCGCGTCGCCGAGGCGGTCAGTGCGCCGGTGGTGCTCAGCCTGGCGCGCACCAAGCAAGCCGACATCGAGGCGGCACTGGCCAGTGTCGCGAAAGCCAGGCGGCCCGGCATCCACATCTTCATCGCCACCTCCGATCTGCATCTGAAGAGCAAGCTCATGATGAGCCACCAGGAGGTGATCGACGCCGCCTGCTGGGCGATCGGGCTTGCCAAGCGGCACGTCGACCACATCGAGTTCTCGGCCGAGGACGCCTCGCGCAGCGATCCCGACTACCTGGTGCAGGTCTTCGGCGAGGTCATCAAGGCGGGCGCCCGCGTGCTCAATGTGCCCGACACCACCGGATACGCCGTGCCGCAGGAGTTCGGCGGGCTGTTCCGCGACCTCATCCAGCGCACCCCGGGCGGTGATCGCGTCACCTGGAGCGCGCACTGCCACAACGACCTCGGCATGGCGGTCGCGAACTCGCTCGCCGCGGTGCGCAACGGTGCCCGGCAGGTCGAATGCACGATCAACGGCATTGGTGAGCGCGCCGGTAACACCTCGCTGGAAGAAGTGGTGATGGCGATCAAGACGCGCCGCGACGTCTTCACCGAGGTCGACGTCGCCATCGTCACCGAGCAGATCTACCCGTCGAGCCGCCTGCTCTCGCAGATCACCGGGATCCCGATCCCGATCAACAAGCCGGTGGTGGGCGACAACGCGTTTGCCCACGAGGCCGGCATCCACCAGGACGGTGTGATCAAGAACAAGCTCACCTACGAGATCATGCGGCCCGAATCGATCGGCCTGAAGAGCAACAAGCTGGTGCTCGGCAAGCACTCCGGCCGCCACGCCTTCGTGCAGCGGTTGCAGGAGCTCGGCGTCGATTTCAGCGGCATCGACATGAACGAGGCCTTCGCGCGATTCAAGGCGCTCGCCGACCGCAAGAAGAACGTCTACGACGAAGACATCGTCGCGCTGGTCGCTGAGACTGGCGTGCGCACGGCGGACCGCTACGAGCTGCTCGACCTGAGCGTGACGTCGTCCACCAGCGCGGCACCGCAGGCGCGCGTGCGCATGCGGGTCGACGGCGCCGAACGCGAGGAGGCGGCGACCGGCGACGGCATGGTCGACGCCTGCTTCCAGGCGATCAGTCGGCTGGTCGGTCGCCAGCCGACGCTGGAGCGCTTTCAGGTGAGCGCCATCACCGCCGACACCGATGCGCAGGGCGAAGCGTCGTGCTCGTTGCGCGAGGGCGCCATCGCGGTCAGCGGCCAGGGCGTCCATACCGACATCATCACCGCCAGCGCGCTCGCCTACGTGAACGCGCTCAACAAGCTCGACTACCGCCACCGCCATCATCAGCGGGCCCAGGCGACGGTCGGTCCCTGAGGAGACGCGATGCAACAGGCGACGATCGCCGTATTCGCCGGCGACGGCATTGGCCCGGAAGTGACGCGCGAGGCGCGCGCCGTGCTGGAGGTGTGCGCCCGGCAGTTCGACCTCGATCTCACCTTCGAGGAGGCACTGCTCGGCGGCTGTGCCATCGACCGCGATGGCACGGCGCTGCCCGAGGCGAGCTTCGCGCTCGCCCAGCGCAGCGATGCGGTGCTGCTCGGTGCGGTCGGCGGCCCGAAGTGGGACAATCCGCAGGCGACCGTGCGGCCGGAGCAGGCGCTGCTCGGCCTGCGCCGTGGCCTCGGCTTGTTCGCCAACCTACGGCCGATCGTCGCCCACCCGGCACTGATTGCCGCCGCGCCGCTGAAGCGCGAGCTCCTCGAGGGCGTCGACATCCTCTTCGTGCGCGAGCTCACCGGCGGCGTCTACTTTGGACAGCCGAGTGAGCGCCGCACCGGCCCGGATGGGCGGTCGGCGGTCGATACGGTCGTCTACGCCGAGGGCGAGGTGACGCGCGTCGTGCGGCTGGCGTTCGAGCTGGCGCGCCCGCGGCGCAAGAAGGTCACGCAGGTGGACAAGGCCAATATCCTCGCCACCTCGCGATTGTGGCGTGAGGTGACGCACGAGATCGCCCGCGACTTCGCCGACGTGGCCTGCGATGACGTGCTGGTCGACGCGATGTCGATGCATCTGTTGCGCCGCCCGCGCGACTTCGACGTCGTGGTCACCGAGAACATGTTCGGCGACATCCTCACCGACGAGGCGTCGGTGCTGACCGGCTCGCTCGGCATGCTGCCGTCCGCCTCGCTCGGAGAGACCGTCAACCGCCTCGGCGGCCGGCTCGGTCTCTACGAGCCGATCCACGGCAGCGCGCCGGACATTGCGGGTCAGGACATCGCCAATCCGCTCGGCGCCATCCTGTCCTCGGCGATGCTGCTGGAGTACTCGCTCGGTCAGGCGGCTCCGGCGCGCGCCATCGAGGCGGCGGTGTCTTCGGTGATCGACAGCGGTCTGCGCACGGCCGACGTGCGTCAGGAAGGCTGCCGCATCGTCGGTTGCCGCGCCATGGGCGACGCGGTGCGGACGGCGCTCGCACGCGCATGAACGAAGACGGCATCATCGTCGCCATCGTCGGTGCGGTAAGCGAGCTCGGGCGCGAGCTCCAGGACGTGCTCGATACGCGCGGCGTCGTGGTGGCGGAGTGGCGCCTCTACGACACGACCAACCAGGCGGAGGACGGCGACACCAGCGCCTTGCCGGCGGACCTGCTGCCTCTGGACGACGTCGAGCTTGAGGGCGTCGACGTGCTGTTCATTTGCGGACCGGCCGACTCGGCGCGGGAATGGAGCGAGCGCGGCCGCGAAGTGGGTGCACTGGTCGTCGACGTCAGTCAGGGGCTTGGCGACAGCGGCGCCACCCTGATCGTTCCGGAAGTGAATGCCGACGCCGTCGCCGATGCGGCCGATCGCGGCGTGTTTGCCTGCCCGGTGCCGGGCGCGACGGCGCTGGCGGTGACATTGAAGCCGCTCGACGAGGCGGCGACGCTGCGCCGCGTCGTCGTCACCGCGCTGGAGCCGGCCTCGTATCGCGGCACCGCGGGCGTCGACGAGCTGGCGACGCAGACACGCCAGCTGCTCACCGGCGAGTCGGTCGAGCCGGTCGTCTTTCCGCACCGCGTCGCCTTCAATCTCATTCCGCGCGTCGGCGACGATATGCCGGGCGGGCGCGTGCGCGGCGAGTGGGACATCGAAACGCAGACGCGCGCGGTGCTCGGCCTGCCCGATCTGCCGCTGACCGTCACCAGCATTCACGTGCCGACCTTCTACGGACAGGGGTACGCGGTGTCGGTCGAGACCGAGCGACCACTCGACGCGACCGCGGCGAGCGATGTGCTGCGCGGCGCACCGGGCGTGTTGTTGGTCGAGGAGGGCAGCGGCCCGACGCTGGCCGACGTCGTCGGCTCCGATGCGACGCAGGTCGGACGCCTGCGCGACGATCCCACCGTGCCCTACGGATTGGCGCTGTGGGTCGCGATCGACGGCTTGCGCAAGGGCGCGGCGGTCAACGCCGTGCAGATCGCCGAGCGCGCCCTGCGCGAGCGCGGCTGACGCCGTCGGGGCGGCCATGCACTACCGGCTGGTCGTCGAATACGACGGAACGGACCTGCACGGCTGGCAACTGCAGCCGAACGCGCGCACCGTGCAGGGCGAACTGGAAGCAGCCGTCGCGCAGCTGTTCGGCGAACCGACGCGGGTGACCGCCGCCGGTCGCACCGACGCCGGCGTCCATGCCTCCGGCCAGGTGGTGAGCTTTCACGCCGAGCGCGCGCTGTCGCCGGATGTCGTCTGCCGGGCGCTCAACGCTCACACCGCTGCGGACGTCGCCGTGCGCCAGGTGGACGTGGTGGACGACGCCTTCGATCCGCGGCGCCACGCGCGCAGTCGGCGTTACGTCTACCGCATCTGGAATCGGCGCGTGCCGTCGCCGTTCTGGCGGCGCTACGCCTGGCACGTCCCGCAGCCGCTCGACGTCGCGGAGATGGCGCGCGCCGCCGCCGAGCTGCTCGGCGAGCACGACTTCTCGTCGTTCCGCGCGGCCGGGTGCGACGCCGCGCATCCGGTGCGCCGCGTGTTGCGCAGCATCGTCGAGGCGGACGGTGCCCTGCTGCGCTACGAGATCGAGGCGACGGCGTTTCTGCGCCACATGGTGCGCAACATCGTCGGCACCCTGGTCGAGATCGGACTGGGTCGGCGCGCGGCCGATCTCACCGCATTGCTGGCGGCGCGCGACCGCAGCCTGGCGGCGGCGACCGCGCCGGCCGCCGGGCTGTGTCTGGTCGAAGTGCGCTACTGACCGCGCCTCACATCGTCACGACGAAGCCGATGCCGATGCCCCAATTGATCGCGTCATCGGTGGCGTGCACCAGGCCCTGCGGTCGGATGATGAAGTAGTCGGTCAGGTTAAAGTCGAAGCCCGGCCAGATCGAGATGTCGTTGATCGTGCCGTCGTCGTTGAACAGGCGGCCGCTCACCTCGGTGCGCAGCGCCAGCTGCTTGTTGGCGCGCGCCAGGAACTCGACGCTCCAGTTGAACACCTGCGGCTGGCTGCCGGTGTTGAACAGGAAGCCGAGGTGGCCGCCGACGCCGACGCGACCCGACTGGTAGCGGGTCGACAGGAACGGGTTGAGGCCGAGATCGCCGGAGCCGAGCATCTCGTCCACCGGGCCGGTGGGCGCACTCAGCTCCATGCCCACGGCGCCATTCCAGTCCTGCGCCAGCTGCTGCATGAACTTGCCGTACAGAACCAGGTCGCCGACATTGGCGTCGTTCTGGAAGGAGCCGTCGGTGAACTCGATCTGCTGTTGCATGACAAAGGGGAGGTCGATGCCGATCTCGCCCATCTTTCCCAGGCCGTAGGCGCCGATCAGGTCGAAGCGCCCGCCGTCGATGTTCTCGACCGTCTTGCCGGTCTGCTTCTCGAAGTCACGGACGGGATAGCCGTTCAAACCCAGGGTCGGGAAGTTCCCCGTCTGCAGGATCATGCCGCGCAGTTCGACCCAGAAGCGGTTCTCGCCCACCACGGCGGCTTCGCGGGTGAAGTTGGCCCAGACGCGATCGCGGTCGGTCACCGCGACGTCCGGCGTGCTGGCGGTCGTGGTGGTCGTGCCGGACGTGTCTGCCGCGCCAGGCTCGGGCTGTGCGGCCGCGGCGCCGACGCACGAACACACCAGCACCGTGAGCGCGACAGTTCTCAACGCTGCACCCAACATCGCCTCCTCCTTCCGAGCCAGGCCCCCCCTGGCGCTGACGCCCTGTGGATGTCCAAGACGACTGCGCGCGGGTTTAGTGTGCCCGTCGGAATGATGTCAAGGCGTTCGGCGCCGTCAGCCGAGGCGGCGCGCTTCGGCGATCAGGCGCTTGGCGTAACGCTCCGCTTCGGCCGGCGCCGTGTCGCCGCCGAGCATGCGCGACACCTCGGCGACGCGCGCGCCGGCGTCGAGGGCGCGCGCGCGCGTTTGCGTGCGGCCGTTGGTCAGGCCCTTCTCGACGGCGAAGTGTTGGTCGGCATACGCGGCGATCTGCGGCAGGTGGGTGATGCACAGCAATTGTCGGTTCGCCGCCAGCGTACGGAGTCGGCGCGCCACCGCATCGGCGACGGTGCCGCCGATCCCGGCGTCGACCTCGTCGATGATGAGGATGGGCGTCTCGCCGACTGAAGCGGTGAGTGCCTTCAGTGCCAACAGGATGCGCGACAGCTCGCCGCCGGAGGCGACGCGGGTGAGGGGCTTGGGAGGCTCGCCGGGATTGGCGGAGAGGAAGAACTCGATCTGGTCGATCCCGTCGGCGTTGAGTCCGGATTCGTCGCTGGTGAGCTCGACGCGAAAGATCGCGCCCTGCATGCCGAGCGCGGCGAGCTCGCCGACCATCGCTCGTTCCAGCCGTTTCGCCGCCGCGCGTCGTCGCCGCGAGAGGTCGCGCGCCGCGACGAGCGCTGCCTCGCGCAGCGCGGCGAGCGCGGTCTCCGCCGCCGCCGCGTCGCTGGCATCGCTCGCCAGCGTTGCCAGGTCGCGCTCGACCGTTGCCAGGGTGTCGGCCAGGCCGTCGACCTCGACGCCGTACTTGCGCGCCAGCCGTTGCAGTAACGCGAGGCGTTCCTCGACGTCGTCGAGGCGCGCCGGATCGGCGTCGAGCCGGGCGCCGGCGGCGCGGAGCTGCAGCGCCGCCTCCTCGAGTTGCACGCGACCACCCTCGACCAGCTCGGCGATCGGCGCGAGCAGCGGCGCGACCGTCGACAACTCGTCGAGCTGCGCCTGCAAGCGAGCGAGCGCGCTGACCATGGCGCCGTGGCCCGAGTACAACGCGACATCCCCCTCGCGACAGGCGCTCTGCAGGCGCTCCGCGTGGCGCAGCAGCTCGCGCTCCTCGCGCAGCGCCGCCTCCTCGCCGGCGCGCGGGGCGGCGGCCGACAGCTCGCGCTGTTGAAACTCCAGCAGATCGCGGCGTTCGACCAATGCCGCGGCGCGCGCCTGCTGTTCGTCGCGGCGGCGCCGCGCGGCGGCGAAGGCAGCGTATGCCTCAGCGACCTGGCGCTGCGGCGGCCCCGCTTCGGCGTAGCGATCGAGCAACTCGCGATGGCTGCTCGGCCGGAGGAGATGAGCCTGCTCGTGCTGCCCGTACACGTGCACCAGGTGCTCGCCGAGCTGCGACAGCAGGGCGAGGGTGAGGGGGCCGCCGTTCACCTGGATGCGGCCCTTGCCGGCGCGCGTCAGATGGCGGCGGACGAGCACTTCGTCATCGGCGTCCATCCCGAGCGCGTCGCGCACGTCGTCGGGTAGTCCACCATCGAACAGCCCCTCGACCAGCGCCGCGTCGGCGTCGCCGCGGATCAGGTCGGCGCTGCCGCGGCCGCCGCACAGCAGCGCAAGTGACTGCAGGATGATGCTCTTTCCGGCGCCGGTCTCACCGGTGATGACGTTCAGGCCGGGGCCGAAGGTGAGCGTCAGGTCGTCGATGATCGCGACGTCGCGAATGCGCAGCTCGCGCAGCATGGTCAGAGCGCCTTCGGCTCACCGCTCGCCCCAGCGCAGTTTGTTGCGCAGGACGCCGAAGTAACTCCGCTCGCGCGGTCGGACGAGCGGGACGACCGTCTCGCTCTTGCGGATCTCGACCACCTCGCCGTCGCCCAGCGACACCCCGACCTGACCATCCAGCGTGACCTCGACGTGGCCATCGGGCGAGCGCGGCGTGACGCGGACGGTCGCTCCGCCGGGTACCAGCATCGGCCGGTTGGTGAGCGTGTGCGGGCAGATCGGCGACAGCAGGATCACGTCGAGCGACGGGTACACGATCGGTCCACCGGCCGAGAGCGAGTACGCCGTCGATCCGGTCGGCGTGGCGACGATGAGCCCGTCGGCCTTGTAGGTGCAGACCACCTCGCCGTCGACGCGCGTGTCGAGGTCGATGATGCGGGCGCGCGCCCCGCCCTTGCTGATGACGACGTCGTTCAGCACCCGCTGTGGCTGCGGCTGCCCCGGCATGTGGACGTCGAGGGTCATGCGCGGGTCGATCTGCACGCGCCCCTCGAGCGCGTCGGCGAGCACCGGGTAGAGCTCGTCGGTGGTGACGCTGGTGAGGAAGCCGAGACCGCCGAGATTGACGCCGAGCACCGGCACGGCGCGGCGACCGATGTGGCGCGCCACACCGAGCAACGTGCCGTCGCCGCCCAGCACGACCACCAGGTCAGCTTCGGCGACCAGCGACGCCAGCGGGAGCCCCGGCGTGCAGTCGAGCGCCTCCGCGACGTGCGTTTCGGCGAGCGGCGTCAGTTGGCGGGTGCGCAGCCACGGTACGAGATCCCGTCCCAACGCGACCGCTTCGTCGCGCCCGCGCTTGACGACGATCCCAACCTGGCGCACCGCCGGACCATACCACGCCGTTCACGGCGCCAGCCAGATGCCGAGCTGCGCTCTGCCGCCGCTGTGATAGGGTCTGTCTATGCGGCGCTCTGGCGACCAACCGTCGCTCTTCGCGGCGAATGAACCGCCCGCCTCCCTGGATGCGCCGCTCGCCGAGCGGATGCGGCCGCGCTCGTTGGCCGAGTACGTCGGTCAGGCGCACCTCGTCGGGGCGCGCCGGTTGTTGCGGGACATGGTCGAAGCCGGCCGGGTCCACTCGCTCATCCTCTGGGGACCGCCGGGGAGTGGGAAGACATCGCTGGCGCGCGTCATCGCCGGCGCCAGCCAGGCGCGCTTCGTGGCCTTCTCCGCCGTGTTGTCGGGTGTGAAGGAACTGCGCGTGGTGATCGAGGAGGCCCGCGAGGAGCGCCGGCGCGGCCGGCGTACCATCCTCTTCGTCGACGAGATTCACCGTTTCAACAAGGCCCAGCAGGATGCCTTCCTCCCGCACGTCGAGGACGGCACCGTGATCCTCATCGGGGCGACCACCGAGAATCCCTCGTTCGAGATCATCGCGCCGCTGCTCTCGCGCGCCACTGTGCTGACGCTCGAGCCGTTGGCGGCCGAGGATCTGCGCGGGCTGATCGAACGGGCGCTGACCGACGTGGAACGAGGTCTGGGCGGGCACGGACTGACGGCCGACGCAGAAGCGCTCGATGCGTTGGTGCAGCTGGCGCACGGCGACGCGCGGTCGGGACTCAATATCCTGGAAGCGGCAGCGGATCTGGCCGCCTTGCGGGGGGCGTCGCGTCTCACCGCCGAGCTCGTCGAGGAAGCCGCCCAGCGCCGCGCCATCCGCTATGACAAGGACGGCGACGAGCACTACAACATCGCGTCGGCGTTCATAAAAAGCATGCGCGGCAGCGATGCGGACGCGGCCCTCTATTGGATGCTGCGGATGCTCGACGCGGGCGAGGATCCGCTCTTCGTCGCGCGCCGCATGGTCATCTTCGCGGCGGAAGACGTGGGGTTGGCCGATCCGCAGGCCCTCTCGCTGGCAGTTGCGGCGCAGCAGGCGGTCGCGTTCGTCGGTCTGCCCGAAGGGCGGATTCCGCTGGCCGAGGCGGCGGTCTACCTGGCGGCGGCTCCCAAATCGAACAGCGCCTACTCCGCAATGCAGGCGGCTGCCGAGGACGTTGCCCGGCACGGTCCGCTGCCGGTGCCGCTGCAGCTGCGCAACGCGCCGACGCGGCTCATGAAAGATCTCGGGTATGGACGGGGCTACCAGTACGCGCACGACCAGCCAGGTGGGCAGGTGGGCCACGATCACCTGCCCGACGCGCTGGTCGGTCGGCAATACTACCGGGGCCGCCAGGATGGGGCGGAGGCGGCGATGGTCGCCCGCCTTGGCGAGCGCCGCCGGCGTCGCGATGAGGCAGCCGAGTAGGGGCGGATGGTCTTGCGGCTCCTGTCGATTCTCGCTACAGCCAGGGACCCGCGCGGCGGGTGCGGGGCTGTAGCTCAGTTGGGAGAGCGCCTGAATGGCATTCAGGAGGTCGGCGGTTCGACTCCGCTCAGCTCCACTTACCAGGTCACCCGCCGCGCCCCGCGACTTGCGTTATGCATGCGACAATCAGCATCGCGTGCCCGGTGCAAGTCGGCGTCAGCAAACAATCTTTGGGCTATCTGATGCTGCTCTGTCATGCATCAAACATCCTTGACTTTGCCGTTGAACATTGTACGGTGCCGGCACTGAAACCAGTCGCAGACGAGTTGGTCGACACGCGCGTGAACGGAAAGATCCGAAACCTCGGCTCGACGGCTCGAGAGCCTGAGTGCCGACGCCGGAGTGGAGCGGCGGTGTTCGGCATGCGCGGTCGCGAGACGATGTGAGTGCCGTGTCGCGCAGGCAACGGGCACGCTGCGCGGCGCGTCGGATTTAGGGGAGGTGAGACCGACATGAACGCCGGACGAAAAGCGGTCACCGTTGCGTTGTGTGGAGTGGGCGTGTTCGTTGCCGTGCTGACCCTCACCGGTCAGGTGGCCAAGACCGCGCCGCTGAATCCGTATCCGCCGGTCGAGTTGGTCAGCGTCAGCGCCAGCGGCGGCCAGCCGAACGGCAACAGCAGCGGCGCGGTGCCGAGCGCCGATGGCCGCTGCGTCGCGTTCTACTCGGATGCCACCAACCTGGTTCCGAACGACACCAACGGTTTCACCGACGTGTATGTCTACAACCGCGATGCGGAGCAGACCACGCGCGTCAGCGTCAATTCGAGCGGCCAGGCGGCGAACGGGCCGAGTCAGGCGCAGCGGTTCCGTCCGTCGATCGACAGCGACTGCACCTGCGTGGCGTTCAGTTCCGACGCGACCAACCTGGTGCCGAACGACACCAACGGGCGCACCGACGTCTACGTGCGTGACCTGACGAGATCCACCACCGAGTTGATCAGCGTCGGGATCGATGGTCCCACCGACGGCGGCAGTTCGTTCACCAGCGTGAACAGCAACTGCAACCTGGTGGCGTTCCATTCCGTCGCGAGCAATCTGGTGCCTGACGACACCAACCAGACCTCCGACGTCTTTGTCCGTGACCGCAGCGCCGGCACGACGACGCTGATCAGTGTCGGACCCGGCGGCGTGCAGGCGAACGGCCCGAGCGTGGCCCCGTCGATCAGCGCTGACGGTCGCTGTGTCGCCTTTGCCTCCGGCGCGACCAACCTGCTCCCCTCGTCGCCCGACACCAACGGCGTGATCGACATCTACGTGGCCTGTGACGGCGCCGTGTACTGCCGCGCCAGCGTCAGCAGCGCCGGGGTCGAGGCCAACCAGATGAGCTTCCTGCCGGCCCTCAACGCCGACGGGACCATCGTCGCGTTCAAGTCGAACGCCACCAACCTGGTCGCCGGCGACACCAACCAGGCGGCCGACGTCTTCGTGCACGACTGCACGAGCGGCGAGACGCAGCGCGTCAGCGTCGGTGAGATGGGCCAGCAGGGCAACGACATCGCCATTCCGCCGAGCATCAGTGGCGACGGCCGTTTCGTCGCCTTCGGGTCGTTCGCCAGCAACCTGTTGGCGGGCGTGACTACCAACGGCAACTCGCAGGTGTATGTGCGCGACCTGCAGCAGCAGACCACGACCCTGGTGAGCTCCAGCGTCGATGGTCTGCCGGCGAACGGCAGCGTGCCTGACCTGCCGCCCAGCATCAGTCTCAACGGCGGTTGGGTTGCGTTCCAGTCGCTGGCGACCAACCTGGTGCCGGCCGACACGCAGGGCTACCTCGACGCCTACATCCGCGCCAACGTGACGGTGGAAGCGACGGCGACGAAGACCGATACACCGCCGCCGACGCCGACACCCACCCGTAGGATTCCGTGTCAGCGTGACACCGACTGCCCGGTTGGGCAGGTGTGCGGCCCCGACGACGTGTGCGTGGAGGCGCCGACGCCGACGCCGACGATCCGTTGCGACAGGACCGAAGACTGCCCGTCTGGTCTGTTCTGTGTCGACGGTGTCTGCCGCGATTTGTCGACGCCGACGGTGACGCCGACGCCGCTGCCGACCTGTGTGGTCGACGAGGACTGCCCGGAGGGGACGCAGTGCCGCGCCATGGTCTGCGTGCCGCCGCGGCCGTGCCCCGACGGTCAGATCGAATGCCGCGGCATTCGTGAAACCTGCCTGGAGGGGATCTGTGAGTGCGGCGGCGACTGCAACCTGGACGGTATCGTCTTCGGCAGTGAGATCACGAAGATGGTCTGCATCGTCGGTGGCGGATGCGGTATCGGCATCTGCCCGGCGGGCGACATCAACCAGGACGGCGAGGTGACCGCCGGTGACATCACGCTGGCAGTCAACAACCTCGGCCTCGGCTGCCCGGGCGAGGGGTCGCCGCTGATCTACGCGCTCGACCGCAGCAGCGAGACCCGCACCATCGAAGTGCCGAAGATCACCGGCATCCCGGGTGAGTACGTCACGGTGAATATCGGCCTTGCCGGCGGCGACGACATCACCACCGCGCAGGTGGACATTCTCTACGACCTCTCCCTGCTGGAAGTCCCGATCGGTACGCCGGCCTGCACGTTGCATCCGCGCATGCTGCAGGAAGGTTCCTTCGAAGCCGAGGTGCAGCTGCCGCAGGTGCCAACCAATCCGCCGGGTCTGGGCCGGCTGCGCGTTGCGGTGATCGACAAGATGCCGCCGATCGACTCCTTCGGCTCAGGGCCGGTTTGGCAGTGCAACTTCCGCATTGCGCCGGCGGCGTCGCCGAGCACGAGCCAGCTGCTGTACGATCTCGACCGTCTCGAGATCGCTGATCCGGGCGCCAACCCGTTTGACGCGCAGGTGAGTGGTGGCGAGCTCGAGATCAAGCCGCGTCCGCCGTGCACGAAGCCGGATGAGTGCCCCTCGGGCACGGAGTGCAAGGGCAACGAGTGCCGTCCGATCATCGAGTGCGACGGACCGATGGCCGGGCCGGGCCAGTGCCTGGATGACCGCCAGGCCTGCGTGAACGATCAGTGCGAATGCGTCGGTGACTGCAACCTCGATGGCCGCGTGCGCGCCAACGAGATCACCATCATGGTCAACATCATCAACGGCACCCAGCCGCTCGACGCGTGCCTGGCGGCCGACTTCAACGGCGATGGACGGGTGCGGGCGAACGACATCACCATCGCCATCAACAACATCAATCTCGGCTGTCCATGATTCGACCGGGGGCGCTGCGTAGGGCGAGGACCACAACCGGGAAGGAAGGAGAGGACATGATGCGCACCAGCATGGCGCGGCAACTCTGGGGAATGGGACTGGCGACCACCGCATTCAGTGCCTTGATGCTCGTAGGGGTCGGGACGCGAGCCTACGCGGGCATCGAGTTGCCGGAACTGTCGGTCACCGGTGGCACTGGCGTGCCGGGCGGGACGGTGTCGGTGACGCTGGCACTGGATCGCGCCCAGGACAACGCCGTCAGCGCCGGGATGGATCTGTTGTTCGACGCGGAGAAACTGGAGTTCTTCGTGCCGGTCGCCGACAGCTGCTCGGTCGCCGAGCGCATCGCCGATACGCACGCGATCGGCGGCCGTATCCTCGAGCCCGGGGTTCTCAACCTGGAGATCTTCGTCTCCGGGACGCCCGATCCGCTGCCGCCGCTCGGCAACGGTGACCTTGCGACCTGCGACTTCCTGATCAAGCCGGGCGTGCCGACCGGCACGGTGGCGCTGGAAATCGAGTCGCCCTTCCTCGGCGACGAGGAGGGACAGGAGATCCCAGTCGTCACGCGCGGGGGCTCGATCGTCATCGTGGATCAGCTGCCGACGGCAACGCCGACGGTCACCTCGACGCCTCCAGTTACGGCGACCGCGACTGCCACGCCGACGGACACCCCGCCGACGGAAGCCACGTCGACCGCGACGGCCACTCCGACCGATACCTTCGGGCCGGGAACGCCGACGGCCACCGCCACCGCGACCGACACGTCCGGACCGGGGACGCCGACCGCGACGGCGACAATCACCTCGACGGTGCCGCCGACGGCGACGCACACGGTGACGCGCACGCCGACGATCGGTGTGCGCACGCCGACCGACAACGACGACGGCTGCAATGTCGTTTCGCCGCGCGAGAGCAACGGTTCAGCCGCTGCCCTCCTGCTGCTGCCGGCACTGCTGCTCTGGGTCCGTCGGCGCAACTGAGAACGCGAGAAGTCAGGCCACTCGAAGGCCTGAATCGGCGACGGGGGGCGATCCGAATGGGTCGCCCCCCGTTGTCGTTTGTGCGGCAGGATCGAGCTTTCTTTGCGCTGCCGGCGACGGTATGACGAATGGCCTGGCGGGAAATCATCGCTCCCGCCGGGGGGGAATCCGGGCGGAGGCACGCAGAACGCAATGGCGGAGCTTATCGAACTGTTCGAGTCGCGTCGGGCCGTCGTCGGCGTGCTCGGGTTGGGCTACGTCGGTCTGCCGTTGGCGGCGACGATCGCGGAAGCGGGGTTCCCCAGCGTCGGGTTCGACCTGCGGCAGGACAAGATCGAGCTCCTGCGCCAGCGGCGCTCGTACATTCGCCACGTCGCGTCCGAGCGCCTCGAGCCGATCATTCGTACGGCGATCCCGGCACCCGGCGAGGCGGGATTCTTCCCGAGCGCTGAATACGCGGATCTGGCGCGCTGTGATGGGATCCTCATCTGCGTCCCAACTCCGCTGACGGAGAATCGCGAGCCCGACCTGTCCTACGTCACCAGCACGGCGGAGACGGTCGCCCGGTATCTGCGTCCGGGGCAGCTGATCGTCCTCGAGAGCACCACCTATCCCGGTACCACCGACGAAGTGGTGCGGCCGATTCTGGAGCGCGGCGGGCTGCGCGTGGCGAAGGACTTCCATCTGGCCTTCTCGCCCGAGCGCGAAGATCCCAACAATCGCGACTTCACCACGCGCACGATTCCCAAACTCGTTGGCGGTGTCACGCCCGCTTGCGGTCGGGTCGCGGCCGCACTCTACGGCGCCTTCATCGATCGCGTCGTGCCGGTGTCGAACGCGTCGGTCGCGGAAGCCGCCAAGCTGCTGGAGAACGTCTACCGCAGTGTCAACATCGCGCTGGTCAATGAGCTCAAGGTGCTCTTCGACCGCATGGGCCTGAACATCTGGGAGATCATCGACGCAGCGGCGACCAAGCCCTTCGGCTTCACCCCATTCTATCCGGGTCCAGGCTTGGGCGGGCACTGCATCCCAATCGATCCGTTCTACCTCACCTGGCGCGCCCGCCAGTTCGAGATGAGCACGCGGTTCATCGAGCTCGCCGGCGAGGTGAACCTGTCGATGCCCGCCTATGTCGTCGAGCGCCTTGCCGATGCGCTCAACGAACAGGGCCGCAGCTTGAACGGGTCGCAGATTCTCCTCCTCGGCGTGGCCTACAAGCGCGATCTCGATGACGACCGCGAATCACCGTCCTTCAAGTTGTTGGAGCTGCTGGCGCGCAAGCGCGCGCGGGTGACCTACCACGATCCGTTCGTGCCGGCGCTCAAGCCGGGTCGTCGCCATGACTTTGGATTGACGTCAGTGCCACTCGACGCGGCGACGCTGGCGGCTGCCGATGCCGTCCTCATTGCCACCGACCACACGACGGTCGACTACGAATTCGTCGTGCGCCATGCGCGCCTGGTCGTGGACACTCGCAACGCAACCCGCAACGTGAGCGAGGGGCGTGGCAAGATCGTCCTCGCCTGATTGCGTACATCTCGTCCCCGGTTTTGCATTTGACCGGTTCGGCGAAACGTGATCTAAGCGCCCACCGAAACGGTAGAGGGAGAGGGGACGGGCATTGGCAGGCTGAGCCGCAAGCGAGGGGCGCTCATCCAGTGACGCGGAATAGTCGGACATGAACGGTTTGTCCGTACGCCGCGGTGCAACGCCCGATATTCCCTTGACAATGTGTTTGAATTTTGAGTATGTAACGCGCCACTTCTGCAGCCGCGTCCAAAAAAAGCGCGGCCGCGTCTTGGTTTCGAATGCAAGGGAGTGAGGTATGAGTCTCGGCCGACTGGAAAGGAGGAGGGCAATGCGAACGGAGAAGCGGAATGCTTTTCTCTCAGGGCTCTGCGGGGTCGCGGTGGCGCTGGGGATGATGGCCGGCACCGCGCACGCGGCCGTCACGACGGAGAGGGGAGCATCGATCCTCGCTTTCCCGAAGGTCCTGGCCAATTCGGAAGATGGTGACACCATCATCCAAATTACCAACATTTCGAACAACATGGTGCACGCGCACTGCTTCTATGTGAATGCCGCGCCGGACTTCTTCGGAATCCCGCAATGGCAGGTGACCGACTTCACCATCTGGCTCACCAAGCAGCAGCCGACCCATTGGCAGGTGAGCACCGGTCGCTTCGTCAATCCGACCGACGTCTGCTCTAGCTCGGACGGTCGCTATCAGCCGAGCCCGCAATGCTCGAATGCTGGTATCGATCCAGGAGCTGTCCCGCCGGTGCTGGAGGACTTCGTCGGCGAGCTCAAGTGCGTCGAGGTGGACGTCGCCGGCAATCCGATCGGCGGCAACCATCTGAAGGGTGAGGCGACGCTGATCTCGGCCGACAACGACGTCTCCAAGTACAATGCGATTGGTATCCAGGGCACCGACCTCGCCGGCGAGACCGGCAACGAGTTGCTGCTGAACCAGCCCTTGGAAGCCGAGGAAGCAGTCGGTCAGTACGACGCCTGCCCGAACGTCCTGCTCCTCAACCACCTCTCGGAGGGCGTTACCGATCCCGTGCTGTACGCCAACCTCCGGGGCGGCACCTGCAGCGCACCGGTCAATACGCCGTGCTACAGCGATGCGGACTGCACGGGCGTGTGCAACAACCCGCCGCAGATCGAAAACATGGCCGGCGACATCGATCTGGTCAGCGCCTCTCTGACCGACCTGACGCTGATCCCGTGCACCGAGGACTTCGAGAACGCCACGCCGGCCAGCGTGACGGTCCAGTTCAAGATCTACAACGAGTTTGAGCAGGTCTTCTCGGCCAGCACGACCGTCGATTGCTGGAAGAACTTCTACCTGTTCGAGGTCGACAGCCCGAACAATCCTGAGAAGTCCGTGTTCTCCTTCGGCTCCCTGGGGACTGTCGCCGCCCACACCCGCATCATCCCGAATCCGGATGGCGGCGCGGTGCTCGGCGTCGCCGGAGTGACTCGCGCCGATTCGTCGGGCAACCTGACCCGCGCCGCGCTCAACATCCACATGGAAGGTGATCGATTCACCGCCAGCGGTGGCGAGGTCGTGGACAAGGTCACGCTTCCGGATCTGTGAGCGCGGAAGTGGTTGTGGCTGGGTTCTCCCTGACGGTTGAAAGGAGAAGGGCAATGCGTACGGTGAAGCGTAATCCTGTCCTCGCGGGCGCGCTGGCGATCCTCGGCGGACTGATGTTGACGGCGGGGGCCTCGCGCGCTGACGTGACCTCTGATCGGCCGGCTGGCCTGATCGTCATCCCAAAGCTGATCTTCGACTCCGACGGTGATCTCGGTGTGCTGACCGGTAACGGCGACCCGGTCGACACCGAGATTCAGATCACCAACGTATCGGACCAGGCGGTCAAGATGCGTTGTTTCTACGTGAACGCGAACTCGCACTGCACCAACGATCCGTCGCGGGTCTGCTCGGTAGCGGCGGATTGCCAGACGCCGATCCCGGGTGGGCTGTGCTTCGAGGGCTGGATCGAGACCGACTTCGAGATCACGATGACGCCGCATCAGCCCCTGATCTGGCGCATCAGCGAAGGGCTCACCTCGATGCCGCTGGCTGATGCCGGCCAGGAGGGCTCGGTTCCGGCGGTCAATGAAGACCCGTTCATGGGCGAGCTCAAGTGCGTCCAGGTCGGCCCGGACGATGCACCGGTCGATCGCAATGACGTCAAGGCCGAAGTGTCGATCATCACCTACGACGACAGCTCGATCGATGCGCGCGCCTACAACGGCATCGGCATCCAGGCGATCGCCGGCGCCAACGATGGCGACAACACGCTGGTTCTGGGCGGCGAAGATCCTGAGTACAACGGCTGCCCGAACGTTCTCATCCTGAACCACTTCTTCGACGACGCGGTCGAACCGGTCAGCAACCAGTATGTCAAGACGCACCTGACGCTGGTGCCGTGCTCGCAGAATTTCCTCCTGCAGGACGTCGCACTGTTCAGCACGACCGCGCAGTTCCTGGTCTTCAACGAGTTCGAGCAGCGCTTCTCCGCCAGCCGTCCTGTGCGTTGCTTCAAGGAATTCGAACTGTGCTCGCTGGGCACCGGTAAGGATCGCGCCATCTTCGACGACGATCCGACCTCCAACAGCTGCCAGTTCTCGGTGTTCAGCGCCTATGTCTCCGGAACCCTCACCGGCCAGACTCGCATCCGCGGTGTGGATGACGGCTCGCCGCTGCACGGCAACGGCCTGCTCGGCGTGGCGGAGGAGTTCTACCGCACCGATCCGAACGATCTGGGGACGGTGCGCGCCACGACGGCATTCAACATCCATCAGGCGGGCGAGCGCGCCACGCCGGACTTCATCACGATGCCGTAAGCGGCACTGACGCTTCGAGGCTTCACGAGAGCCGGGAGGGCATCCTCCCGGCTCTTTTTTTGTCCACGATCCGCACTGCCGCGGCGCCCCAGGCACCCGTTCTTGTCAGCGTTGGGGGCTTGCTGGTAGGGCTCACCACATAAGCCAACTTCCTCGCATCGGGGGCTGTTCCAATGAGTATGCTTATCTTCGCCGCGATGCTGGCGCTGGGCGGCGGCCTGCTTGGCCGAACCCTGTACCGGCGCTTCGCGGTACTCACGAAGGTCGTCGACGTGCCGCGCTTCGATCGCATTCCAGAGCGCGTCTCGGCGGTGCTGCAGTACGTGCTCGGCCAGAAGAAATTCGTCGTCGGCGAGCAGCCGCTGAAGGGCGATCGGGCCGCCGGCTGGATGCACTTCTTCATTTTCTGGGGCTTTACCATTCTGGCCGTGCAGGTCGTGCACATGTTCGTGCGCGGTTTCTTCCCGGGCTTCCACTTGCCCGGGCTGTCTGTCGACCTGCTTGGCGGGCCCTATCTGCTGCTGAAGGACGTCATCCAATTGGTCGTGCTTGGCGCGATCGGCATGGCGTTGGTGCGCTGGCTGATCACCCATCCGGCGCGGCTCTACGGATTTGCCCCGGCGGAGAACAAGCTGCGCGGCCAGTCGCACGGCGAGGCGATCCTGATCCTCAGCTTCATCGCCACGATCATGATCGCCGGCTTTCTGTACGACGGTGGCCATCTCTATGCGGGAGAGTTGACGCCGGAGATCGCCAGTGAGCGGGCGTGGCAGCCGCTCAGCTCGCTGGTGGGGGCGGCCCTGTTCGCCCTGGGCGGGGCGAGCCTGGCGGGCCTGGTGAGTAGCGTCGGGTGGTGGCTCCACAACGGCGTGATCCTGGTCTTCATGAACCTGCTGCCGCTGTCGAAGCATTTCCACATCATCACCTCGGTGCCGAACGTCTTCTTCAAGAAGCTCGAGCCCACCGGACAGCTGAGCAAGCAGGACTTGGAGAACGCCACCACCTTCGGGACCTCGTACATCAACCAGTTCACCTGGAAGCAGGTGCTGGACATGTACTCCTGCACCGAGTGCGGGCGCTGTTCGTCGCACTGCCCGGCGACGATCAGCGGCAAGGAGCTGGCACCGCGGCAGCTCATGCTCAATCTGCGCGACTACCTCTACGAGCACGAGGGCGAGGTGCTGGCGGCGAAGACCAATGGCGCCGCGAGCGCCGAGGCCGACGCGGCCCCGGTGACGATCGGCGAGAACATCGTCGGTGAGCGCCTCATCCATGACGAGGTGCTGTGGGCCTGTACCACCTGTCGCGCCTGCGAAGAGGCCTGCCCGGTGCTCATCGAGTACGTGGACAAGATCGTCGACATGCGCCGCCACCTGGTGCAGGAGGAGTCGCGCTTTCCGGCCGAGCTGACGCGCACCTTCAAGTCGATGGAGACGCAGGGCAATCCCTGGGGCATCGACGCCGGCACGCGCGCCGACTGGGCCGAGGGACTGTCGGTGCCGACCATCGCCGAGAAGCCGGATGCCGAGTACCTCTACTTCGTCGGCTGCGCCGGATCGTTCGACGACCGCCACAAGCGCACCACGCAGGCCCTGGCCAAAGTGCTGAACGCGGCCAACGTCAGCTTCGCCATCCTCGGTGTCGAGGAGCCCTGCAATGGCGAGACGGCGCGCCGCATCGGCAACGAGTACCTGTTCCAGACCATGGCGCAGATGGCGGTCGAGGTGCTGAACGGCTACTCGGTGCGCAAGATCATCACCAACTGCCCGCACTGCTTCAACACGTTCCGCAACGACTATCCGCAGTTCGGCGGCAACTTCGAGGTGATCCACGCGTCCGAGCTGGTCGACCGCCTGATCAGCGAGGGCAAGCTGGAGCTGAACAGCGCCGGCCAACCGCGCGCCATCACCTACCACGACTCCTGCTACCTGGGCCGCTACAACGGCGTCTTCGAGTCCCCGCGCAACATCCTCAGCAAGCTCCCCGGCGTGCAGCTGAAGGAGATGGAGCGCAGCCGCCGCTTCGGCATGTGCTGCGGCGCCGGCGGTGGTCGCATGTGGATGGAAGAGGAGCCGACGCAGCGCGTCAACTTCCGCCGAGTCGAGCAGGCGCTGGAGACCAATCCGGATGCAGTCGCGGTCGCCTGTCCGTTCTGCATGACCATGATCGACGACGGCCTCAAGTCGAAGGGCATGGAAGAGAAGGTGCCGGCGCTCGACGTGATGGAACTGGTGGCGAGCTCGCTCAAGAGCTGATCGCGGCGCGCCGCCACCGCGCCGCAAAAGCAAAAAGGGGCCGTGGCGTATGCCACGGCCCCTTTTTGCTTGCGTGCGTATCTCGGTTCAGTGCTTCAGCTTCTCGACCGCGTCCTTCATCTCCGGCACGGCCTTGAAGAGGTCGGCGACCAGGCCGTAGTCGGCGACCTGGAAGATCGGCGCCTCCTCGTCCTTGTTGATCGCGACGATCACCTTCGAGTCCTTCATGCCGGCGAGATGCTGGATCGCGCCGGAGATACCGACCGCCACGTACAGCTCCGGGGCGACCACCTTGCCGGTCTGACCGACCTGCAGGTCGTTGGGAACGAAGCCTGCGTCGACGGCGGCGCGACTGGCCCCCATCGCGGCGCCCATGGCGTCGACCAGCGGTTCGAGCACGGTGGTGAAGTTCTCGCCGTTCTTCAGGCCGCGGCCGCCGGAGACGACGATGCGCGCCTCGGTCAGCACCGGCCGATCCGACTTGGTCTCGTTGAACGAGATGAACTTCATCCGCAGGGCGTTGGTGTCGATGCTCGCGGCGATCTTCTCGACCGCGCCTGCCGCGCCTTTCGCCGCCGCATCGAACGCCGTCGGGCGCACGGTGACGACCTTGTTCGGCGTCTCGATCGAGATCGTGGCGATGGCATTGCCGGCGTACATCGGACGTTCGAACCCGCTGTCGCTGATACCCGTGATGTCGCAGGCGATGCCCGCCCCGAGCCGTACGGCGACGCGCGGCATCAGATCCTTGCCGACCACGCTGGCCGCCGCAACGACGGCGGTGAAACCCTTGTCGCGCGCCAGATTGGCCAGCGCCTGCGCGTGCGCGTCGGCGGTGTAGTGTTCGAGCGCCGCGTGCTCGACCGCGTACACGGTCTTGAGGCCGTACTCGGCCAATTCCTTCGCCAGACCCTCGACGTCGTTGCCCAGCACCGCGGCACTGCAGGTGCCGCCGGTCTTCTCGGCCAGGATCTGGCCGGCGCGTACGGCGACCAGGGCAAGCTTCGAGAACTTCTTGTGCTGGTGCTCCGCAAATACAAGCACGTTCATGAATCAGACTCCTCGCGCTGCAGCGGCGAACCGCTTCAGATGACCTTCGCCTCGCTGTGCAGCATGTCGACCAACTCCTGCACGCTGCCCACCTTCTTGCCCGCCTGCCGCGCCGGCGGCGGCGCGAGCTTGTGGATCTTCACCGTCGCCGTCGTGTCCACCCCGACCTCGGCGAGCGGAATCTCCTTCAGCTCCTTCTTGCGCGCCTTCATGATGCCCGGAAGCGAAGCGTAGCGCGGCTCGTTGAGACGCAGGTCGGTGGTGACGATGCCGGGCAGCTTGATCTCGACGTCCTCCAGGCCACCGTCCACCTCGCGCGTCACGACGGCCGATTGCTTGTCGCCCGCCAGCTTGACCTCGGAGGCGTTGGTCGCCTGACCCCAACCGAGCATCTCGGCCGCCATCTGCCCGACGACGTTGGAGTCGTCGTCGATCGACTGCTTGCCCATCAGCACCAGGTCCGGCTTCTCGCCCTCGATCAGCTTGACCAACACGCGCGCGACGACGGCAGGCTCGACCTCGGTCTCGCTCACCACCAAGACGGCCCGGTCGGCGCCCATCGCCAGCCCGGTGCGGAGCTGCTCCTGCGCGACCTTGCCGCCGACGCTGACCAACACCACCTCGGCGCCCCCCTGCTTCTCCTTGATGCGCAGGGCTTCCTCGATGGCGATCTCGCAGAACGGATTGACCACGTACTTGACGTTTTCGGTCGCGATTCCGGTGCCGTCAGGCCGCACCTTGATCGTGGCGTTCGGGTCCGGGACCCGCTTCGCCGCTACCAGAATTTTCACGGGGAGCCTCCTCGACGTGGATGGAAACCCGGGGCCTAGCACGCACCCCTGGGCGGGACAAGCACGCCCGGGCGAGCGGGAGCGCCGCCGCCAAGCGCCTGATCAGGCGTTGAAACCGAGCCGGCTGGAGAGTTCTTTGCCGGCCTTCTGCATGAGCGGCGCGATCTCCTTTTCCAACCGCTCGCCACTCATTCGGTGCGCCGGACCCGACACGGCGAGACTGCCGACGACGTTGCGCGTGTAATCGCGGATCGGCACCGCGATCGAGTGCACGTCCACGATGTGCTCGCCCAACTCGACCGAGTAGCCGGTCTCGGCGACGCGCTTGAGTTGCTGCTGCAACGCCTGCTGATCGGTGATCGTGTGGTCGGTGAACTTCGCCAGCCCCGCGGTCAGCGCCTCTCGCAAGTCGGCATCGGAGATGAACGCCAGCTGGACCTTGCCGGCCGCCGTGCAGTGCAGCGGCAGCGCTTCGCCAACCCGCGACGTCATGCGGATCGGCCGCTTCGCTTCGACCGCGTCCAACGGCACCACGCTCGCCTTCCGCAACACCGCGACGAACGCCGTCTCATTCGCCGAGTTGGCGAGCGACTCGATGATCGGGTGCGCCTGCCGCAGCAGGCCCATCTGGGTCACGTAGGTCTGCCCAAGCTGCAGGCAGCGGATGCCGAGCCGGTAGTTCTCGGTCGCCTTGTTCTGCTCGATGTAGCCCCGCGACTCCAGCGTCGCGAGCAGGCGGAAGACGTTATTCTTGTGCAGTTTCAACCGCTTGCTCAACTCGGTCACGCCGAGTTCGTCGTGCTCGCCGACGAATTGCTCGAGCACGTCGAGGGCATGCGACACCGACTGGATGATGTAGTTCGTTTTCTCGCGACGCACGCTGCCTCCCGAGTCTGCGGAAAAGGCGTTTTAGCTACCCAGCCGGCGGGAGTTGTGTCAACCGCCCGGCGGTCCCCGGTTGCGCGGGTCGTCGCCGACCCGTTAGTGAGGAGCGCGATTTTCCACGGAGGGGCACAGGGATGCAGACCAATTCGAGCACGGTGCAGATCGCCACGCCGGACGGCAACATGACCGGTCACCTGGCCCGCCCAGCCGACGGCGGGCGCTATCCAGCCGCGCTGGTGATCATGGAGGCGTTCGGCCTGAACGCGCACATCAAGGGCGTCGCCGATCGTATCGCGGCGAAGGGTTTCGTCACCCTGGCGCCAGACATCTACCACCGCCAGGCAAACGCGGTGGTCGGCTACGATCAGCTTCCCGAAGCCATTCGTCTGATGACCAGCGTCACCGACGCGCAGATCATCGCCGATGTCTCCGCGGCGGTCGCCACGCTGCAGTCCGATCCCGGCGTCGATGGCGCCCGCATCGGCATCACCGGCTTCTGCATGGGCGGCCGCATCAGCTTCCTCAGCGCCTGCAACGTGCCGGCCATCAGGGCGGCGGCGCCGTTCTACGGTGGCGGCATCGGCGGCTTGCTTGATCAGGCGCACAAGATCGCCTGCCCGCTGTTGTTGTTTTTTGGCGACCAGGATCCGTTCATCCCCAACGAGGAAGTGGCGAAGATCACGCAGACGCTGGCCGACCTGAAGAAGGACGCGACGGTGAAGGTCTATCCGGGCGCGCCGCACGGCTTCTTCTGCGACGAGCGCGACTCCTACCGGCCCGACGCGGCACGCGATGCCTGGGATGAGCTCGGCAAGTTCTTCACCAAGCACCTCATGCCGTGAGCTTCGTTCCCGTCACCGTCGCGGGGCCGGCGCGCGACGCGCGGCTGGTGATCACCTGCGAACACGCTTCGCCCGACGTGCCGGCCGAGTACGCCAACCTCGGTCTGGCCGCCGAGCAGGTGCGCGACCACATCGGCTGGGACATCGGTGCCGCTGCGGTCAGCGACGAGCTCGCCCGCCAGCTGAACGCGCCGGCGGTGCTGAGCGGCGCCTCGCGCCTGCTGGTCGACTGCAACCGCGGCCTCACCGACCATGACCTGATGCCGCACCAGAGCTGCGGCGTCGCCATCCCCGGCAACACGCGCATTGACGCGTCGGAACGCCGCGCCCGCCTGCAGCGCTTCTACGAGCCGTTCCATGCCGCAATCGACGCGACGCTGGCGTCGCATCCCGACGCGCTGCTGCTCAGCATCCACTCGTTCACGCCGGCGCTGCACGGGCGCCAGCGGCCGTTCGACGTCGGCGTACTGTTCGACGCCTTCGACGACGTCGCCGAACGGCTGGCCGCGGCCACCAGCGCGGCCGGCTTCGCCGTGCGCATGAACGAGCCGTATTCGGGCCTCGACGGCCTGATCTTCAGCGCGCGCCTCCACGGCCGGCGCCACGGCTTGCGCTACGTCGAGTTGGAGATCAACAACCGCCTGCTGCGCAGCGATGGCGATGCCCGCGCGGTCGCGCGCCGTCTGGTCGACGCGGTTGGCGCGCTGCTCGATCCCACCGACTGCGCCTGAGCCACAAAGGAGTCTCCCCATGCGCATTGCCCTGTTCGGCCAGGCGGCCTTTGCCGAGAAGGTGCTCGACGGCCTCATCGAGCGCGGCCACGACGTGGTCGCGACCTACTGCCCGCCCGACGCGGGCACTCGACCGGACCCGTTCAAGGCGCGCGCCCTGGCGCTCGGGCTGTCGGTGCACCAGCACAAGTCGCTCAAGGGGCCGGAGGTGCCGCGCGAGCTGGCGGCGTATGCGCCCGAGCTCGGCGTGCTTGCCTATGTCACCCAGATCGTGCCCCCGGCGGTGTTCGAGACGCCGCGCCTCGGCAGCATCTGCTTCCACCCGTCACTGCTGCCCCGCTACCGCGGCGGCAGCGCGATCCCCTGGCAGATCATCAAGGGTGAGACGCGCACCGGTGTCAGCCTGTTCTGGGTCGATCCCGGTATCGACACCGGCCCGTTGCTGCTGCAGCGCGACGCGGCGATCGGGCCCGACGACACCGCCGGCTCGCTCTACTACAACACCCTCTTCCCGCTCGGCGTCGACGCGGTGCTCGACGCCGTCGACCTGGTCGCCGACGGCGACCCGCCGCGCGAGACGCAGAACGAGGCGCTCGCCACCTACGATCCGCTCTGTCGAGACGAGCACGCCGCGCTCGATTGGCGGCGGCCGGTGGCCGAGGTCTACAACCTGATCCGTGGCTGCGATCCACAGCCCGGTGCCTGGTTCACGCATGGCGACGCGAAAGTGCGTTGTCACGATGCGCGGCGTGTCGATCGCGCCGACGCGACGCCCGCCCAGGTCCTGAGCGTCGATGCCGACGGGGTGACCATCGGCGCCGCCGGCGGCGCGATCCGCGTCGGGCGCCTGCGCGTCGGCGACAAGAAGCTCGCCGCCGCCGAGGCGGCCGAGGGCCTCGGCCTGCGCCCCGGCACGACGCTCTGAGCGGCGTCAGTCGTCGCCGGCGTACTCCAGCTCGATCAACACCGCGCCGCCGTCGACCATCTGCCCGCCGCTGGCATGCACCGCGCGCACGGTCGCGGCGGCGGCGGCGGTGATGCGGTGCTCCATCTTCATCGCCTCGAGGATCACCAGCCCGTCGCCCTCCGCGACCTGCTGGCCGGGGCTGACCAGCACCTCCAGCACCTTGCCCGGCATCGGCGCGACGATCTGCGGCGGCGCCAGCACCGCATGGCTGCTGCTCGTGGCGCGTTCGGGCTCCAGCACATAGGCGCGTCCGGCGAGCCAGACGTGCGCCACCGCGCCGACCCGCACGACGTGTGCGACATGCACCGCGTCGCCGATGCACAGCTGGACGGTGTGCCCGTCGACCAGCGCCGCGTCGACCTGCTGTACGCCGCTGTCGGTCGTGGCCTCGAAGCGCCCGGCGCCCTCGCGCCGCAGGCCGACGTGCAGGTGGCGGGCGCCGAGCTGATAGGTGCTGTGCATCAGCCCGCTCCGCCCAGCCGCCAAGCGCCGAGCGTCTGCCACGGGGAGGCGGCACGCTCGCGCGTTCCGCCGCCACTGGCCGCCGCCGGCGCCAGCACGCCGTGCAGCGCGGCGGCGAGCGCCGCCAGCTCGGCGTCCGGCGCGGCCGGCTGCCACGCGCGCAGATGCTCGTCGATGAAGTGCGTATGCGTTGCGCCGGCGGCGAATGCCGGGTGCGCGAGCACGTCGACCAGGAAGGCGATGTTGGTGGTCACGCCGAGCACCGCGTAGTCGCGCAACCCCTCGATGAGGCGCAGCCGGGCCGCGTCGCGCGTCGCGCCCCACGCCGACAGCTTGGCCAGCATCGGGTCGTAGTGCACCGTCACCTCGCCGCCCGCGCTGATGCCCGAGTCGACCCGCAACCCCGGCCCCTGGGGCTCGCGCAGGAACAGGATGCGACCTGGGCTGGGGAGGAAGTGCTGCGCCGGATCCTCGGCGTAGACGCGGCACTCGATAGCGTGGCCGCGCGGCAGCAGGTCGGCCTGGGTCCAGGTCAGGCGCTCACCGGCGGCGATGCGCAATTGCGCGTGTACCAGGTCGACGCCGCTCACCCACTCGGTGATCGGGTGCTCGACCTGCAGGCGCGTGTTCATCTCCAGGAAGTAGAAGTCGCCGGCGTCGGTGACCAGGAACTCGACCGTGCCGGCGCTTACGTAGCCGACGCTGCGCGCCGCCGCGACCGCGGCCATGGTCAGCCGCTCGCGCAGCGTCCCGCTCACCCCCGGCGACGGCGTCTCCTCGACGATCTTCTGGTGCCGGCGCTGGATCGAGCACTCGCGCTCGCCGAGGTGCAGCGTCGTCCCGTGCGCGTCGGCGAGCACCTGCACCTCGACGTGGCGAGCGCGCTCGAAGTAGCGCTCGAGGAAGATCCGCCCGTCGCCGAACGCCGACAGCGCTTCACGCGCCGCCGCCTCGCGCGCGGCGGCGAAGTCGCCGCTGGCGCGCACGACGCGCATCCCCTTGCCGCCACCGCCGGCCGCCGCCTTGATCAGCAGTGGATAGCCGAGCCCGTCGGCGGCGCGTTGTGCATCCGCGGCATCGGCGGGCAGGTCCTCGATCGCCGGAACCACCGGCACGCCGGCGGCGGCGACGGTGCTGCGGGCGCGCGTCTTGTCGCCCATCACCGCGATCGCCTCGACCGGCGGCCCGACGAAGGTCAGCCCGGCGGAGGTGACGGCGCCGGCGAACTCGGCGCTCTCGGCCAGGAAGCCATAGCCCGGATGCACGGCGTCGGCGCCGAGCCGGCGCGCGGCGTCGAGCAGCGCGTCGATCTTCAGGTAGCTGTCGCGACTCGGCGGCGGCCCGACGCAGACGGCGGCGTCGGCAGCCCGCACGTGCGCGGCGTTCGCGTCGGCCTCGGAGTAGACCGCGACCGGCGACAGGCCGGCTTCGCGGCAGGCGCGCGCGATGCGCACGCCGATCTCGCCGCGGTTGGCGATGAGCACGCGCCGCATCGGCGGACCTACATGCGGTAGACGCCGACCCGCGTCTCCGGGATCGGTGCGTTGGCGCAGGCGGCCAGGGCCAGGCCGAGTGCGTCGCGTGTCTCGATCGGGTCGAGGATGCCGTCGTCCCACAGCCGCGCGCTGGCGTAGTAGGGACTGCCCTCGTCCTCGTACTTGGCGCGGATCGGCGCCGTGAAGCGCGCCTGCTCCTCGTCGCTCATCGTCTCGCCGCGCGCCGCCAGCTGCTGCAGCTTGACGGTGAGCAGCGTGCTCGCCGCCTGTTCGCCGCCCATCACCGAGATGCGCGAGTTCGGCCAGCTGAACAGGAAGCGCGGGCTGTAGGCGCGGCCGCACATGCCGTAGTTGCCGGCGCCGTTCGACGCGCCGACCAGCACGGTGAGCTTCGGCACCGCCGCGGTCGCCACCGCGTGCACCAGCTTGGCGCCGTCGCGCGCGATGCCGCCGTGCTCGTAGCGCTTGCCGACCATGAAGCCGGTGATGTTCTGAAGGAAGAGCAGGGGGACGCGGCGCTGGCAGCAGAGCTCGATGAAGTGCGTGCCCTTCAGCGCCGACTCGGAGAACAGCACGCCGTTGTTGGCGACGATGCCGACCGGATAGCCGTGGATGCGCGCAAAGCCGGTGACCAGGGTCTGGCCGTAGAGCGGCTTGAACTCGTGCAGGCGGCTGCCATCGACCAGCCGCGCGATGAGCTCGCGGATCTCGTACGGAATGCGCGGGTCGGCCGGGATGATGCCGTACAGCTCGGCCGGGTCGTAGGCGGGATCCTCCGGCGCGTCGGGCTCCAGCGACGGCAGCGGCGGCGCGCCGAGATTGGCGAAGATGCGGCGGGTGATCGCGATCGCGTCGCGGTCGTCGGCGGCGAGATGGTCGGCGACGCCGGAGATGCGCGTGTGGACGTCGCCGCCGCCGAGCTCCTCGGCGGTCACTTCCTCGCCGGTCGCCGCTTTCACCAGCGGCGGGCCGCCGAGGAAGATGGTGCCGGTGCCGCGCACGATCACCGTCTCGTCCGACATCGCCGGCACGTAGGCGCCGCCGGCCGTGCAGGAGCCCATCACCACCGCGACCTGCGCCGCGCCGAGCGCCGACAGGCGCGCCTGGTTGTAGAAGATGCGGCCGAAGTGCTCGCGATCCGGGAAGATGTCGGCCTGCAGCGGCAGGAAGGCGCCACCCGAGTCGACCAGGTAGACGCAGGGCAGCCGGTTCTCCAGCGCCACCTCCTGCGCCCGCAGGTGCTTCTTCACCGTCAGCGGGAAGTAGGTGCCGCCCTTGACCGTCGCGTCGTTGGCGACGACGACCGCCTGGCGACCCTGGATGGTGCCGATGCCGGTGATGATGCCGGCCGCCGGCGCGTCGCCGCCGTAGAGACCGTACGCCGCCAGCGGCGACAGCTCGAGGAAGGCGGTGCCCGGGTCGAGCAGCGCCTCGACGCGCTCGCGCGGCAGCAGCTTGCCGCGCTCGGTGTGCTTGCGGCGGGCGTCCTCGGGGCCGCCGGCCTGCGCGGCGCCGCGCCGCGCGCGCAGCTCCTCCGCCAGGCCCGCCATGCGCTGACGGTTGGTCTCGAAGGCCGCGTCGCTCGGCCGGATCTTGGATTCGATACGCGACACCGACCGGCGCCTACACGATCGCGCCGGCTCGCCGCAAGGTATCGCGCAGGGCGTCGGCATCGACCTGACGCGGCGTGAGGCCGGCGGCGACCGCCAGTCCGGCCGCCGTGCCGGCCGCCTGGCCGGTGACCATGCAGGCCGGAATCTCCTTGGTGGCGTGATGGACGCGGTGGTCCACCGAGATACAGCGCCCCGCCGCCAGTAGGTTGGCGAATGCCGGCACCTGCAGGCAGCGATACGGAATCCAGTAGCGCGTCCCGTAGCTGGTCCAGTGCCCGGTGATGCCGATCGCGTCGTCGAACGGCTTGCCGGCATCCTCGCGGCGCAGCACGTATTCACCGATCAGGCGGCGGCTCTCGGTGATGCCGAGCTGCGTCGCGATGTCGCACAGGTGCGCACGGCGGAACTGCGGTACCTCGGCGCGCAGGCGGTCGACCTCGCGCATCACCATCTTGCGGCACTCGACCTCGGCGAGCGTCAGGTCGGCCGGATCGGTGGCGTCGATCTTGCGCAGGATGCGCTCGGTGGCGCCCCACGGCAGCAGCACCTGGCCGTCGCCGACGGTGCGGAAGAACCAGCCGCCGTCGTCCAGGGCGCCGTCGATGTCCTCGACGCCGCCCATGCGGAACCACAGCCACGGCAGCACCTTCTCGAGCTCGAACGGCGCGCCGGCGGCGGCGAACAAGTCGCCGTCACCGGTCGCGTCGATGACCACGTCGGCGAGCACCGCGAAGCGGCCGGCCTTGCTCTGGAACGCCACGCCGGTCAGCCGGTCGCCGTCGCGTAGCGGCTCGCAGCCCCAGGCGTGCAGCAGCAGCCGTGCGCCGCTGGCCTCGACCATTTCGTTGAGGGCGAAGCGCAGCTCCTCCGGGTCGTAGGCGACCGAGTAGCGCACCCGGTGCGGGCCCGAGCCCCACACCAGGCCCCACCGCCGGTAGCTCTCGATCTTCGCCTCGTCGCGCGAGCCCCACTCGCCGCGCGGCGGGTGGAAGACGCCGCCGCGGGCGGCGATGCGATCGACCACCTCCTGGCAGAGTCCGGCAATCACCTGTTCGCCGTCGCCGTCGTCGAGCGTCAGCAGCAGGATGATCAGGCCGCCGGTGGCCAGGCCGCCGAGCCCGCCGCTGCGCTCGACCAGCATGGTGTCGGCCCCCTGGCGCGCCGCGGCGATGGCGGCGGCGGCACCGGCGCTGCCGCCGCCCACCACCAGCACCTGTGTGCGCGCCCGTACCGGCGTGCGCCGCGCCGCTTCGTCGACGAAGTCGGTCATCGCCGGCGCGCTCCCCGTCCCGCCGCGGCGCCGCGGCGCGGGCGGAAGTGCGGCATCACCTGGCGCGCGAAGAGCGCGGCGCTGCGCGTCGCCTTGGCGTGCGACATGTCGCCGATGCGCCCGCAGCCGACGAAGACCCCGATGCCGAGGTCGCGCTCGATCTCCTTCAGTCGGTCGCGCACCGTCGCCGGGCTGCCGACCAGGATGTAGCCGTCGCGCTCGAGCTCCTCGAAGCTCAGCTCGCTCGGCGGCTTCACGCCGGCGAGCAGGAAGCGGCGCAGGGTGTCCTCGCTCAGATAGCCGGGCGGCGCGAGGAAATGCGGCGGGATCTTCAGGCCGCGGCGGAACAGCCACAGGATGTGTGGCTTGGCGTCGCGCCGCGCCTCGGCGTCGGTACGCGCCACGTAGGTCGGCACGGCGAAGCCGAGCTGCGCCGGTTTGGCCCGGTAGCCCTCGCGCTCCGCTGCGTCGCGATACTCGGTCAGCAGGCGGCGGGCGTTGGCATACGGGGTGAAGACGCTGACGAACGGATAGCGGTGCCGCGCCCCGAAGGTGATGGTTTCCGGGCTGCCCTGCGACGGCAGCCAGACCGGCGGGTGCGGGCGCTGCAGCGGGCGCGGCCAGATGTTGGCGTAGCGGACGCGGAAGTGGTCGCCCTCGAAGGTGAACGGCCCGGGCTCGGTCCAGGCGCGCAGGATCAGATCGTGCGCCTCGTAGAAGCGTGCGCGCGAGTGGGTCGGGTCGATACCGAGCGACAGGTGCTCGCAGCCGATGCCGCGCACGAAGCCGGAGATGACGCGGCCGCCCGACAGCACGTCGAGCATCGCGATCTCCTCGGCGACGCGCAGCGGATGGTCGCGCAGGCCGATGGCGTTGCCGAGGATGGCGAGCTTGACGCGCCGCGTGCGGCGCACCAGGGCCGCCGCCATCAGGTTGGGCGATGGCATGGTGCCGTAGGCGTTCTGGTGGTGCTCGTTGACGCAGACGCCGTCGAAGCCGAGCGCTTCCGCGTACTCGAGCTCGTCGAGGTACTCGTTGTAGAGCCGATGCCCGCGCTTCGGATCGTAGAGCCGATTCGGCAGCGTCACCCAGGCCGAATCGTAGGCGCGGTCGAAGTCGCGCGGCAGGTGCGGCCACGGCATCAGGTGGAAGTAGAAGAACTGCATCAGGCGCTGAGGAACTCGATGGTGTGGCGCGCGCAGGCGTCGGCCTGCTCGAATGGTGCCAGATGACCGCAGGCGGTGAGCAGGCGCAGCGTCGCGTAGGGCAGCAGCGCCGCCCAGGCGTCGGCGTGCGGCGGCGGCAGGACGGCGTCCTCGGCCCCCCACAGCAGCAGGGTCGGTGTGCGGACGCGCGGCAGGCGTTGCTGCAGCTTCGGGTCGTAGAGGTACGGATTCCACGACAGCCGCGCCAGCGTGGTCAGCTCGTGGTAGCCGCGCACCACCACCTCGGCGCCGTACTCCTCCGGCAGGATCTGCGCGGCGCGCGCCGGATCGTGGAAGAGGTGGGTCAGCACGTCCTCGATCGGGTTGGCGAAATAGTCGTAGCGCGGCACGCCGTCGACCTTCACCCCGGCCGGCGCCGCGAGCACCAGGCGTTCGACGCGTTCCGGGTGGGCGATGGCGAACGCCGCCGCGATCCATCCTCCGAGCGAGCACCCGGCGATCGCCGCGCGCTCGATGCCGAGCTGATCGAGCAGGTCGATGTAGTGGAAGACCAGGTCGTCGATGTGGTCGAGCCAATTCGGCCGCTCGCTGCCGCCGAAGCCGGGATGATCGGGCGCCAGCACGTGGAAGCGCGCCGCCAACGCATCATGATACGGCGCCCACAATCCGGCGCCGAATTCCGGGTGCAGGACGAGCAGCGGCTGGCCGCGACCGCCCTTCAGGAGACGGGTGCGCACGCCGCGCACCTCGATCACGTCGCTGCGATGCGCCATGCGCGGCAAGGACTAGCGCATGGCGCAGGGCGTTGGTAGGCCGGCCGCGGCTCGTCAGCGGAAGGTGCGGTCGAGGAAATCGCCCAGCACGCGCGCCAACGCCTGCGGCTGATCGAGCATGACGTGGTGGTGGGCATCGGCGATCTCCGCCAACTCGACGTGCGGCACGGCGGTCCGGTACTCGGCCATCGCTTCTGGGCCGACGATGGCGCTCGACGCGGCGCGCACCGCCAGCACCGGGCAGCGCAGCGCGGTGAGGTGCGGCGCCAGATCCTGCGCGCCGGCGCCGGCGAGGGCGCGGCGATCGAACTTGAGCGACCAGGTGCCGTTCGTATCCAGCGCCAGGCCGTGTTCGGCGACCTGCGCCAGCACCTCGGGGGCGGCGGTGGTGTCGGCGGGCAGCAGGCGAAAGCGGGTGATTGCCTCCTCGCGAGTGGCCCAGCGGGGATGTGGCAGCTTGCGCAGCGCCTCCAGCAAGCGGGCGCTGCGTACGCCGATGCGGGCGCGGCTGTCGACCAGCGCCAGCGCGGCAAGGCGATCGGGGGCCTGGCCGGCCAGCACCATTGCGACGAAGCCGCCGAACGAATGACCGATCAGGGCCGGGCGGTGCAGGTCGAGCGCATCGAACAGTGCCAGCGCGTCAGCGGCGTGCGCGGCGAGGCTGTAGTCGCCGTCGGCCGGCCGGCCGCTGTCGCCGTGGCCGCGCAGGTCGAGCGCGATGCAGCGGTAGCGGTCGGCGAGATAGGGGAGGGTGAAGTCCCACCAGTGCGCGTGCGCCGAGCCGCCGTGCAACAACACCACCGGCGGCCGCCCCGGGGGGCCCCAGTCGAGGTAGTGCAGGCGGAGGTCGCCGTGCGCAACCCAGCCGTCGACGGGCATCAGCCGCGCGGCGAGGCCGCCCACTCCTCCGGCGTCAGCGTGCGCAGCGCGAGGGCGTGGATGGTGCTGCGCATCGCGTCGCCGAGCAGGGCGTAGACGGCGCGCTGGCGCGCCACCTGATTCTGGCCGCGGAAGGCGGCGGCGACGATGCAGACGCGGAAGTGTCCGCCGCCGCCGGCGGCGCCGGCATGCCCGCGGTGCAGATGGCTCTCGTCCTCGACGCTGAGGTGTTCGGGCGAGAAGCCCGCGCGCAGCACGCCCTCCAGCCAGGCGACGCGATCGCTGGTCGGTGCGGCCATGTTCAGCGCGTTGCCCCGACCGCTGGTGCGGTGGCGAGGACGAAGGTGGCACGGGTCGGCGCGGCATCCGGCAGCCGGCGCGCGGTGACCTCGACGACGGTGCCGTCGAGCGACATGCGCGCGGTGCCGACGTCCGCCACGACATAGCCCTGCAGCGCCTCGCCGGCGCCGAACGAGCCCTCGCTCAACAGGCGGCTGGCCACCATCTCGGCGATCGGCTGGCGCGAATAGGGGGCGATGCCGCCCGGCACGTGGCCGTCGCGCTGCAGATAGCTGAAGTCGGCGTTGGCGATGGTGGTGCGGCGCAGCAACTCGACGGCGCGCGCCTGGTCGAAGATGACCGCCTGGGTGCCGTCGGGCAGTGCGATGGTGAGATCGCGCGGCGTGAAGGCGTAGCTGCTGTCGCCGCCCTCCAGGCGTACCTGGAACACCACCAGGCGCGACGGCGAGTCGACCAGCACCTCGCTGGTCGCCAGGCGGTAGACGGGGAGGGCGTGTGTGGTGAACTCACCTGTCGCGGTGCCGCCCGCCGCGCTCGGCGCGGGGCCGGCGCTGCGCACCTGGCGGAAGCAGCCGCTGTTCAGCGATCCCGCGAGCAGCACCAGGAGCGCGCCGATCCACACACCATTCCGCACCGTTCCACACCGCATGGCGCGAATACACCTGATGCGATCGGTCAGCGCAACCGGCCCTCGTCGATGCGCCACAGGTGCCAGCGACGCGGCTGCAGCCGCACCATCGGATGGGTGGCGACGCCGAGCGGCATGCGTCGATAGGGGGCGTAGCGCGCGCGCAGCGCCGCCAACGCGGCGGCATATTCCGCGGCGTCGGTGACCGCGGCCGCGTCGGCGTGCACCAGCAGGTAGGCGAGCCGCTGCCAGGCGTCGTCGTAGTCGTCGACCACCAGTGCGACGCGCGGATTCTCGGCGATGTTGGCCAGCCGGCGCAGGCCGCGCGGCCCGTGCCGTTTCGGCTTGTCGTCGGCGACGAAGTAGAGCGCGTCGCCGAGGCGCGCGTAGCACAGCGGTACGACGTGCGGGGCGCCGTCGGCGCCGGCGGTCGCCAGGTGGGCGACCGCATGCCGGTCGAGAAACGCGCGCGCCTCGTCGTTCAGCGACACGGCTCAGCCCGGGACGTCGGGCGGCAGCTCGCCGCGGAAGACCGCCTGCGCCTCGGCGCGCAGCGGCGCCGGGTCGCGGTCGTAGCGCGAGGAGAAGTGGAAGGTTTCCAGGCGCGCGACGCCGGCGGCGCGGGCCAGCGTCGCCGCCTGGCGCGCGGTCAGGTGGTAGCGCTTGCTCGCCTGGTCGCGGTCGGCGTCGAGGAACAGCGACTCGCAGAAGAAGACGTCGGCGTCGCGCGCCAGCGCGCCGATGCGCTCGAGGTTCGCCTGGCTGAACAGGGTGTCGACGACGTAGGCGAGCTTCTGGCCGCGCGTCGCCACCAGCAGCCGGTCGCGCAGCGCGCCGACGGTGAACTGCGCCGTGCGCGCCGCGCCCTGCTCGCGCCACTCGGCGATCAGCGGGGTGTCGTCCGGTTCGCCGGCGCGCACCGCGTCCTTCAGTCGGTTCAGCCAGCGACCCGGCGGCACGCCGAGCTCGTCCAGCGCCTCGGCGCGGACGTTCAGGCGCGTCTTTTCGGTCAGCGCGAAGCCGAGGCAGGGGATGCGATGATCGAGGTGCGCGGTGCTGACGCGGAGGGTGTCGGTGTCGACCAGCGTGCCGTCGAACGGTTGCGCCGGCAGCGGCTCGGGGGTGAAGGCGGTGCGCGCCGGGAGGTGCACGGCCTCGATGCGGTCGGGGTGCACCTCGTGCACGGTGAGCTCGAACGGGTAGCTGTCGATGAGGTTCCAGGTGTAGCCGGCCAGCTTGCCGCGCACGTTGGCGATGATGCCGGGCGGCCCGAACAGCGCGATGTGCACCTCGCGCGCCAGCAGGACGCGCAGTAGGTGGTCGAAGCCGATGAAGTGGTCCATGTGCGTGTGCGACACGAAGACGTGCGTGAGCTTGATCAGCGCCGCGGCCGGCAGGCGGTCGAGGCGGCCGAGGTCGAAGAGCATCGCGCGGCCCTGGTGGCGCAGTCCGACGTAGAGGCCGGGATCGCCGAACGGCGGGTTGACCAGTCTGGGAACGAAGGCGGCAGGCATGGCGACACGCGACCGGCAGCGAGGGTAACGCGGACCGCCGCCGCGTACCAGACTGCCCGCCGTCACCTGCTCCGGCGGGCTTGGACCGAGTCGATCCGTTCCGGTAGCGTCACCGCACATGCAGGCGGATCGACTGGCGGCCATGCAGGCCGCCGTGGCGGAAGAGGGGCTCGACGCCTGGCTGTTCTGCGACTTCCGCGGCAGCGATCCGATCGCGGCGCGCATCCTCGAGCTCGGCGACCGCCTGGCGACGCGGCGCTGGTTCTACCTGGTCCCGACCGCCGGCGCCCCGCGCGGCCTGGTGTCGGCAGTCGAGCCCGCCGCCTTGCGCGGACTCCCCGGCGCGATGCGCGTCTATCGCACCTGGCAGGAGTTGCACGCCGGCCTGGCGGAGATGCTCGCCGGCCTGCGCACCGTTGCCATGCAGTACTCGCCGCTCAACGCCGTGCCGTACGTCGCACGGGTCGACGCCGGTACGGTCGAGCTGGTGCGCGGCTGCGGCGTCGAGGTACGGACCGCGGCCGACCTGGTGCAGCGCTTCGAGGCGGTGTGGAGCGCGGCGCAGTACGCCAGCCACTGCCGCGCCGCGCGCGCGGTGCGCGCGGCGGTGGACGCGGCCTTCGCCGAGATCGGCGCCCGCTGCCGCGCCGGCCGGCCCTGCGACGAGGGCGGCGTGCAGCGCTTCCTGTTGGAGCGCTTCGCGCAGGACGGCCTGGTCACCCATCACCCCCCGATCGTCGCCGCCGGCCCGCACAGCGCCGATCCGCATTACGAGACGCCCGCCGCGGGGCGGTCGATCGGCGCCGGTGAGTTCGTCCTCATCGACCTCTGGGCGAAGGAGCCCGACGGCGTCTACGCCGACATCACCTGGACTGGCTATGTCGGCCGCGCGGTGCCGGAGCGCCATGCGGCGGTGTTCGACGTCGTGCGCCGGGCGCGCGACGCCGGCGTCGCGGCGGCGCGTCGCGGGCTCGCCGACGGCACGCCGCTGCGCGGCTGTGACGTCGATGCCGCGACCCGCGGCGTCATCGAAGCGGCCGGGTATGGGCCGCAGTTCGTGCATCGCACCGGCCATTCGATCGGTGTCGAGGTGCACGGCAACGGCGCCAACATCGATGGCTTCGAGACGCCGGACACGCGCCGGCTGCTGCCCGGCACCTGCTTCTCGGTCGAGCCGGGCGTGTATCTGCCCGGCGAGTTCGGCGTGCGCAGCGAGCTGAACGCCTTTGTTGACCGATCGGAGATCGTTGTGACAGGAGAACCGATTCAGACAGCGGTCGTCGCCATTCTCGGTGACGCTGCGCCGAGAACCCACGCATGACGCCGACCTCATCCCGCGCCGCCGCCCTGCACCTGATCGCTGCGCTGTCGCTGCTCGCCTGTCTGCTCGGCGCGCTGAGCGCCTGCGGCGGCGACCTGGTGTTCCCCGGCGACGTGCCGGCGACGCCGACATCGCAGAACACGGCGACGGCGGTGCCGACCAACTGATCCGCGCCGTCAGCGGCGCGCGCTCATCTCTTCCATCAGGTGGCGGCCGGCCTCGGCCATCATCTCCACCAGCACCTCCTGCATCGACTTCTCGGCGGTTTCCAGCTTGCCGATCAGGATGGTCAGCACGGCGAAGTAGCGTTCCTTCGACGCCAGCTCGAGGGTCGGCAGGCGCGCTTCCATCGCCTCGACGAAACGCTCGTGCGCCATGACGATGTCGCCGTCGAGCGCTCGGCTGATGGGATCGTCCTTGCTCATCGCATCTCCTCTTTCCCGTCCGTCTAGGTCGGGCTCGCCGCCGGGTGCAAGCTCACCCGCGACGCCGCGAGGCCAGGGCGCGGTCGATCTCCCGTTTCACCTCGCGCTCGCGGATGGCGTCGCGCTTGTCGTGCTGCTTCTTGCCGCGCGCCAGGCCGAGCTCGACCTTGGCGCGCCCGTTCTTGAAGTAGAGGCGCAGCGGCACCAGCGTGAGCCCCTTCTCCTTCACCTTGCCGTGCAGGCGGGCGATCTCCTCGCGGTGCAGCAAGAGCTTGCGGGTCCGGGTCGGCTCGTGGCCGAACTGCGAGGCGGGCCCGTAGGGACTGATGTGCGCGTTCCACAGCCAGACTTCGCCGTTCTCGACGCGGCCGAAGCTGTCCTTGAGGTTGGCCTTGCCGGCGCGCAGGGCCTTCACTTCGCTGCCCATCAGGGCGATGCCGGCTTCGAAGGTCTCGTCGATGTGGAACTCGTGGCGGGCGCGGCGGTTCACCGCCACGTCGCGATCGTGCGTGGTCTCCTTCTTCACCTGGCGAGACCTAGCAAGCCGCCGCGTTGGTCGCCACGGCGCGTATCCGCTCGACCAGTCGGAGATGCGCCGCGACCGGAAACGCCAGCGGCGCGCGCGCGGGCCGTCGCAGGGAGTGCAGCGCGGCGACGCGCGCCGCCGCTTGGCGCAGGCGGGCGGCAAAGCGCGGGTCGGCGAGCGCGGTGGCGACGAGCTGATCGGCGACGCGCTGGGCCTCGCCGAGCGCACCGCAGAGCAGCAGCCAATCGACCCCGGCGCGCAGCGCGGCGACCGCGGCCCGCGGCGCGTCGAGGGTGTTGCGGATCGCGCCCATGGCGAGATCGTCGCTGACCACGACGCCGTCGAAGCGCAGGCGAGCCCGCAGCAGCGTGGTGACGATGGCCGGCGAGAGCGTCGCGCAGCGCCGCCGGTCGAGGGCCGGGTAGCGCACGTGCGCGGCCATCAGCAGCGGGATGCCGGCAGCGATGGCCGCGCGGAATGGCAGCAGCTCCCGCCGCGCCAGTGCGGCGCGGCCGCGGCGCACGGTCGGCAGGCGCAGGTGCGAGTCGGCGTCGGCGGCGCCGTGTCCCGGGAAATGCTTGCCGCAGGCAAGCACGCCGGCGGCGCGCAGTCCGCGTAGAAAGGCGACCGCCAAGGTCGCGGCGCGCCGGGCATCGGCGGCGAAGGCGCGGTCGCCCACCACGTCGTCGCCGCCCGCGGTGCGCACGTCGAGCACCGGCGCGTAGTCGATGTCGATGCCTGCCGCGCGCAGCTCGCGTCCGATCGCGACGCCTGCGGCGCGCGTCGCGCCGGCGCCGGCACGGCCGATGGCGGCGGCGCTCGGGAAGCGCGTGAACGGCGCCGGCAGGCGCTGCACGCGGCCGCCCTCCTGATCGATGCCGATCAACGGCCGCGATGGCAGCGCGTGCAGCGCCGCGGTGAGCGCCGCGAGCTGCGGCGGATCGACGGCGTTGCGCGCGAACAACACCACGCCGCCCGGCGCGAGGCGCGCCAGCGCGCGTTGCACGCCGCGCGTCAGCGTCGCGCCGGGGATGCCGACGGTCAGCACCTGACCAGCGAGCGCGCGCGTCACGGCGCAATCTGGACTCCCCGGGGGGGCCATGCTACTCGCCCCTCGCCTGCGGGAGCGCGCCCTGACCAAGACACGCTACATCGTCGTCGAGGGCCCCATCGGTGTCGGAAAGACCACCCTCGCGCGGCTCATTGCCGACGAGTGGCAGGCGCGCATGGTGCTCGAACAGGTCGACGACAACCCGTTCCTGCGCCGCTTCTACGACGACCCCGACAAGCACGCCTTCCAGGCGCAGATGTTCTTTCTGCTGACGCGCTTCCGCCAGCAGCAGGAGCTCGCCCAGCAGGAGCTGTTCCGGCAGAGCCTGGTGGCGGACTACCTGTTCGCCAAGGATCACATCTTCGCGCAGATCAACCTCGACCCCGATGAGCTCGCGCTCTACCGGCAGCTCTACCACATGCTCGGGGCGCGCATCCCCAAGCCCGATCTCGTGGTGTACTTGCAAGCGCGTGCAGATGTGCTTATGGCTCGATTACGGAAACGATCACGCGACTACGAACGACACGTCACGCCGGAATACGTCCGGCGCGTCGCAGAGGCGTACAAGGACTTTTTCTTTCATTATGAGGAGACTCCCCTGCTCGTGGTGAACTGCTCGGAGATCGACTTCGTCGCGCACTCCGAGGAGACCGCGGATCTCATGCGCGAGATCCACGAGATGGGACAAGGCGTCCAACACTACATACCGCTTGGATCCAGATAACTGGACCGAGACGGAAGGCAATTGCGGGCTGATCGCCGTCACGCCCCGCAGCGAGCCGAGCGGGAACCTGTACCCGACTCACCAAGCTCGAAGCGGACCAGCGACACGTCGACCGCACCGTCCCTGCTCTTGGAGCAGCCCTCCGGCACTCGGTCTCGGAGGGCTTTCCGATGGAGCAGAAAGTTACCGTACCCGAGATCGTCAAGGCCAAGGCCACCGGCCGGCCGATCGTCGCCCTGACAGCGTACGATTTTCCCTTCGCGCGCATCGCCGACCAGGCGGGTGTCGACCTGCTGCTGGTCGGCGACTCGCTCGGCATGGTGGTGCAGGGCTTCGACACCACGCTGCCGGTGACCATGGACGAGATGGTCTACCACACGCGCATGGTGGCGCGCGGCCGACGGCGCGCGCTGCTGGTCGCCGACCTGCCGTTCCTGTCGTACCAGGTCAGCCCGACCGACGCGGTCGCCAACGCCGGGCGCCTGATCAAGGACGGCGGTGCCGAGGCGGTGAAGCTCGAGGGCGGCGCCGCGGTCGCGGAGACCATCGCGCGCATCGCCTCGGTGGACATTCCGGTGATGGGCCACATCGGCCTGACGCCGCAGTCGGTGCACCGCATGGGCGGCCACAAGGTGCAGGGCCGCAAGCGCGGTCAGGCGCCGGGACAGCGCGAGCGCCTGATCGATGACGCGCTCGCGGTCGAGGCAGCCGGTGCCTTCGCCATCGTGCTGGAGGGCATTCCGCTCGACCTCGCCGCCGACATCACCGCGCGCCTGGAGATTCCGACCATCGGCATCGGCGCCGGCCCGCACTGCGACGGGCAGATCCTCGTGCTGCACGACGTGCTCGGGCTCGGCGAGCGCACCGCACCGCGCTTCGCCAAGCGCTACGCCGATCTGTGGACGGCGGCGCGCGAGGCGGTCGAGAGCTATGCCAGCGAGGTGCGCGGCGCGGCGTTCCCCAGCGCGGCGCACAGCTTCACCTCGCTCGCCACCGTGCCGGCGAAGGAAGCGGCCGCGAAGGGCTGAGCCGGTGCGCGAGATCGCCACGCCGGCCGCCATGCAGGCCTGGGCCGACGCCACCCGCACCGCCGGGCGGCGCATCGGCCTGGTGCCAACCATGGGGTATCTGCACGACGGGCACCTCAGCCTGGTGGCCGAGGCGCGCCGGCGCGCCGACACCTGCGTCGCGTCGATCTTCGTCAACCCGATGCAGTTCGGACCGCGCGAGGATCTCGCCGCCTATCCGCGCGACCTCGCACGCGATCGCGCCGCGCTCGCCGGCGCCGGCGTCGACGTGCTGTACCTGCCAACCGCCGAGGTGATGTACCCGGCCGGCTTCCAGACCGAGGTGGCGGTGACCAAGATGACGGCCGGTCTCTGCGGCCGCTCGCGTCCCGGGCACTTTCGCGGCGTGACCACCGTCGTCACCAAGCTGTTCAACGCGGTGCGGCCGCACGTCGCAGTCTTCGGCGAGAAGGACTATCAGCAACTCGCCGTGCTGCGGCGCATGGCGGCCGATCTCGACATGGGCGTCGAGGTGGTCGGCATGCCGATCGTGCGCGAGGCCGACGGCCTCGCGATGAGCTCGCGCAACGCCTACCTGGCGGCTGACGAGCGCGTCGCGGCGCGCTGCCTGTCGCGCGCGCTCGCCGCCGCGCGTACGGCCTACCTCGGCGGCGCGCGCCGCGCCGCGGACGTGCTCGCCGCCGCGACCACCGTCCTGGCGGCGGAACCGTTGGCGCGCGTCGACTACGCCGAGCTGGTCGACGCCGACAGCCTTGAACCGACGGACGCGCTCGAGCGTCCGGCCCTGCTCGCGCTGGCCGTGTTCGTCGGCCGCACGCGCCTGATCGACAACGCCGTACTCACCGCCAGCCCAGCCTGAGGCCAGGAGGATTCCCATGCATCGCAACATGCTGCGCAGCAAGATCCACCGCGCCACCGTCACCGGCGCCGATCTGCATTACGAGGGCAGCGTGACGATCGACGCCGACCTGCTCGAGCGCGCGGACATCTGGCCGAACCAGGAAGTCGAGATCTGGAACGTCACCAACGGCGAGCGCTTCCGCACCTACGCGTTGCGCGGACAGCCCGGCTCGGGGGTGGTGTGCATCAACGGTGCCGCGGCGCACAAGGCGCGTGCCGGCGACCTGGTGATCATCGCCACCTTCGGGTGGATGACCGACACCGAGGCGCGCGAGTGGGATCCGAAGCTGGTCTTCGTCGACGCGCAGAACCGCCCGGTGGATCGCCTCGGCAAGGAGCGCGCCGGCCAGGCCGATCTGCGCCAGGTGATCTGGCAGTAGGGCGCGGAGCGGTTACGAGCGGCTGGCGCGCCGGCGGACGTCGCGCGTCTCGCCGCCCAGCATCCGCGCCAGCGAGCGCGTGTAGGGCGCGCGCGCGACGCCGCGCTCGGTGATGATCGCCGTCACCAGCGTGTGCGGCGTGACGTCGAACGCCGGGTTCATCACCTTGATGCCGCTCGGCGCAATCTGCGCGTCGCCGAGATGCGTCACCTCGCGCACCGCGCGCTCCTCGATCGGGATCGCGTCGCCGTCCGCGCAGGCGAGATCGACCGTCGAGGTCGGCGCCGCGACATAGAACGGAATCCGGTGCCGCGCGGCGATCACCGCCACGCCGTAGGTGCCGATCTTGTTGGCGACGTCGCCGTTGGCGGCGACGCGGTCGGCGCCGACGATCACCGCGCCGACCGTGCCGCGCTTCATGACGTGGCCGACCATGTTGTCGGTGATCAGCGTCACCGGCACGCGATCCTTCTTCAGCTCCCAGGCGGTCAGACGCGCGCCCTGCAGGAACGGCCGTGTTTCGGCGGCGATCACGGCAATCTGCTTGCCTGCCTCCTGCGCGGCGCGGATGACGCCCAGCGCGGTGCCGTAGCCGGCGGTGGCCAGCGCACCGGCGTTGCAGTGCGTCAGCACCGTCGTGCGCGGCTTCAGCAGGCCGGCGCCGTGCGCGCCGAGCGCGCGGTTGCTGGCGATGTCCTCGTGGTAGATCGCCACCGCCTCCTGGCGCAGGATCTCGCGCACCACTTCGGGGCTGCGGCCGCGCGCGCGCGCCAGGGCGCGCCGCATGCGCTCGATCGCCCAGAAGAGGTTCACCGCCGTCGGCCGGGTCGCCGCGAAGCGCCGCGCGATACGATCGAAGGCGCGCGCCTGATCGCTGTCGCTCGCCTGCGCCATGCCGAGCGCGATGCCCATGGCCGCCGCGACGCCGATGGCGGGCGCGCCGCGCACCACCATGTCCTTGATCGCGCGTGCCACGTCGCGGTGGTCGCGATAGACGCGGTAGACTTCCTGCAACGGCAGCAGACGCTGATCGAGCAGGACGACGGCGCCATTGCGCCACTCGACCGGACGAATCATGGGCAACGCGGGCTTCTTCATAGTTGCGACCTGTCGGGTTTTCAAGGCGATCCCTGTCAGGCGCCGCGCAGCACGCGGCCGCTGCGCGCGTCGGTCTGGGCGCCATCGTCGACCAGCACGGCGCCGTTGACCAGCACGTGCGTGATGCCGAGCGGACGCTGAATGAGACGCGCGGCGCCGCCGGGGAGGTCGCGCACCAATTCGGTGCGCTGCAGGCCGAGGCGCGCTTCGTCGAACAGCACGACGTCGGCGGCCCAGCCGACGCGCAATTGCCCGCGCTGGCCGAGGCCGTAGAGGGTGCTGGGCACCGCGGTGACCAGGCGGACCGCGGCCTCGAGCGTGAGCGCGCGGCGATCGCGCGCCCAGTGGGCGAGCAGCGTCGTGGTGAACCCCTGGTCGGCGAGCGTGTCGACGTGCGCTCCGGCATCGGAGAGCGCCACCAGCGCGGCCGGATGGCGCAGCAGCTGGCCGACCACGGCTTCGTCGGTGTTCATGATCGGCACGCCGAACTGGCAGTCGAGGTCGGCGGCGAGGGCGAGATCGAGCAGCGTGTCCACCTCGTCGCCGCCGCGCTCGGCGACCAGCTCGGCAATGCTGCGATCGATCAGCGGCGCGTGCGCCGGGTTGCCGGACAGGCGCAGCAGGATGTGATGCCAGCTCGGCGCCAGCGCGGCGACGAAGCCGCCGCCCGACGACATGGCGCGCAGCTCGTCGCGGAACGCGCGGCTGCGCAGCTGCGCGACCCGCTCGGCCAGCGGCTGGGCGACGATCGGGCTCCAGAACGGGTTGTTGGCCACCGCGATGCCGGCGCTGGCGAACGAGATGCGCACTTCCAGCGGCCGGCAGCCGACCTGCGGATACACCTGGGCGCCGGCGCGTTGTTCCGCCGCCGCCTGTTCGATGATCTGCAGCGCGCCGGATGGATCGAACGGATTGGCGAGCAGCGGCGCCCAGGTGACCGGTCGGCCGCAGGCGCGCGCGACCTCGGCGTAGAACGCCTGGTCGGCGAGCTTGTCGTCGGTGCCGCCGAGCAGGTGCAGCGGCGCCACCTCGACCAGGCCGCGGCCGAGCTCGCCGAGCACGCGGCTCAGCGCCAGCAGCTCGTCGCGCGGCGCGACGCGGCTCGGCACCGGTACGCCGCTGCCGAAGAAGTGGGTCGGCGACTCGGACGTCGAGAAGCCGATCGCGCCGGCGCGCAGCGCCTCGCGCACGACGTCCTGCATGCGCGCCAGCTCGTCGGCGTTGGCGGCGCGTTCGGCGGCGGCGTCGCCCATGACGAAGTAGCGCACCGCCGAGTGGCCGACGAAGGCGGCGGTGTTCACCGCCGGGCGCGCCCGTTCGACGGCGTCCAGATACTCCGGGAAGCACTCCCACTCCCAGCGGATGCCGGCGCGCAGCGCTTCGGTCGGCATGCCCTCGACGTAGAGCAGCATCTCCATCAGCAGATCGCGATGCGCGCGCCGGCAGGGCGCGATCGAGAAGCCGCAGTTGCCCATCACCACGCTGGTGACGCCGTGCCAGGACGACGGCGTCAGCGCCGGATCCCACGACACCTGGCAGTCGTAGTGCGTGTGCACGTCGATGAACCCGGGGGTGGCGACGCGCCCGGCGGCGTGGATCTCGCGGTGCGCCGCGCCTTGCACGTCGCCGATCGCGGCGATGCGGCCGTCGGCGATCGCCAGGTCGCCGCGTTGCCGGGCGGCGCCGCTGCCGTCGACGAGATCGGCGTCGCGAATGATCAGATCGTACATGGCGGAGATCCCCCGCGCCGTGCCTACGCCGCACCGGCGCGTCTCGCAACCGCCGCTCGGTCAGTCGGCGGCGAGGGCGGCCATGACCCGGCGCAGCGGCAGGCGGTGCTGGCAGAACACGTCCGGGCCGCAGCTGGGGCAGGCGGCCGGCGCGTGCTCGACGCGCAGCCCGCCGAGCGGCCGCCAGGTGTCGGGATCGCTGTTGCCGAACAGCGCGACGCCGCGCGCGCCGACCAGTCCGGCGAGATGGCTGATGCCCGAGTCGTTCCCCAGGTAGCGCGCGGCGCGCTGCAGCACCGCGGCGACGCGCGGCAGCGGCGCGTCGCGCAGCGTCAGGTCGGCGGGCAGGTCGATGGCGCGCTCGAGCTCGGCCGGACCGGCGAGCGCCAGCACCGCGCCGCCGGCGGCGCGCCAGGCGCGCGCCGCGTCCGCCATGCCCTGCCAGTTCTTCGGTGCGGCGCCGCTGCCGGGATGGATGACCAGCACGCGCGGGCCGAGGCGCCGCTGGCGCCAGAGCTCGGCGCTCCACGCGGCGGCGTCGGCCGCGACCGGCAGTCGGGTGCAGTCGATCGCGACGCGCAGGCAGCGCGCGTAGTACGCGCTGGCGTGCTCGCCGTGTCGCATGGCGCGGAACGGGTGGATCGCGGGCCGCGTGCGACTGGCCGCGGCGAGTCGCTCGGCGAATCCGGCGGCGCCGTGGCCGGTGAAGCTCTCCACCCGCGCGAAGCCGCCGAGCAGGGCGCGCGTGGCGGGCGCGAGCGGCGCGTCGGCGAAGAGGTCGGCGAACTCGCGCCGGTCGATCGACAACCGTGCGCCGAGCTCGGCCGGCAGCACGCTGGCGGGGGCGGCGTGCGCCGCCAGCGTCAGCGGCCCCTGGCGCGCCAGTGCCGCCAGGGCCGGCCAGCAGCACAGCAGGTCGCCCAGCGCGCCGGGGAACAGCACCAGCGTCGCGGCTGGCTCAATTGACTTGAACGGCATGGCGCCGGTAGTCCTGCGGGCAGGAAGTAGGCGTTATCGGATGCATCCCGCCATCGCGCAGACGCCGCTCGACCTGATCGGCAACACTCCGGTGGTCAAGCTGCGCCGGCTGCCCGACCCCGGCAGCGCGGCGGTGTGGGGCAAGCTCGAATCGCGCAACCCCGGCGGCAGCGTCAAGGACCGCATCTGCCTGCGCATGATCGAGGCGGCGGAGCGCGACGGGCGGCTGTCGGCCGGCGACACCATCGTCGAACCGACCAGCGGCAACACCGGCATCGGCCTGGCGCTGGTGGCGGCGGTGAAGGGCTATCGCGTCGTGCTGACGATGCCCGACACGATGAGCAGCGAACGGCGCAGCCTGCTCACCGCGTACGGCGCGGAGCTGGTGCTGACGCCGGACTCGAAGGGCATGCACGAGGCGGTGCGCACCGCCGAGGCGCTGCTCGACCAGCATCCCGACTACTTCATGCCGCAGCAGTTCCGGAATCCGGCCAACCCCGAGGCGCATCGCGAGACCACAGCGCGCGAGCTGTTGCGGCAGTTCCCGCGAATCGACGCGTTCGTCGCCGGCGTCGGCACCGGCGGCACGATCACCGGCGTCGGACAGGTGTTGCGCGAGGCGATGCCGGGCATCGAGATCTACGCCGTCGAGCCGGCGTCGTCGCCGGTGTTGTCGTGCGGCGAGCCGGGCTTCCATCAGATCCAGGGCATCGGCGCCGGCTTTCGCCCGGCGATTCTCGACGCGGACGTCTTCGACGCGGTGATCGCCGTCAGCGACGACGACGCGGCGGCGTGCACGCGCCGGCTGGCGCGCGAGGAGGGGATGCTGGTCGGCATCTCGTCGGGCGCCAATTGCCATGCCGCGCTCGAGGTGGCGCGCCGGCTCGGCCCGGACAAGACCGTCGTCACCGTCTTCTGCGACACCGGCGAGCGCTACCTCACCACCAATGTGTTCGGCGGCGAGGGCATCTGAATGGATGCCGATGCGAAGCTGAGCGCGTTGCGCGCCCTGCTGCGCGAGCTCGGGCCGCTGGTGGTCGCCTTCTCCGGTGGGGTCGACTCGAGCTTCCTGTTGCAGGTCGCGCACGCCGAGCTCGGCGCCGCGGCGGTCGCGCTGACGACGCGTTCGCCCACCGCGCCGGAGGCCGACGAGACGATGGCGCGCGTACTGGCGGAGGCGCTCGGCGTCGAGCACGTCGTCGTCGACGCCAACGAGCTCCACATTCCCGGCTATGCCGACAATCCGGTGAACCGCTGCTTCTTCTGCAAGGGCAGTCTCTATACCATCTGCCGCGCCGAGGCGGATCGGCGCGGCATCGCGGTGGTCGTCGACGGCGTCAACCTCGATGACCTCGGCGACTACCGGCCGGGGTTGAAGGCGGCGGAGGAGCACGCGGTGCGCCATCCGCTCGCCGAGGTCGGGTTGTCGAAGGACGAGATCCGGCGGCTCAGCCGCCAGCTCGGTCTGCCGACGGCGGACAAGCCGTCGAGCCCGTGCCTGTCGTCGCGCTTCCCGTACGGCACGCGCATCACCCTCGACGGGCTGCGCCGCGTCGCCGGCGCCGAGGCGGCGCTGCATCGGCTCGGATTCCGCGAGTGCCGCGTGCGCGTCCACGACCCGATCGCGCGCATCGAGGTGCCGGCGGCGGACGTGGCCCGTCTGGCCGAGCCGCCGGTGCGCGAGGCGGTGGTGGCCGCCCTGCGCGCGCTCGGCTTCCGCTACGTGACGGTCGACCTGCAGGGATTCCGCTCGGGCAGCCTCAACGAGGGGCTGGCGCGCGCGCCAGCAGCGCCTCGGCCCAGCGCAGGTCGTCGGGCGTCGTGATCTTGCGGTTCTCCGGGTTGCCGCGCACGACGTAGACGCGCTCGCCGAGCGCCTCGACCAGCAGCGCGTCGTCGGTGGCGAGACTGTGTGGCGCGCGCGCGTGGGCGCGGCGCAGCAGGTTGGCGCGAAAGACCTGCGGGGTCTGCGCCAGCCACAGGCGGTCGCGCGGTGGGGTCGTCTCGACCCAGCCGTCCGGATGCACCAGCTTGATCGTGTCGGTGGCCGGCGTGGCGACGATGGCCGCGCCGTATTGGCGAGCCGTCGCGATGGCGTCGTCGACCGCCGCCCGGCTGACGAACGGCCGGGCGGCGTCGTGGATGGCGACCACGTCGGCATCGCCGGCCGCGGCCAGGCCGTTGCGCACCGAGTCCTGCCGTTCCACGCCGCCCTCGATCACCAGCAGCGGGCGCGCGTCGCGCGCCGACTCCAGCAGTGCCTTGGCTTCGTCGGTGTGGCCGGGCGGCACCACCACCACCGCGCGGCTCACCACCGGCGACGCCAGCATGGCGCGCAGCGAGCGCGCCATCAGCGCCTCGCCGGCGAGGCGGACGAACCCCTTCGGGACGTCGGCTCCGAGGCGACTGCCGGGGCCACCGGCGACGACGATCGCGACGATCGACACGTGAAGGGGCCGTCAGACGGCGCCGCGCCCGGCGGTCAGTGGGCGAAGATGTTCTTGAGCTCTTCCATGATCTTCTCCTCCGGGTGGGAGCGAGCGATGGAGAGCTCTTTGACCAGCAGGTTGCGCGCCGTATCCAGCATCTTCCGTTCGCCGAAGGACAGCTCCTTGTCGCCCTTCAGCACGAACAGGTCGCGCAGCACCTTGGCGATCTCCAGGACCGAGCCGGTCTTGATCTTCTCGGTGTACTCCCGGTAGCGCCGGTTCCACGTCTGTTGGTCGATCTCGACCCGCTTCTCGCGCAGGATCTTGTAGACCTTGGTGACCATTTCCCGCCCGATCACCCGCCGCAGCCCCACGGAGGCCACGTTCTCGGTCGGGATCATGATGGTCATGTCGCTGTCCAGGATTTTCAGCATGTAAAACGTCTTCTCGGTCCCGGAGACGACCTTGGTCTGGATGCTCTGGATTACGCCGACTCCGTGTGCAGGGTAGACGACCTTCTCTCCAACCTTGAACAACGATTCAGCCTTACCAGCGCGCGGCATAGAACCCTATTCTCGCAGGCCCCGCGCCCGGAATCAATCGACCTAGGGGCGAGGGACTGTCCGGGTTTGAGGCTAAGTATCCGGGTTTGAGTCGTTGTCGGCGTCGTCGGCCGGCTCTTCGAAGATGTCGTCAGGAATGATGCCATCGTTCAATATCTGACGTTTGGAACGCTGCTTGGTCCTGGCGACTTGCGGCGGCGACGGCACGTCTTGGCCGCGTCGCCAATTGGCGAGCACCGTGGCCGCGAATCGGCTGGAACTCGCTCCAGCGCCGCCCCGGATGCACGGCATCCCAAAGCGTGCGCTCGCCGGTATCCCGCTTGCCGCCCGTTGTTTGCCGAACCCGTCCAACTCGCGGTTCGGATTAACCACCGCTCTAAGCGCCAGCTGGAAACTCCAGATTACGGCACGCAGGTAGGTTGACGCTGAATCGGCTTCCTTGGCCTTCGGCGCTTTCGACCGAGAGGAACCCACCAAATTCGGCGACGATACGATGCGCGACGGACAAGCCCAGACCGGTTCCACGGTCCTTCGTTGTAAAGAAGGGATCGAAGATCGCTTCACGAACCGATGCGGGAATTCCGACTCCCGTGTCGACTATTTCGATCTGGCAGAATTCTCCCGTCTCATCCGTGATCAGGCGCGTTTCGACGGTGACGCGACCGCCGCTCAAAGTAGCTTGGATCGCATTCAGGAGCAGGTTGACGAGCACCTGAAGCAACTGATCGCCGTCGGCCAGAACGGGGGGGAGGGATTCTGAGAGACTTCGATCGAGCGTCACATTCTTCTGACGCGCCTGTGGCGCTAGCAAGGCCAGGCCGCGATCGACGACCTCGTTTGGCTGCACCTCGGTCGGATTCGTCGTCGTCGATTTCCCAAAGATCAGTAGCTCGTCAACCAAACTACTGATTCTCTGCACCTCCTCTCCCGCCAGTCCTAGGAATGAAGTCATGAACTCTTCGTCGCCGAGTCGAGTCGGCGCCATTTGGAAGAACGTATGGATCGATACAAGAGGATTCCGGATCTCGTGGGCAATCCCGGCGGCCAAGGTTCCCAGCGAGGAGAGCCTGCTCGTGCGATCAATGATTGCACGGGACCGCCGGACCTCTTCGTACAGGCGAGCGTTCTCAAACGCGACCCCCGCCTCGTCAGAGATAGCCGCCAACTGCTCAAGATCGCCCCCCGCGAACGCTTGCCTCCCATGCCGAGCCCCAAGTGCTAGGAATCCGAGCATTTGACGTCCGCTATGCATCGGTAAGCAGACCTCCCACCCTTGCTCGACAAAGACTGCCTGCACCGTATCCAGCCCCTCCGCATCCTCGCGAAGCGACGGTTCGGATCGGCGGCCGAGCCACCGAACAAACGGATGTTGACTCCCAAACTCCGTCGTTTCTGCATGGGTTCCTTGGCTCTTCCGAAGTTCCAACCGCGTACCTGAAGAATCCAAGAGGTAAATTGCAACCCGTTCGACGTCGAGAAGATCGTGCAGCCGGTTGCAGATCTCCGCCATCAGTCTTTGTCTATCGAGAATTTTGACCATGCTGCGGGAGAAGGCGGCAAGATCTCGACGCGTCTGGGTGCGGGCGCGAAACAGCGATCGTTGCAGGCGCTCTTCGGCACTGAACACAACCAGCGGAAAACAAACGGCAATCGACAAGAACAGGACCGCGAGCGCCGCCGTAAATTCATAGTCGACCGCACGGAACGCCCACCACTGTAGGATAACTGACACTGCGATTGCTGGCGTCACCAAGACAAGAGTAACTGCTGCGTAAGCGAGCCCCTTGGTGACAAATACGTCGATGTCCATCAATCTGTGGCGGACGATCGCGTACGCCACGATTCCGGTCCAAAGGGCCGCTCCAAGATTGCCTAGCGGGGGAAACTCGACCCCGTAAACAGGTAGGAAATTAGTGAGTCCGAGGGGGAGCGCGACCAGCATGCCCGCGAGCCAAAAGCCTACCTGCTGTCTGACCCGCGGGTCCCTCGTGATCCAGTAGTCACGAACCGAAAGTGATATTGCGACGAGAAAGTTCAGCAACGCGTAGAGGCTCAGAATGCTGTACCAGCGCGTGCCGACTGTGACGTATCCGGCGTCGGTTCGCCTAAGCTCCTTCACCCAAACGTCAAATACATTGGCGACAACGAAGGAGGTGGCGAGAGCGTAATTGCCAATGACAATCCACCGCCAAAGACGCCTTGGTCTTGCTCGCGCCGAAACTGCAAGATGCAGGACCGCGGCGACCATGTAGAAGGATCCGACTCTAAGAATTCGAGCGCCCTCGAAGGCAGTCTGGTAGTCGGGTATCAAATAAAGAACGAGATAAAAGCAGTGCCAGAAGACGAGGGTGGCGGCGAAAAACAGAAACGCGGCGCGCAGCTCGCCTCGCGGTCCCCTCACTGCGACAAATACGCCCAGCGCGGCCGTTGCGAGGGCTGCCACTAGGGGTACGAACCAGGAAGGGAGCATTACTTACGGGGTCACAATTCGATCAGGAGAACGAAGGAACTCTGCGCCGCGGGAGTTAGAGGCTCGGCAGCGCTCATCGAGCGTGCGCAAGTTGAGGCGAAGAACATGCATCTTGCTCTGCAAGGGGGGCAACTCAAAGGTCACACCCGTGGCTTCGAAGAACGCAGCACGGTAGAAATTGATGAGATGCGGCTGGGTGTATTGAAGAAGGTCGGTAACGCCCAAGGGGAGCGCAAATTCGACTGCAAGCTTCAACATCCCAAAGTGCAGCGCAATCGAGCGGGGAGCCGCGCGAAATAGCGGCGACACGCTAAAGCGGCTCAATAGGGCAGGCCTGCTGCCGTCTGGAAGGGCCACCTCACAAGATTTTTCGAACACGAAGGGACGATGCTCTGGTCCGAGGAATCGCAATGTAGCAGCGACGTCTCCATCGGTGCACTTGGCGATGAGGTAGGTAGCGCTATCGTCCATTCCATCGGATGGCACAAAGCCAACGTCAGCCTCATATACCTGTCGAAAGAGGTTCACGGCGGGTCCAATGTCAGGTCCTACGGCGACCTTGAACGAAAACTCCTTGAGCAGATCTCTTGTGCTTATCGGCATGGTCCGGCTGCGCACGATTGCGTCTCGTTGCCTCTGCTGGCGTCGTTCTTCGCGGAGCCAAGGAGATCGCCTTGACTTCTCGCCGGCCCGAAGCGTAACTCAGCGTGACTTCAGCCGTCAATGATGCCAGTTGTTCCAAATCCTGGACCTACCTCGCGAAAGTTGGAGCGACCGCCATTGCCAGACGCGCGATCATTCTGGGGAGGTGGTCTCCCAGGCGCTGGAGGGCGCCCGGTGCAGCACTCTTGGGATACGACTCGGAGCTTTCGCGGCCGGCGTCGCGAGGTTTCAGATGCCGAGTCGTGAGGAGGTTGCCGAGTACGTTTTTCAGTTGCTGAAGGAGTTTGGGCAGGATCCAACTCTTTCCCTCGATGAGCGCGCCACGATAGAGAGGGATGTCGTCATGGAGTCGGTTGCTTTCGTCGAGATGCAGGTTGCGCTCGAAGAGAGGTTCGATGTCGAGCTAGATCCTATTCGTATAATTGAGCTTAACGAACTCGGCCTCATAATCGAATACATACATGGGTGTGCTGCCGGCGTAAGGTAGCAGCCTATCCGAGATGAAGCGTTTCCCTGTGGAAAGCGCGATTCCCCCGGGGCCTTCGAGCCCAGCACGGCGGACGGTGATCACCGGAATCGGCTCGGTTGCGCCTGTGGGCGTAGGCAGGGGCGCGTTGTGGAAGGCGCTTCTCTCGGGAAAGTCTGCGATCCGCGCGATTGACCGATTCGACGCCTCCTCCTTGTCGTGCCGAGTGGCCGGGCAGGTCGCCGACGACGAGTTTTTCCCTCTGCTGACTTCCAGAACGATTCGAACCGCGCCCCGGGTGTCGCAGTTCGCCCTCGCCGCGGCCGCGCTGGCGACAGAGGACGCGCGGTTGCAGGAAGGTGCGTATGCGCCGTCCAGGAGAGCAGTCGTAGTAGGGACTGCGGTGGCTGGTTGGGCCGATGCTGAGGCTCAGGTGGGCCTCATGTTGGAGCGGGGTGCCAGGCGGATCAATCCGTTTATCGTAAGTGGAGCGGCTAGCCACGGGCCGGGGGCAGAGGTGGCAGCTCTACTGGGCGCTCAAGGACCGCAATTGACCATCGCGAACGGGTGCCCGTCTGCATTGGAGGCAATCCGCCTAGGAAGCTTGCTGATTCAGGCGGGTGTAGCCGACCTCTGCGTCGCGGGTGGCGCCGAGGCCCCATTGAGTCCCAGCGTCTTCGCCTCGCTTTGCAGAACCCAGGAACTCTCGACGCTCAACGAGGATCCAAGTCTTTCGTCTTGTCCATTCGACCGCAGGCATTCCGGAATCGTGCTAAGTGAAGGGGCCTGCTTTGTCGTGCTTGAGGAAGCCGCAGCAGCTGCTGAGCGGGCCGGCGCCCCGTTGGCGGAGGTTCTGGGGGGTGAGTCTTCGTGCGATGCCAAGGGCCTCTACCGTATCGATCAGACTGGCGATGTGGCCGCGCAGGGAATCTTCCGACTACTGTCGAGGTACGGCTTATCGGCCAAAGACATCGATTACGTCTGCAGCCACGCAAACTCTTCGCCGACATTCGATGACAAGGAGAGCGCGGTTCTCAGGATCGCTCTGCGCGGGGCAGGGTCAGCGCCAGCAATTAGCTCAATTAAAGGGGTCCTTGGGCATCCATTTGGGGCTTCAGGGGCCTTTCAGGTTGCCGCCGGCTCATTGGCCATTTCGACCCAGATTGTTCCGCCCAATACAAACCTTCGGGAGGCGGCAGTGGGTGATCTGACGGCGAACCTCCCGGTCGTGCCAACGGCTCGATCCGTGAAAAACGTACTGGTTACCGGATACGGCTACGGCGGCGTGAATTCCTGTCTTTTGCTTGGTTCTATCTATATCCGGTCAAATGGACGTCTCCCCAATGCAAGCTGATGCGGGCAGCAGGGATGTTGCTGGTTCAAGCGCGCGCCTTACCACAATGCACGAATACGCGCGGCAGCTCCGAGCAGAGTTGCCTCCTGAGATTTTTCAACGGCGCCCCGTGCGGTTGGCCTGGCTTGCGGTACATCTTACGGTCATTGTCACACTGGCGGTTCTCGTATTGTATCTCAACCTGCCTTGGTGGTTGGCCGTTCCGTTCGGCCTTTTGGCGGGACACAGTTGGGGCTGCATAACGTTTCTTGCCCATGAGACGATGCATCACGCCGTGGTGGGCAGCCGACTCGTCGAAAATATCGTCGGATACATTGGCCTGCTGCCATATTGTACGTCTCCGACGTTCTGGGTTGCGTGGCATAATCAAACCCACCACGCATACACGGGTCATGTAATGGGTGATACCGATCACTTCGGTACGCTTCATCTATGGGAGCGCACCCCTTACCTGAAGGTTATGGAGTCCATCGCGCCCGGCTCCGGGACTACTGCCAGCTGGTTTTACCTCCCCACGCATTTCGCCGTTGTTGCTTGGGTCGTATTGTTGAAGCAAAGTATGCGAAGGGGGTTCTACAAGCGCATTTCTCTCCGGCGAGTCTGTTGCGAAACGGGAAGCATGATTTGTATTTGGCTCTTGCTGCTTCTGTGCCTCGGTCCTGTACACTTCGCCTACTTGGTCGTGGTCCCCGCCCTAGCAGCAAATACCCTTGTAATGTCCTACATCGCCACAAACCACTACTTAACCCCATTGACATCTGCCAACGATCCGCTTGTCAATACAGTGTCCGTGCGAGCGCCTGCTTTTATCGAATCAATCCATCTCCAATTTGGATATCACGTCGAACATCATATCTTTCCCACGATGAGCGCCATAAATGCTCCTATCGTCCGCAAGGCAATTCGCAGGCTTTACGGTGACCGATACTTATCATTGCGCCACGTTGAGGCACTGCGTTTAATTTATACTCGACCGAAGCTCCATAGCGACGCTACGACGTTAGTTGATCCGAGAACCGGTTTGACATATAAGGCGCTTGGGCGGGGAAGCTTGGATATGCCGGTGATTAACGGGCAGTCGCGTGTGGTGTGACGTGTCTTACTTCTCGAACGCGCCATATCTGAACTAATCGCACGGCTGCGCCTACGAGTGCCACTCATGGGGAAGTTCGTGGTCAGTCGAGTTCCCACCTGCAGGAATCTTCTGGGCGGTACGAGCAGAAGAGGCCAGTCCGAATCGCGTTCTGCAGGTGGCGTGATGCCTTTGCGTCAGCGGATCCTATGCTCTTCAAAGCGCTGGTGATGCGATTTCTAACGGCGACGCGAGCCCGCTCGGCATCGGATCCCGCTCGGCGGATATGATTTTTATAGTTCCTTGACCGCGAAATCTCCTCCAAGAGCAACTCCTGCTCCGCGCGTAGGCGTTCCGCTCGGCCGGTATCGTTGTCGATGTCCGCGGACTCGATGTCTGCGGAAAGCTCTGCCAGCCGCTGACGATATTGGTTCAGCGCCTCGCGGTCTGTTTGCTCGATGCCCGTCTGGTGAATTGGAAAGCGATGGGTCTCCGCTGGTGAGCGGCTGACTGACTGAACTAGCTCAATCGCATGGATATCCTTCTCGGGGGCACGCAAAAGCAGGCGAATATACTCCAAGCCGAGTTGATCGCGGACGTATGAAGTCTGACCGTTGAAGCAAATCGTCCAGACGCCGACTTCCTTCCGGAAGACATTCGGCAACCGATGTGGTGCACTAGGAGGAGCGCCGCCGGAGAGACCGAGGTTCGGGGCTCGGCCAAAATCGTTGGTATCTTCTCGGGGGATCGAGAAGGTCCGCTGCCCATTCCTCAGTGCGGAGAGGGCGGCCCGGGTGCGTCTCCATGAGTGTCGTGCTCCGACGCGGAGTTCAAGTTCTGCTGCGGCTTCTAGCAGCTCTAGCGCGTGCGCGCGATCATTTTGAAGCCAAGCTAGGAGTCCCAGATAGAAGCCCGCCGCACCGACTATGCCCGCTCCGAATCCCAGTGTAATTAGTTCGTCACTCCAAGCTTCAAGTCTCGTGTGTACAAGCACGGCGAGTGTTCGATCCCCGGCAAGAAAACTCGCTTCGGCGAGAAACGCCAAGGTGAGCGATGCGAAGGCGCCCGGAATCGAGTCGATCCGCGCAGGGCAAAACCATGAAAGCGCGTCCTGAGCGTCAGCCGGGTTGTCTGGGTCAGACAGCGACAACGCCCAAGCGGCACGCGCGATTGCGGAGTCAGGGTGGGTCTGCACCGCTTCGAAAAGAAGGGCGCTGTTGTTCGACAGGTTTCCCGTCAAGTACTCTAGGACAACCTTTTGAGCGATTTCATGTTGGCTGGCCGTAAGAGGTTCGAGGTCGGCGCCGATGGCAAATGCTCGCTCAATATAGAGCCTGATGTTTTCCCGTGTATCCCAGGCTAGACGTCGGCCTGCTTCGAACAGCGCGAGTTGCCAGCGATGTCGGGCAAACGGGGCTCGTTGCGTCGCGAGGATGAGTTGGTGAAGAATCCGATCGCATTCGGGTAGCCGACCCAGGCGGATCAGTGCGCCATATCTGAACGTTAATGCAGCAAAGTAGATGCGGGTCTCTCCCGAGGTTTCCGCGAGGGCGGCAGTTTGTTCTGCAAGGTTGTTAATCTCTTCGGCGGGGACTGTGGCGAAGACCGTGAGGAGTCTGGCATACGAGGCAAGGGCGAGAGATCGATTGTTCCTCAGTTGGTCGGCCAAAAAGAGCGCATCGTCGCAGTCCCTGTTCATGTCCGTTAGGTGGGGGGCGAAGTGCAGGGCAACAATTCTCGCACAGAGGAGTTCGTGGCGCAGCTCAAGAGTGAGTTGGTCGGCTCTTTCAAGTGCTTCCTCAATCAGGCTGATAGCCTCGACGTCGACTGGGTTTGACGCGCGAAACCCGCTCAGCCCGAGCGCGGCCTGTGCGAATGGTTCGATGTCGGAGCATAATCTGGCTATCGTGGCGGCGGCGCGAAACGCCTCACGCGCCTCGCCACCCCGCCCGGAAAGCCGCTCTGCTTCGCCGAGTGAAAGGAGGAGTTGGCAGCGTTCCCTTTGGTTGACCGGCGTGCGAGGGAGGAAGTCAAGCGCTTGTCTGTACATACGTACCGCATCTTCATATGCGAACATCTGGAGTGCACGCTCGGCGGCTGAAATAAGGATGCTGAGGTGGGTCCTTTGATCCTCTGTTGTTGTTCCTCCGGACAATAGGTGATGCGCAAAGAGGAGCAGTATATGTGGGTCCTGCGAATCGAGTTGTGACTTTAGGTCGGTCGCGAGGGTGCGGTGAATCGATCGGCGTTCCGCAAGCGACAGGCGAGCATAGGAGGCATCGCGCAGTATCGTGTGGGCGAACCGAAATTCTGTATCGGGGGTATCGGACTGGATTATAATTCCTGCGGAAATCGCTTCGGCAATTGCGTAGTCGACCGCGGCAAGCTCACGTGCTGTTACGCGAGCAAGGAACCTCGCAGTAAACGGATATCCAAAAACAGCAGCAACATCGAGGAGCGAACGAGTTTCTGGCGATAAGGGCTGATAGCGTGCTTCAAGCGATGCCGCTATGGCGGACGGAGGGGGCGTATCGGCAAGGTCTTTTAGCCCTCCCGCGCGAATTGCTTGATCCACTAGCTCTTTCAATAAGAAAGCGTTTCCTGCGGTCTGCATAAGGAGCGTGGCGATTTCAGATTCAGTAGGAGGCACACCTAGCGAGATGGCTACGTATTCCCGTAAAGAGTCTCGATCGAGTGAGCGGAGGCGGAGGACATGGGCGGATTGTGAACAGGCTGCCTGGTAGCGGAAGGTAACGAGTTCCTGAGGTTCAGGTTTCTCGGCAACACGGGAGGTTGCGATGATTGTGAGACGCTCAGGTACGCCTTGTTCGAGAAGATACCTCAGGAGCATAAGAGATGCTGAGTCAGCCCAGTGGATGTCATCGAGAACCACCGCGAGTCGGGCGACGCGAGTGACTCTCGCTAAGAAGGTGGCGACAGATTCAAAGAAGTGAAATCGCTCCGTTGGGGCGGTGCGCGAGGGATCGCGAAGTGCCTGCGGCAACTCGCCTGAAGTGACGCGGAGAAGTGCGCGGAGGCGGCGGGAGTGCAGGTCTTTCAAATCCCTCTCAAGTGAGTGGAGGCTCGAAAACACCTGATGCCACTGGAAAAGCGGCGGTGCCCCGAGGCCCTTCCAAGAGCGCCCCCAGACAACGGGTATTAAGTGGGAAGCAGCAACCCTCGCTGCCTCCTCGCACAGGCGCGTCTTTCCGATTCCAGGCTCCCCTTCGATGAGGAATAAGCGACAATCTCGCGAGAGTGGCGTGCGGAACGTTGTGGTCAGGAGATTCAACTCGGCTTGGCGGCCCACAAACGGACGCTTCGAAGAGTCTTGGTTCGAACCGGGATCGGTGAGGCGATCGGCAGTCGACATGTAGTGGTCGCTCTTCACGATCATGTCTAGGTGGTGCGCACCTCGGTCGTCAACGCCTATCGATAGTGCAAACGCAGTACGTATCCAAAAACGAGATCATCTCTGCCCGGTGCCATCGGGCGGGGGCGGCAGACGCAGGCTTCGAACCGAACCTCGCCACGTGCCGCAAAGGGCTTGCTTCTCGTAGTCTGGGTCGGGTAGCGGTCAAATGTCTCGCCGGGCGCGACGCCGGTGGGTGGGAACATACGAGACGTGATCGGGGGGGGGACGACCTACGGGCGGGCGGTGGCGCTCGCGGCGGCGCTTTTGGCGCTGGGCGGGCCGCTGCGCGCGCAGGCGGCGCCGGACTACCGGGCGGCGAGCCCGCGCGATCTGGTGCGCGAGCTGAAGTCGGCACCCCCGGAGGATCGCGCGGCAATCGTCTCGGCGATGGTGGCGCGGCGCGGCCAGGTGCTGCCGGAGTTGTGGAATTCCGCGCGCTTCGGCGACGCCGCCGACAAGGTGATCGCGTGTAGCATGATCGCCGAGCTGCGCGACCGCGACGGCGTCGATGCGGTGATCGACGCGAGCAGCGACGGCGACGTGCGGGTGCGGCGCCGCGCGGCGACGACGCTGCGCATCCTCAACGACCGCCGCGCCGCGGCGCGGTTGCGTCATCTGGTGCGCACCGATCCCGACCTCGGCGTGGTGAAGTCGAGCGTCGTCGCGCTCGCCCAACTCGGCGCGCCGCGCGACGTCGCGCTGATCGCGCCGCTGCTCGGTCACGCCGACCCCGAGGTGCGCGTCGTCGCCGCCGGCGCCCTGGCGATGCTCGGCGACGAGCGCGGCCTGGCGCTGGTGCTGCAGGCGACGCGCCGCGCCGACGACCCCGGCGCGCAGAATAGCGCCACCTACGCGCTCGGCTTCTTCGCCGACGCGGCGGCCGCCGCCCGCCTGCAGGAGATTCTCGCCGACCCGCAGGGCGCCTGGCGCGGCTACGCGTTGACCGCGGTGGCGCAGCGCCAGCTCGCCGGCCAGCCGCCGGCGGCACAGATCGCCACGCTCGAGGCGCTGGCGACCGGCCGCAGCCGCACCGCCGCCGAGTGGTCGGTCGAACGCCTCACCGACCTGGGCGGCCCCGACGCCGCCGCCGTGCTGCGCAAGGTGCGCTCGAAGTCCACCCCGGTGAGCCGCCTCGCCGAGCGCCGCCTGCAACTGCTCGAGGCGCAGCCGTGAGGCCGCGCCGCGCCGTCACCTGGGCGGCGATCGCGCTGCTGGTCGCGCCGTTCAGCGCGGCGCGCGCCCACGAGAACAGCATCGTCCACCGCGGCCTGGCGCACTGGTCGGTCGACATCCTCGGCAACCCGCTCTACACCGCCACCTACCGCGCCGAGGTGGGCAACGGCGCCGAGCAGGAAGACGTGCCCGCCACCCGCTCGCTCGGTCACTTCTACAACCCGGAGACCGACTCGGCGCCGTGGTTCGCGCTCGGCTCCGGCCCGGCGACCAGCAACTCGCAGGATCAGTACAACGCCGCGCTCACCGAGTACGGCAACGGCAACTTCGTCGGCACCGACGCCGCCTTCCATCGCATCGGCCGCGCCCTGCACTTCGTCCAGGACATGACCTCGCCGGCCCACACGCACGACGACGACCATGCCACCGGCGACGACTTCGAGGGCTGGGGCCCGGGCAACTTCCCGGCGATGAACTTCGCCAGCGTGACGCCCAAGTACGCCAGCCCGCCGACGGCGGCGAATTTCGTCCGCACCCTCGCCCAACTGGTCTACGACTTCACCGTCTACCAAGCCGTGCTCACCGAATCGACCGGCAGTCAGCCGAGCAGCCTCTTCAAGACCATGTTCCCGTCGCTGCACTTCGAGAGCGGCGGCTTCTTCACCGACGACCACTTCGAGATCGACCGCATCGGCGACTGGGGCTGCGACCTGCTCTGCGCCGACGACTGGTGGATCCCCGACGAGCTGCTCACCACCGACAATGGCGGCCCCGGCGGCTCCACCCGCCATATGGGCTCGGCCTATATCGAGAATACCGGCGGCGACGGCGGTCCGGTGGTGCCGACGGTGTTCAACGGCGTGGCCAACTCCGCCAACGAGAGCCTGCTGCAGCTCTACGCCCGCTACCTGTACCCGGAAGCGATCGCCTACGGCGCCGGGCTCTTGCAGACCTACGCCAACGCCGTCGCGCCGCCGCCGGCGACGCCGACCGCCACCGTCACCGCCACGCCGACGCGCACCGCGACGATGACCGCGACGTCGACGGCGACCGCCACCGCGACGCCGCCGCCGAACACCGCGAGCAGCACCGCGACGGCCACCGCCACGCCGCCGGCGACCGCCACCTTCACCGCCACCGCGACGCCACCGGCCAGCGCCACCCACACCGGCACCCGTACCGCGACGCCCTCCGCCAGCCCGAGCGCGTCGGCGAGTGCGACGCCGAGCATCAGCGCGACGCCGTCGACCACACCGACGCCGACGGTGACGCCGCTCTGCGGCGCCACGCCGCGCAGCGATTGCGGCCTGCCCGCCAGCACGCGCGCCCTCTTCCAGGTGCGCAACGTGGCCAACGACGCCAGCGACAAGCTGCTCTGGCGCTGGTCGAAGGGCGACGCGCTGCGCAGCCAACTCGGCACGCCGGACAGCAGCACGACCTACGCGCTGTGCGTCTACGACGACGTTGCCGGCACGCCGGCGCTGCGCCGCGCCCTGATCGTGCCGCCCGGCGGGCAGTGCGCGGGCGTGCCGTGCTGGACGGCGCAGGCGCACGGCTATCGCTACAAGAGCCGCGGTACCAACCCCGACGGCGTCGACGGCCTGCTGCTGAAGGAAGGCATCGACGGCAAGGCCAAGTTCCTGCTCAAGGGACGCGGCGCCGGGCTGGCGCTACCGGCCCCGATCAGCGGCGAGGACTACTTCGCGCAGGATCCGGCGGTGACCGTGCAGCTCACCAACACCGCCGGCGCCTGCTGGAGCGCGACGTTCAGCATCCTGTCGCAGCGCAACGACGCGATCGGATTCAAGGACAAGTCGGACTGAGCCGCCGCGCGCGTCGCCGTGAGCCGGGGAATCGGTGTCCGACTGGTCTGATCTCGCCGCCCAACGCCCCGACTTCGCCGCCGCCGGCGCCCGTCTGTTCACCCAGTTCGGCGTCGCCTGGCTCGGCACCGTGGCCCCCGACGGCCCACGACTGGCGCCGGTCTGCCCGGTTCTCAGCGGCGCGGCGCTCTACCTGATCGTCGCCCGGCATACGCCCAAGTATCGCCACCTGCAGCACAACCCACGCTACGTGCTGCACGCCTGCCTGGGCGCCGACGACGAGGAGTTCCAGGTGCGGGGTACCGCGCACGAAGTTCCGGCAGCGGCGGAGCGCAGCGCGGTACATCAGGCGGCGACGTTCTCCTTCCAGGCAGACGACCCGATCTTCCGCCTCGCGGTCGTGCACAGCCTGTGGTGCCATTGGGAGAACGTCGGCCAACCCGGTACGCGCGCCATCCGCCAGCGCTGGTCGGCGGTCTAGCGCGTCGCCGCGCCCCGGCTAGCGGCCCGCGGGGCTTGCACAGGTCTGGCACAAGCGCGCCCACAGCTCGTCACGTCCGCGCCATCAACCCGCCCGCACCGCGGGCTAGCACGCCGGCCAGGAGGATCGCCGAATGGCCAACCACGCATCGATGGTCGAGAGTGTCGCCAACGGCCTGCGCCACTCGCCGCTGCTGCGGCTCTGCGCGCTGGGCTTGCTGATGCTCTTCCTGATGATCCCGATCGAGTGGATCAGCGACCTGATCGGCGAGCGCATGGTGCGCCGCGGCGAGGCGGTCGCCGAGGTCTCGGCCAAGTGGGGCGGCGCGCAGCGCTTCGTCGGCCCCGCGCTGGTGGTGCCCTACGAGCATCGCTGGAGCGAGCCAGACGCGAAGGGCAAGCCGGTGCAGAAGCGCGAGATGCGGCAACTGACCATCCTGCCCAGCGACCTGCGCATGCGGGCGCGCGTCGAGGGCGAGGAGCGCTACCGCGGCATCTTCGCCGTGCCGGTGTACCGCGTCGGCGTCGAGGTCGACGGCGAATTCGCCGCGCCCGACCTCGCCGAGCTGCGCATCGATCCGACCCTGGTCGACTGGCCGCGCGCGCAGTTGGCACTCGGCGTACGCGATGCGCGCGCCATCCAGAACCGCGCCAGCGTGACCTGGAACGACGTGCCGCACGACTTCCTGCCCGGGCCGGGCGCCTTCCCGGTCGAGAGCGGCATCCACGCCCCGCTCGCGCAGCCGTTCGCGGTGCCGCGGCCGCACTTCCACTTCCGCCTCGACGCCCACGGCAGCGGCGGACTCTCGTTCACGCCCGCCGGCCAGCAGACGACGGTGAGCGCGGAGTCGAACTGGCTGAGCCCGAGCTTCCAGGGCAGCTGGCTGCCGGTCGAGCGCCATGCCGACGCGCAGGGCTTCCGCTCGACCTGGACGATTCCCTACCTCGGCCGCAACCAGGCGCCGGCGTGGACCTCGGAATCCTCCGGCATGATCGACCAGCTGGAGAAGCTGGCCTTCGGCGTCGATCTCGTCACTCCGGTCGACGCGCACCGCACCAGCGAGCGCAGCGTGAAGTACGCCCGCCTGTTCGTGCTCATGACCTTCGGCATCGTCTGGCTGATCGAGGTGCTGACCGGCGTGCGTGTGCATCCTATCCAGTACCTGCTGATCGGTTGCGCGCTGTGCACGTTCTACCTGCTCGAGCTCTCGCTCGCCGAGCAGATCGGCTTCGCCTCCGCCTACGCGATCGCCGCCACCGCCGTGGTCGGCTTGATCGCCGGCTACGCCGTCGTCGTGCTGCGCGGCTGGCGCCGCGGCGCGGCAGTGGCGGGGACGATCGCCGCCGTCTACGGGTATCTGTACGTCCTGCTCACCAACGAGGACTACGCACTGTTGCTCGGCTCGCTCGGCGTCTTCGCGGCGCTGGCCGCGACCATGGCGCTCACCCGCCACGTCGACTGGTACGCGCAGACGACGCGCACCACCCACACCGTGGCGCCGACGCTTGCACCGCCGGAGGCGCTGTGAACCTGCGCGCGGCGCCGCTCTACCCATCGGACGATCGGCCGCTCGCCGCGTCGCCGGCGCGGGTAGTCGGGCGCGCGCTCGCGATGGCCGTGCGCACTGTGGCGTTCGTCGCGCTGGTCTCGACCCTCAGCTTCGTGTCCTGCAGTGCGCTGCATGTTGCCCTCGCCGGCCTCGCGTCACCCGATTCGATCGGAACGCTGGTCGACTTCCTGCGTTCGGCCGACTTCTCGACCCCGTACCTGGAATGGCACGCGGCGCTGATTGGATTGGGGCTGACGTCCGGCCTGGCGCTGTACGACTGGGAGTGCGGCCGGCGCACGCCATGGCGGGAGGCGACCGCGGTAGCAGTCGGACTCGGCGGTGGAGCGTGGATCTATGTGCTGGCGCGCCAAGGGGCCACCCTGGTCAACGTGCTGATCGTGGTGACGGCGGTGGCCGCTCGCTGCGTCATGATGGCGCGCCGGCCGCGTCGAAACGCTCGCGATCTCCTGTTCGCCGCAGTGTGTGGAATTGGGCTCGCCGGCGCGGTGTTTGTGACCTGGATCCTCACCATCTGGTGGCAACTGGCATGAGGCGGGCGGAGGAGACGGTGGCGCCCGGCGGCAAATCCAGCTTGACCCTCGGAATGCGCCGGCTAATGCGTGACGCGGCGGGTGCGCGATGGCGGTGATCCTGGTTGCGGACGATGACGGCCACATTCGCGAGGTGGTGCGCTTCGCACTGGAGAAGGACGGCCACCGCGTCGTCGAGGCGGCCGACGGCGCCGCGGCGCTGCAGCGCTTCGCCGAGCAGCCGGTGGACGTCGTCGTGCTCGACATCGTCATGCCCGAGCTCGACGGCATCGGCGTCTGCCGCGCCCTGCGCGCCAAGAGCGAGGTGCCGATCCTCTTCCTGTCCAGCCGCGACGAGGAGCTCGACCGCATCCTCGGCCTGGAGATCGGCGCCGACGACTACGTCACCAAGCCGTTCAGCCCGCGCGAGCTGGCGGCGCGGGTGAAGGCGCTGCTGCGCCGCCTGGAGGCGCCGCGCGACAGCGCCGCCGCGCCGCTGCGGCGCGGCGCGCTGTGCCTCGACCCGCAGCGCTACCGCTGCGAGTGGCGCGACCAGGAGATCGTGCTGACCGTCACCGAGTTCGCGCTGCTGCGGTCGCTGATGGGGCATGCCGAGAAGGTGTACTCGCGCGCCGAGCTGGTCGATCGCGCCTACGGGCTCGGCCATGCCATCACCGACCGCACGATCGACAGCCACATCCGCCGCATCCGCCGCAAGCTGGCGGCGGCCGGCGCCGACCCGATCGAGACGGTGTACGGCGTCGGCTACCGGCTGCGCGCCTGACGTCGTGCCGCCCGACGCCGTTCCGCCCTCGCGCGGCCCCAGCATCCGTTACCTGGTGCTGCTGGCCAACGCCTTCGTCCTGCTGCTGCCGATCTTCGCGGTGTGGTTCCTGCGCCTGTGGGATGGCCACCTGGTGCGCGTCACCGAGCAGCAACTGGTCGCCGAGTCGGTGCTGATCGGCGAGGCGGTGCGCGACGCATTGCACGCGCTCGAAGGCCGTCCGCCGGCCGAGGCTTCGGCGGTGCCGATGGTCGTCGAGCCGCTGCTGCCGCTGCATTACACGCTGGAGCCGCCGGCGCCGCAGCCGAGCCGCCTGGCGGTCGACCGCAACGGGCCGCTGTGGCGCGCCGCCGCGCCACTCGAGCCGATGCTGCGCCGCGCCGCGCGCACCAACCTGAGCGGCGCCCGCGTGCTCGATGCCGACGGCTGCGTCGTCGCCAGCTCCGGCGACGACATCGGCGCCTGTCTCGACAACCGCGCCGAGGTGCGCCAGGCGCTCGCCGGCGACTACGCCGCGGCGGCGCGCGAGCGCCACTTCGTCGGGCCGACGCCGCCGCTCGGCGGGCTCAGCCGGCGCGGCGAGGTGCGCGTCTTCACCGCCCTGCCGCTGCGCGACGACGGCCGCGTCATCGGCGCGGTGCTGATGTCGCGCACCAGCAGCAGCCCGCTCGAGGCGGTGTGGACGCTGCGCTACACGGTGCTCACCGGCTTCCTGCTCTGCCTCGCCATGACCCTCGCGGTCAGCGCCTTCCTGTCGCGCCGCATCGCGCGCCCGGTGCAGGCGATCACCGCCGCGGCGACGGCGATGACGCGCGGCGAGCCGCCGCGCTCGCTGGCGCCGAGCGGCTTCGTGCCCGCCGAGGTGGCGACGCTGAGTGCGGCGCTCGACCGCCTCACCGCGCAGCTCACCGACCGCGCCGCCTACATCGCCGACTTCGCCGCCAACGCCAGCCACGAGATGAAGACGCCGATCACCGCCATCCGCGGCGCCGTCGAGCTGCTGCAGGAGTCGTGGGCGAGCATGCCGCCCGAGCAACGCGCGCGCTTTCTCGCCAACATCGACGCCGACGCGGCGCGCATGGAGCGGCTGGTGACGCGCCTGCTGCAGTTGGCGCGCATCCAGAGCGCCCCCGAGGCCGCGTCGCCGGTGGCAGTGCGTGCGCACCTCACCGACCTGGTGGCGCGCTATGGCGAGCGCGTCGAACTGCACATCGACGCCGCCGCTCCGGCGACCGTCGTCATCCATCCCGATCACCTCGACGCCGCCGTGCACAACCTGATCGACAACGCCGTCCGCCACGGCGGCGGGGTTCCGGTGCAGGTGTGCGTCGACGCGCTCGCCGGCCGCCTGCGCATCCGCGTGCGCGACCACGGCGCCGGCATCAGCCCGGCCAACCGGGCGCGCATCTTCGACCGCTTCTTCACCACCGAGCGCGACCACGGCGGCACCGGCCTCGGCCTCGCCATCGTGCGCGCCGTCGCCGAGACGCGCGGCGGCCGCGTTGATCTCGAATCGTTGCCCGACGGCACCGCCTTCACCCTGGTGCTGTGACCCGCACCAGCGGATCGGCCCGCGCTACGGGCAGTCCAACGCTGCGGCCGCGTCGAGCTTCAGGCCGCTGACGGTCTTCTTCTGCGCCAGCCCGTCCGGCAGGCCGCAGGTGACCAGGCGTCGCTTGATCTCCTGCCAGCCCGGGTTCCCATAGGCGGCAGCGATCAGCGCGGCGACGCCGGTCACGTGCGGCGCCGCCATCGACGTCCCGCTGATCAGCTTGACGCCGCCGACCTCCTTGCCGCCGCAGAGGGCGGTTGCCCAGGGCGGCTGGCTGCCGAGGATGCGCAGGCCGGGCGCAACCAGGTCGACGCGCTTGACGCCCAGGTTCGAGCTGCCCGAGTCCCCGCGCAGGACCCCGAACGACCCCACCGTGACGATGTTGTCGAGGTCGTAGGCGGCGGGATAGACCGGCTGCTGGTCGATGTCCCAGCCGTTGTTGCCCGACGCCGTCACGAACAGGATGCCGTCCGCCGCCTGCTGCGCGATGGCCGCTTCGAGCTCCGTGGAGCGATAGTCGCCGACGCTGGCGTAGCTGTTGTTGGTGGCGGCGATGCGTACCGACTTGTTCACCGCCCGTACGTAGTTGAGGCAGGTGATGATCTCGGCGGCGCTGCCGCTCCCTGCGTCGTCCAGCGCCTTGCAGATGACCAGTTTGGCGCCCGGACTGACGCCAACGATGCCGGCGTGATCCTGCGCCGCGGCGACGATGCCGGCCACGTGTGTTCCGTGCGCGATGTTGTCGTCCGACTTGTCGATGGGGTCGCCAACATTCGCCATCGCGTTGAACCCGTGGCAGTCGTCCTTGAATCCGTTGCCGTCGCTGTCGGCGCCGTCGTCGGGGTGTGCGCACTCCAGTGGGTGAGTCACCAACTGCGGGTAGAGCTCGGGTTGGACGCTGGCGATGCCGGTGTCGATGATCGCCACCGTCGCGCCCTCGCCCTTGGTGCGGTCCCAGGCGGTGACGGCGTGGATGTCGACACCGCTGTCCGGGTTGAGCGGCCACTGATCCGCAAAGCACGTGTCGTCGGGCAGACTCACCTTGTAGAAGAGCACGTTCCGCTCGGCCCGGGACCACACATTGGCGCCGACGTCTTCGCCGAGCAGGTTGGTGACCGAGCGACTCGTGCGCAGCTCGAAGAGTGCGGTGTCGGCGGTCAGGTTGATCGGCAGCTTGACGACCACCAACGAGTCGGAATCGTCGAGCCGCCGCGCGATGGTCGCATCGGCGCCGAATACCTCGGTCGCCCACGCCTCCGGTGTGAATCCCGCTCTCGCCAGCCTCGGCTGCTTGAAGCGGACCAGGAGCTCGTCCTTCCGATAGGCCGGCCGGTCGGCGTCGGCGCCGGCGCGTTCCGCGCCCGGCGTGACAAGCAGTGCGACTGCGACGACTGCGCATAGCCAATCGCGGGCGCGCATCGATTCACCCGAAGGGGGTCGCGAGGGGTGGCGGATGGCGCAGCAGCGTCGGACTCGGGGTCGCGCCGATGTATGCCTTGGCCAGCACCGCGCCCGAGCGCCAGACGAGCTTGATGTGGCTGAGGTAGCGCTGCACCGAGACCGGCGCCGCCAGCGGGCCCACCCGCTCGTCGTGCGCGCCGCGCCAGTCGAGCAGCATCGCGCGCTGGGCGGCATCGCAGAGGCCGCGATGCTCGAGCCACGCCAGCCACGCGGCCCAATCGTCGGGCCGAGGCGGCTGCAGGGTGAAGCCGAGCGCGGTGGCAGGGATCGAGGTGGTGTCGAAATCGACCTGCACGATGGCGGCGGGTTCGGCGGATGTGCCGCATGCGACGAGTCCGCGCAGCGCGGTCGCTGCCGCGGCCGGCAGGCCGAGCCGGCGCAGCGCCGCGGCCAGGTGGCGCGCCGGCAACCCCACCGAGAGGCGAACGGGACGGCGGGCGCGCGAGAGCATCAGGCCGAGATGCAGGACGCGCGCGTCGGACCGCAGAGCGGCGGCGGCGCGCTCCCGCGCGGCGTGCGCCCGCGCGCGCCGCCCCCGGCGCAGCGCCCCCGCGAGGGTCCGATGCGCGATGTGCAGCGCGGCGGACCGATCCCCCTCGGCATGATCGAGGGCGACGAACAGCGAGGGGGCGGTGTCGGCCGGCGCGCTGGCGCAGTCGAATTCGAGAAACACGAACGGTACCGCGGCCAGCGGTGACTCGCGGCGCGCCCATTCGGCACCGAAACGCGCCAGCGCTCGCCAGGCGGGCGCATGGCGCGGCGGGCCGACCGCCCGCCGGCTGCACCACTCCTGCAGGGCGGGCGCGGCGGCGCGTTCGACACCGATGCCCAGGTCGATGGCTGGTCGAGGCGTCCCGAGATGCAGCTCGAATCCGAAGGTCGAATAGATCGGTGGCAGGCCCGTCACCACGGCGGCCAGGGTGGCCTCGGCAGGCTGCTGCCGCCAGGTCGCCGCGGTATCGGCCGGGATGCGTGCTCCGCCTACGAAACCGAGAGCTTGCACTTGGTGAACGTCGTCAGCTCGGTAGCGCCGCGCATCAGCTTCAGCGTGTACTGATCGGCGCCGGCCTTCTTGGCGTCGACCGTGGCGAACAGGCGCGACGAGCGGAACGTTCCGGTGATGCGCTGCGTGACCACCGTGACGTCGACGGGCGGGTCGAGGACCAGGGTGGCATCGGGCGCGAAGGACTGCCCGAACACGGACAGTGTCTGCGGACCTCCGACAGCCACCGTGAGGGGGCGGAAGCGAAAGATCTTCGGAAGCGGGCTGGGATAACTGGCGGTGTTGGTGTCGTCGCAGCTGGTCGGATCCGTCGCCTGGTCGTCGTAGTTCCACACCTCGGCGAAATCGAGGTCGTTCTTGAAGGCGAGCAGCCAGTCCGTGGTCTCGTCCTTCATGAAGGTGTGCATGGCGTTCTGTTTCATGGCGTAGAACGCCGCCTTCTGTGCCTCGGTCAGGTCGTAGGATTCGACGACCCCCTGCGGGTCGCGATTGAAGCGGCGCCGCAGCTTCGGATTGCGGATGAGATCGGAGACCAGCGAGCTGAGCAGTCCGTTTTTCAGCGCGGCCGCGGTCGGCTGCCAGGCGGTCGGGGTGGCGGTCACCGTCGGCGTGACGGTGGCGGTGGCGGTGGACGTCTGGCCCAGCGCCGCGCGCGCCTGAAAGGCCGCCGCTCCGGCCGCCAGCATGGTGATGACGTCGCGGCGACTGAGCGGTCCGTGCTCGATCTTCCTGGGCATTCGTCCTCCTGCTCCCCCGGGGTGGACGCGCTGCTATCACGACAGCGGAATTTCTGTCTACAGCGCGGTGATCGGTGCGCGTGTGCGACCCATCAACTCGGCAGCAGGGAGCCGGCGAGCAACTCGAGCGACTTGACGGACGAGCCGGCACCGCTGCCGTACAAATCGTCAGCCAGGCGCCGGCGATGGTGCAGGGTCTGGCCGACCGGATGCGCCCGCAGGCGCGCCGCGTAGTCGGCGAAGCTGAAATCGCCGGCGTCGAACGCGTCGGCAATCGCGTTGGCGGCGAGGTCGCCGAAGTCGAGGGCGTGGGCGATCCCCTCGCCCAACGCCGCATCGCTGCCGGCGGCGTCGCCGACGAAGAGCACGTGCGGCGCCGAGGGCGGTGCGGCGGGATCGAAGAGGCGAATGGGGTGCGCGGCGACGTGCGCAGCGGACCAGTCCACGGCGCGTTCGGCGAGCGCGGCCTGCAGGATCTGGCGCAGGTCCGGGCGTCGCCCGCCGGCGCGCACGCGGCTGTCGAAGACGCCGCGCGTCGCGGCGGGTGCGCCGCCGACGACGCAGGGGAAGTGCCACACGTAGCCGGGCAGCCCGGCCGCCAGCGCGGTGAAGTCGAAGACGGCGTCGCTGCGCCCCACGTCGAGCTCGGTCGGCGCGATCGGCGTGACGACTTCGAGCAGGCGGGCGAGCCTCGGTCGCCCGTCCGGTTGCACGGCGCGGCGGACGGCGCTCTGCGCACCGTCCGCCGCGACGACGACGCGCGCGGTATAGGCGTTGCGCGCGGTTTCGACCGCCACGCCGCCGCGTCCCGGCGCGAGGCTGCGGAACGCCTCCCCCTGGCGCAGCGTCATGCCGCGCGCGGTGGCGAGGCGCACCAGCGCGGCGTCGAACTCGACCCGGCGGACGACGCGCAACGCCTCGGGGTGGCGAAAGACGTGCGACCGGCGGTCGAGGCGGAACTCGATCGCGGTTGCGATGGCGGTCGGCACCGCGACGGAGGCGTCGAGTCCCGCCAGGATCGCCTGGCCGAGCGGGGTGATCGCTCCGCCGCACGGCTTGTCGCGTGGAAAGCGGGCGCGGTCGATGACCAATGTGCGCGCCGCCACCTGCGGGGCGAGCGCGTGGAGATGGAGCCAGGTCGAGAGTCCTGCCGGGCCCGCCCCGACGATCAGGACCTCCCACTTCTCGCGCCGCGGGCGTCGTGCGCTGCCGCCGGGCCGGCGGGGCGTGATCGTCGTCGCCGGCGTGGTCATGGCTCTCGCGGCTGTCATCGGTGCGTGCGGCGCTGGGTTGGCTCGCACAGCCCTGCCGGTCGGCGCAAGGCCAGGCGTCGGGGGCGCCGCGGCGCTGCGAAAACGCCGGCGGGCGCCGAGGACATCCTCGGCGCCCGCTGGCGGGAGCTCGCATCAGGGGAGCGACGCGGCCGTGGCACGCCGGCGCTCCCGGTCGGCGGGACCGACGTCAGTCCGCCGCGCACATCTCGCCGCTGCCCATGCGCCCTCCCGCGCAGATCGCTTCGGCGCTGAGGGTATCGACGGCGATGCCGCAGCGGGTCCGACAGGTATCGAGACAGGTGGACCGCTCGAAGCCTTCGCGGTGGCGCTGTCGCCCGCAGCGGGCCTGGCAGCGCAGGTCGTTCGAGGCGATGCGCAGCATGCGCGCCTCGCATTCGCGCGGGCTCGGCGCGGTGGCCTCGGCGACGGTGCAGGGCGCGGTGTCGGCGATGCGCGCCAGGTCGGCGTCGAGGCGATCGCCGCAGACGGCTTCGCAATCGACCGGGTTGGTGGCGTCGGCGCGTTCGGCGGGGCGCGCCGCGCTGCGCTCGACGCGGCGGTCGCAGCGCGACAGGCAGCGATAGAACTCGCTCTCGGCGCGCATCTGCCGCGCTTCGCAGCGCAGCGGGTCGCTCTCCGCGGCGGCAGCGCCGGCGGCGAAGAGGAGCGTGAGCGCGGTCAGCATACGGGTCGTCGTCATGATCGTCATTGGTGATCCCTCCTCGGATCGGGTGGTTGGTCGGTGTCGGGTTCGGACGTTGGCAGCGCGCCTGCGTACGCTCAGGTGTACCCAAGCGCCGTGCCAACGCCGCCCGCTCGCCGCCCGCACCAGCCGCCGGCCGCCTCCGCCGCGCACAGTCAACTGCGGTCGACAGGTGCCTGCGGCAGGCGTTGTGCGTACTGAACAGCTTGGGTTTCGACCGGCGATCGACTAACTGGGGCGACATGCCGACGGTCGAGCCGGAATCGGATCTCGCGACACTGCGCCGCGAGCGCGATCTGTACCGGCGGCTCCTCGATCTCGGGCAGCAGCAGGAGATCGAACCGTTCCTGCGGCAGGCGTTGGCGCTGGTGGTCGAGCTCACCCAGTCGGCGCACGGATACCTCGAGCTGCGAGATCCCGACGCCGGGGCGGATGCGGCGCCGTGGTCGCTGGCGCACGGGCTCTCCGACCGCGAGGTCGCCGGGGTGCGCGAAGCGATCTCGCGCGGCATCATCGGCGCCACCCTGGCGTCGGGGCGCACGCTCTCGACCCCCTCGGCGCTCGACGACCCGCGCTTCAACAGCTTCGAGAGCGTCCGGGTCGGCCGCGTCGAGGCGGTGCTGTGCGCCCCGATCGGGATCGATCCGCCGCGCGGCGTCGTCTACCTGCGCGGGCGGACCGGCGGCGGCGGCTATGCCGACGAGCACCGCGCGCAGACCGAGTTGTTCGCCGCCCACGTGGCACCGACCGTCGACCGCCTGCTGCTGCGCCGACAACTCGGCGATCCGACCCGACCGCTGCGCGACAAGCTGCGCGCCGACGGCGTCATCGGCCGCAGTCCCGGGGTGGCGGACGTGCTGCGGCAGGCCGCGCTGGTCGCCCCGCTGGACGTCGCGGTGCTGATCACCGGCCCGTCGGGCACCGGGAAGACGCAGCTGGCAAAGGTGATTCACGACAACAGTCCACGCTCCGGCGCGCCCTTCCAGGAGCTCAACTGCTCCGCCTTTTCGCGCGAACTGCTGGAGAGCGAGTTGTTCGGGGCGGAGAAGGGCGGCCATTCACAGGCGGATCGCCGTATCGACGGCAAGATCGCCGGCGCCGAGGGCGGGACGCTCTTCCTCGACGAGATCGCCGAGCTGTCGCTCGAGGTGCAGAGCAAGCTGCTGCAGTTGCTGCAGTCCAAGCAGTACTTCCCGCTCGGGGCGAGCAAGCCGGTGCACGCCAACGTCCGCTTCATCGCCGCCACCAATGCCGACCTGGCGACGGCGGTCGCCGAGCATCGCTTCCGCGAGGACCTGTACTACCGCCTGGCCGTCGTGCCGATTCGCATGCCGACGCTCGCCGAGCGGCGGCAGGACATCGCCGAGCTGGCGGCGCACTTCTGCGCCCGCGCCGCGACCGACCTCGGTCTGCCGGCGCTGACCCTCTCACCCAACGCGCTGCACGTGATGCGGGTCGCCGAATGGCCCGGCAACGTGCGCGAGTTGTCGAACGTGGTCACCCGGGCGGCGATCTTCGCCGCCGGCGAGGGCTTGTTGCAGATCGAGCCGCGGCACGTGTTCCCGGGGGTCAGCGAGCCGTCCCCCGCCGAGGCGTCGGAGCATCAGGAGACCTTTCAGGCGGCGACGCGTCGCTTCCAGTCGAGCCTGCTGCAGAAGGTGCTCGACGAGACCGACTGGAACATCTCCGAGACGGCGCGCCGTCTCGACCTGACCCGCACGCACATCTACAACCTCGTGCGCGCCTTCGGCCTCGGTCGCGCCGGGAAAGGCTGACGCGCGTGCGCCGGGGCCCGGCATCCGAACGCGCCAGCTGGGCTCGCGGCGTGGGCGCGCGAGCGCACACGGACGGGTAGGCACGTTGCTCGATCGCTCCTGGGCCGACGGCCGCTATACGGCGCTGGCGCTGCTCGGTCGCGGCAGCAGCGGCCTCGTCTATCGCGTGCACGACCGCGAGGACGATGCCGTCGTGGCGCTCAAGACCCTGGCCGAGCTCGACCCGGAGCACGTCTATCGCTTGAAGCAGGAGTTCCGCGCCTGCGCCGGCGTGCGGCATCGCAACCTGGTCGAGCTGTACGAGCTGTACGCCGGTGAGGAGGAGTGCTTCTTCACCATGGAGCTGGTGGACGGCGTCGACTTCGTCCGCGCGGCACGCGACGGGCGCGCGCCCGACGGCGGCGTGCGGTTGGCGCGCTTCTTCTCCATTGCGCGCCAGCTGGTCCAGGGACTGGCCGTCCTGCATGCCGCCGGCCGCCTGCACCGCGACGTCAAGCCGCCGAACTGCCTGGTCGATGCGCACGGCCGGACGGTGCTGCTCGACTTCGGCTTCATGATCCAGTTCGGCGGTCGCCTGCTGGCCATGGAACGCTCCGACACCATCGCCGGCAGCCTGGCGTACATGGCCCCCGAGATCCTGCGCGGCGAGCCGGTGACCCCGCCGTCCGACTGGTACAGCGTCGGGGTCGTCCTCTACGAGGCGCTCACCGGCGCGCTGCCGTTCAGTGGTCCGCCGGCGGACTTCCTGTCGCGGGAAGCGCGGCGGCCGCCGCCGCCGGTCGGCGCGGGCGTGCCGCCGGCGATGGCGGACATGGTTGCGGCGCTGCTCGCCACCGACCCGCGCCAACGTCCCGATGCCGCCGAAGTCGCCCGGGTGATCGACGGCTGCTCGGCGGAGCAGCGGCTGGCGACGTTGATGCCGCTGGCGCCGTTGGCCGACGAGACGCCGTTCGTCGGTCGCCACGCCGAGCTCGCGATCCTGCAGGGCGCGCTCGAGGCGCTGGTGCCGGGGCGGACCAGCATCGTGCAGGTGTCCGGGCCATCGGGAATGGGGAAGACCGAGCTGGTGCGCCACTTCCTGTCGCGCGTCGAGGCGTCGACCGACACCGTGGCGTTGCGCGGACGCTGCCACCCCTACGAGACCGTGCCGTACCGCGCCTTCGACGGCGTCGTCGATGCCCTGAGCCGCTACCTGGACCTGCTCCCCGAGTCCCAGGTCGCCGAACTGATGCCGCGCCACGCCGGCGCGCTGGTCCGACTGTTTCCGGTGCTCGGACGGCTGCCGCCGTTCGCCGAGTGGCGCGGCCGCGACGACAGCGAGGATGTCGTCGAGCGCCGGCGCCGCGGCTTCGCGGCGTTGCGTGAGTTGCTGGCCCGGCTCGGCGACCGTCGCCGGCTGGTCGTGTGGATCGACGACGTGCAGTGGGCGGACAGCGACAGCGTGGCGCTGGCGCGCGAGATCTTCGGCGGCGTCGATCCGCCCAGTCTGCTGCTGCTGCTCAGCCACCGCAGCGAGGAGCCCGGCGCGGCGCCGGAGTTCGCGGCGCTCGACGTGCGGCGCACCGGCGGACCGACGCGCGCCACGGTTGCGCTCGGTCCGCTCGGGGACGCGGAAGCGGCGGCGCTCGCCGGCGAGCTCGGGCGCGGGCGCGATGCCGACATGGCGGCGGTGGTCCGCGATGCCGGCGGCTCGCCGTTCTTCGTCACCCAGCTGGCGCGATGTGCCCTCGGGGAGCGGCCCCTGGCCAGCGCGGCGGCGGCCGGGAGCCTCAGCGGCATCGTGCAGACGCGGGTCGGACAACTCAGCCGATCGTCGCGCGAACTGCTGGAGATCGTCTGCGTCGCCGGTCGGCCTATGCCGCTGGCCGTTGCGGCGGCCGCCGGGTCGTTGGGCGGCAGCGGCCGCCACGAGATGATCACGCTGCAGGAGGAACGCCTGCTTCGGCTGGCGCAGCCGCGCGGCGCGCAGATCGAAGCCTATCACGACCGGATCCGCGAGGCGGTGGTCGGCGGCCTGTCGCCCGCTGCCCTGCGCGAGCGCCACCGCGGTCTGGCGCACGCGCTGCTGCGCGAGCCCGAGCCGGATGCCGCGGCGCTGTATCGTCACTTCAGCGGCGCCGAGGAGCGGGAGCCCGCCGCGACCTGGGCGGTCGAGGCGGCGCGGCGCGCCGACGACGCGCTCGCGTTCGGCGAAGCCGCCGCCTTCTATCGCGCCGCGCTGGCGCTGCGTGACGGCGCCGACGGCGGACGCGCGGAGCTGCTCGTTGCGCTCGCCAACGCGCTGGTCAATGCCGGGCGCGGCGCCGAGGCGGCGCCGCTCTTCGTCGAGGCCGCCGCCACCGACGGCGGCCTCGGCGGTCTCGAGCTGCGTCGCCGCGCCGCCGAGCAGTACATGCAGACCGGCCGCCTCGACGAGGGGGTGGCCAACATGCAGGCACTGCTCGCCGCGCTCGACCTGGCGTACCCGCGCAACGAGCGGCACGCGTTGCGCGGCGTGCTGGGTGGGTTGATCGGCCTGGCGCTGCGCGGCGCCCAGGCGCGACGGCCGTCGCCGCTCACCGATCGCGAGCGCCTGCGCATCGAAACGGCGCGGTCGGCGGCAAAGGGCCTGGCGATGGTCGATCCGCTGCGCGGGCTCTACTTCGCCGTGCGCAGCCTGCGTCTGGCCCTGCGCTCGGGCGATCCGTACTTCGCCGGCCGAGAACTGGCCGGTGTCAGTGCCACGCTGATTCCGGTCGGCCCGCCGTTTCGGGCCTGGGCGGGGCGCATGCTGCGCCGCGCCCGGAGGCTGGCCGAGGCGCTCGACGATCCGTACCTGCTCGGCTTCACCGCCATCGTCGAGGCACAGGAGCGCATGGTGCAGGGGGACTGGGCGGACATGCTGCGCAGCTGCGACCACGGCTCGGCCATTCTGCGCGACCGCTGCCGCGGCGTGACCTGGGAGCTGGGCATCGCCAGCACGGCGGCGGAGCGCGCGTTGGAGGAGCTCGGGCGGCTCGACGAGATGCAGCGACGCCTGGATGCGGCGCTGGCCGAGGCGCGTGAAACCGCCGACATCGTCCGCATCGTCGCGTGCATCCAATCCGTCGGCATGGTGGCCCTGCTGCGCGGCCGCACCGCCGAGGCGCGCGCGGCGGCGCAGCAGTCGCGCCGCGCGTGGCCGGGCGGCGGCTTTCAGATGCAGCACTTCTACGCGCTGCGCCTCGACGCCTACGCGGCGTTGGCCGAGGATCGCGCCGGCGAAGCGGATGAGCTGCTGCGCGCCCACTGGCCGACGCTGGTCCGCACGCAGCTCCTGCGACATGCCCTGATCGGGTTCGATGCACACCTGCTGGCGGCGCGCATCGGCCTGGGGGTGGCGCACGCGACGCCCGGCCGCCGGCTGTCGCGGCGGTTCAGCTGGCACGCGCGCTGCGTCGGCCGCGCCACGGTTCCCGCCGCTGCCGCGCACGAGCAGATGTTGCGCGCCGGCGCCGCAGCGGTCGCGCAGGACGTCAGCGCTGCCACCCTGGGGTTGCGCGCGGCGGCCAGCGGCTTTGCCCGCGCGCAGATGCGCCTGGCCCAGGCCGCGGCGCTGCATGGGTTGGCGCGACTCGACGCCGCCGCCGGGGCGGCGGAGCTGCCGATCGCCGCCGCGCTGCTGGCCGACGCCGGCATCACCGACGTGGCCGGCTACCTGCGCCTCTACGGACTGCCGGGCGGACGTGGCGCGGATGGCTGAGGTGGCGCCACGGCGCCATCGCCAGGCCGCAGCCGTCGGCTCAGCGCCGGTACGTCGTGCACACGCCGAAATGCCTTCACGGCCCCTCCACCATGCTGCACGCACGGTTGAAGACGCGGGGCGCGGTCGGCTAAGCGACCCGTCATGCCGAATCGGGGGGGGCGCTGGGCGATCGTCGCTGTCGGGCTGGTCATCGCCGTGACCGCGTGGTGGCTGGCGCCGCGCCTGCGTCAGGCGTCCGCGCCGCCGACGACGGCGAGCCGCCCGTCGCATGACGCGCCGCCGCCGTCGGTGG
>JANRJF010000254.1:0-76835 GCA_033764095.1 Deltaproteobacteria bacterium | reverse complement strand
CTGCTCGAGGATCATCGAGTAGCCGTTCTCCTTGCCGAACTGCTCGATGACGCCCTGCAGCTGCTTGAGCAGCTCGACGGTGAGCTCGTTGTCCTTCTGCTGCAGCTCGCCCTGCGAATCCTTGTAGGCGCGCTCGAAGTCACGCAGCTTGCGCTGGTAGTCCTTCTCGAGGTTGCGGGCCTCCTCGTCCTTCATCACCGAGGCCTTCTTCTCGAGCTGCTCCTTCATCGCGTCGAGCGAGTCCTTCTTCTTCTTCAGATCGCCCTGCAGGCGGTCCACCTGGACCTTGAACTTTTCCTTCGCCGCGCGGCCCGCCTCCGATTCGTTCAGCGCGCGCTGCAGGTCGACGTAGCCGATCTTGAGGTCGGCCCGGGCGGCCCCCGCCAGGAGCGCGCAGACGAGCGACAGCGCCAGCACCAGGGTGGAACGGATGGTCATGGGGAACTCCTTCTCGCGGTGTCTTGTCATGGCGGGGCGCCAAAAGAAAACTGGATGCGCTGGATCTGGTCGCCGTCCTTGGCGTTGAGCGGGAAGCCGGCCTCGATGCGCAGCGGGCCGATCGGCGAGAGCCAGCGGATGCCGCCGCCGATCGAGACGCGCATCTCGCCGAAGTCGATGCCGTTGCTGGCCAGGAAGGCGTTGCCGGCGTCGCAGAAGAACACGCCCTTGATGCCGAGCGACTGCACGATCGGGAAGATCATCTCGTTGTTGAAGATGAGCTGCTGGCTGCCGCCGATGACGTCGCGGCGGAACAGGCGGGCGCAGCTGTTGGGGCCGAACGGGCAGCGGTTGTTCTTGCCCTTTCCCTGCTCGAACACGTCGACGCGCGGCCCGAGCGAGCGGACCTCGAAGCCGCGCAGCGAGTTGATGCCGCCGGGGAAGTAGCGCTCGAACAGCGGCAGCTCGTCCTCGGCGCCGTAGCCGAAGCCGTAGCCGAAGTTCCAGCCGCTGGCGAAGATCAGCTCGCCGAGCTTGGGCACCTGCCAGACCGGGACGTACCAGCGGGCACGCGACTGGGCGTTGATGAACTGGCTGTCGCCGCCGAGGCCGGCGATCTCCAGCGAGAAGTCCTGGAACGAGCCGCGCGTCGGATCGAGCAGGTTGTTGCGCGTGTCGCGGAAGACGCGCGGGATGATCGAGCTGGTCAGCGCCGAGCCTTCCTCGGCGCGGATCACCGGCGCGGCGCCGCGGCTGACGTCGCTGATCGTCGCCTCCTCGATGCGGTACTCGATGCCGAGCCGCGTATCGAGCAGCGAGATCTCGCCGAGCGGGCCGAGGCGGATGACCTCGAGGCCGAGCGCCGGGAAGGGATACAGCGTGCGGATGCCGCCGCCGGTGCCGCCGCGGGTGAACTCGTCGAACTGCAGCTCCCAGTTGAAGAGGTCGATGCCGAGCGTCAGCGGCGTGTCGAGGAAGTACGGCTCGGTGAAGCTCAGGCTGATGTTGCGGCGGATCGAGCCGATGTCGGCGTTCAGCACCAGAGCCTGGCCGCGGCCGAAGAGGTTGGACTCGGAGAGCCGCACGTTGAACAGGAACGACTCGCCCGAGCTGATGCCGGCGCCGGCGGAGAACGCGCCGGTGTTGCCCTCGCGCACGTCGACGATGACGTCGAGCTTGTCCTCGCTGTCGGCCTTGCGGGTGGTGATGTTGACGTCCTCGAAGAAGCCGAGCCGCTTGAGGCGGTCCTGGCTGCGGCGCAGCTTCGAGCCGGAGAACTTCTGCTGCTCCTGCAGCTCGAGCTCGCGGCGGATCACCTTGTCGCGCGTCTTGGTGTTGCCGCTGATCTCGATGCGGTCGATGGTGACTTCGGGGCCGCGGGTGACGGTGTAGGTGACGTTGACCTTGCGGTTGGCGTTGTCGATGTCGGTGTCGGGGGTGACGTTGACGAAGGCGTAGCCGACGTCGCCGTAGTCCTGCGTGATGGTGTTGATGTCCTCGCGCAGCAGGCTGGGCTTGAAGGTGTCGCCCTCCTGCGCCTCGAACTCGCGCCCTTCCTCGCCCTCGATCTCGGGCAGCGTCTCGCCGGCGACGCGCACGGTGCCGAACTGGTACTGCTTGCCCTCGTCGATCTTGAAGGTCACCACCAGCCCGTCGTCCTGGCGTTCGATCTTCGGCTCGTCGACGCGCACGTCGATGTAGCCGTTCTCGTAGTACCAGGCGGTGAGGCGCTCGGCGTCGGTCTTGAGCACCTCGCGGTCCAGGTTGCCGGCCCCGGTGACGAACGAGAAGATCCACTTCTCGCGCGTCTGCATGATCTTCTTCAGGTCGTCGTCGTCGAACTGCTGGTTGCCCTCGAAGACGATCTCGGTGATGCGGATCGGCTCGCGCTCGTCGACCAGGAAGGTGACGTCGACCTCGTTCTCGCCCACCGGCGCGGTCTCGTAGCGGATGTCGGCGTCGAGATAGCCCTTCTTCTCGTACGCGCTCTTCGCCTCCTCGATGCCTTTGCGGGCCTTCTCGGGGTCGAGGATGGTGTTGGGGCGGACGCGCAGCATCCCCTCCAACTCCTCCTTGTCGATCTTCTTGTTGCCCTCGATGCGCACGGCGCGGATGTAGGGGCGCTCGTGCACGTCGTAGGTCAGCACCCAGAGGCCGTCCTGGCGGTCGACGGTGGCGCGCACGTCGTCGAAGAAGCCCATCTTGTAGATGGCGCGCACGTCGTCGTCGACCAGCTGGTCGCTGAAGCTGGCGCCGGGCGCGGCCTTCAGCTTGACGCGGATGGCCTCGTCCTCGACGCGCTGGTTGCCGGCGATGACGACGCGGTCGATGCGCACGCCCTCGGCCGGCACCTCGTCGGCCAGCTGCCCGAAGCCCTGCAGCGCCGGGAGCACGAGCCCCACGACCACCGCCGCGACGACCAGCGCGCGTACACCCTGAAACCGGCTGAATGGCAAAACGGGCGAGCCCTACCAGACGGTCTGGAGACAGTAAACCGGGCGGTCAGACAAGGCGTCCGTCGACCATGCGCAGGGTGCGGTCGGCGAGCGCCGCAAGGTGCTCGTTGTGGGTGACGATGAGCAGCGCGATGCCCTGCTCGCGCTTCAAGCCGAGCAGCAGCTGGTGCACCTCGTCGGCGGTCGCCGGGTCGAGGTTGCCGGTCGGCTCGTCGGCCAGGACGGCGCGCGGCGACAGGACGATGGCGCGCGCCACGGCGACGCGCTGCTGCTCGCCGCCGGAGAGCTCGCCGGGCTTGTGGTCGAGCCGGTGAGCGAGGCCGACCTGCTCCAGCACCCGCCGCGCCCGCGCCGCCGCGTCGTCCCAGCCCAGCCCGCCGATCAGGCCGGGCATCATGGCGTTCTCCAGCGCGCTGAAGTCGGGCAACAGGTGGTGGAACTGGAAGATGAAACCGATCTGGCGGTTGCGCAGCGCCGCCAGTTCCTTCTCGCTGAGGCGACTGAACGGCACGCCGTCGAAGGCCACCTCGCCGGCGGTCGGCTGGTCGAGCGCGCCGAGCACGTGCAGCAGGGTGCTCTTGCCGACGCCGGACTGGCCGACGATCACCACCGCCTCGCCGGCGGCCACGTCGAGATCGAGGTCGCGCAGCACCGAGACGCGCTGGTTGGCGCCGTACGACTTGCAGATGCCGCGGGCGCGGATCAGCTCAGTCATAGCGCAGCGCCTCGACCGGCAGCAGCCGCGACGCCTGGCGCGCCGGGTAGAACGCCGCCAGCAGGACGATGACCAGCGAGACGCCGAACACCACGGCAAAATACTCCGGGTAGATCCGCACCGGCACCGTCGAGGTGTAGAAGACGCCCTTCGGCAGGGGGATCTTGTAGCGCGACAACGCCAGGCAGAGCGCCAATCCGAGCAGGCTGCCGACGGCGGTGCCGACGCCGCCGATGACCAGCGCCTTCGACAGGAAGATCTGCGCCACCCCGGCGCGCGTCGCCCCCAGCGTCTTCAACACCGCGATGTCGCGCCGCTTCTCCATCACCACCATGACCAGCGCCGCGACGATGTTGAAGGCGGCGACCAGGATGATCAGCAGCAGCACCAGAAAGTAGGTGTGTTTCTCCAACGCGATGGCGGCGAAGAGGTTGAAGTTGCGGTCACGCCAGGACTCCACCTTGTAGGGGAAGTCGAGCGCCCCGGCGACGCGCCTGGCGAGCGGATCGGCGCGATCGAGATCGGTGGCGCGCAGTTCGACGCCGCTCACCCCGTCGCCGAGGCCGAAGAAGCGTTGCGCGTCGGCGAGGCTGACGTAGGCGAGCGCGCTGTCGTACTCGATCATGCCGGCTTCGAAGAGGCCGACGACGGCGAAGCGGCGCACCTTCGGCACCATGCCGACCAGCGTCGGCGTGCCGGCCGGCGAGACGACGCTGACCGGATCGCCGATATTGAGGCCGAGCTGGCGCGCCAGCTCGACGCCGAGGATGATGCCGGGCAGCTCGACCATCGCGCCGCTGTCGTCGCGCCGCACCGCGTGCTTGCGGGCGAGGTCCTCGACCGTCCCGCCCTTCACATGGCGGGCGAAGTCGATGACGCCGTTGCCCTGCGGGCGCACGCCGCGCAGCATCACGCCGGCGACCTCGGCGCTGCTCGCCAACATCGCCTGTCCCTCGACGTACGGTGCGACGGCGGCGACCTCCGGCAACCCGCGCAGGCGGGTCTCCAACTCGGGGGGCAGCGGCATGGCGGTGCCGTAATCGGAGACCACGACGTGCGGGGTGAAGCCGAGAATGCGGTCGCGCAGGTCCTCCTCGAAGCCAGTCATCACTGCCAGCACGACGTTGAGCGTCAACACGCCGACCGCGACGCCGCCGGTGGCGATCAGCGTGATCAGCGAGATGAAGCGTTCCTCGCGCCGCGCGCGCAGGTAGCGCAGGCCGATGAACAGCGGATACGGCAGCCCGCGCGGCACGGCGGGCCGTCAGCGGCGCTCGGGCCGCATGTGCGGGAAGAGGATGACGTCGCGAATCGACGCCGCGTTGGTGAGCAGCATGGCGAGGCGATCGACGCCGATCCCCTCCCCCGCCGCCGGCGGCATGCCGTGCTCCAGCGCGCGCAGGAAGTCCTCGTCCATGGCGTGCGCCTCTTCGTCGCCGGCCGCCTTCTGCACCAGCTGGCCCTCGAGCCGGCGGCGCTGGTCGTCGGGGTCGTTGAGCTCGGAGAAGGCGTTGGCCATCTCCTGCCCGGCGATGAACAGCTCGAAGCGGTCGACGAACTCCGGCGCACGCGCGCTGCGCCGGGCGAGCGGCGACACGGCGACCGGATACTCGTGCACGAAGGTCGGCTGGATGAGCTCCGGCTCGGCGAGGAACTCGAAGAGGTCGAGCAGCATGTAGCCGGCGGCGCCGGCGCCGTACTGCTTGCGGTAGTCCTTGCGCAGCGGCCCGCCGACCTTGTCGGCCGCGGGCTGCAGCACGGCGAGATCGAGCTGCCGCACCGCATCGAGCGGCAGCGCGCAACGGGTGGCGACGTACTCCGGAATCGAGACGCGGCGCCACGGCGGGCTGAGATCGATGTCGTGCCCGAGGTAGCGCACCTGGCGCGCGCCGGCGACCGCATCGGCGGCGCCGACGAACAGCTCTTCGGTGAGCTGCATCAGGTCCTCGTAGGTGGCGTACGCCTGGTAGAACTCCAGCATGGTGAACTCGGGGTTGTGGCGGGTCGACACCCCCTCGTTGCGGAAGACGCGATTGAGCTCGAAGACGCGCTCGAAGCCGCCGACCAGCAGGCGCTTCAGGTACAGCTCCGGCGCGATGCGTAGGTAGAGCTGCATGTCGAGCGCGTTGTGGTGGGTGACGAACGGCCGCGCCGCGGCGCCGCCGGCGATCGGCTGCATCATCGGCGTCTCGACCTCGACGTAGCCGCGCGCGGTCAGGAAGTCGCGCAGGAACTGGATCAGCCGGGCGCGCTTGCGGAAGGTGGCGCGCACCTCGTCGTTGGCGATCAGGTCGAGATAGCGCTGGCGGTAGCGCGCCTCGACGTCGGTGAGCCCGTGCCACTTCTCCGGCAGCGGCAGCAGCGCCTTGGTCAGCACGCGCAGCTCGCGCGCCTCCAGCGTCAGCTCGTTGGTGCGGGTGCGGAACGGCACGCCGACGACGCCGACGAAGTCGCCCGCCTCGGCCTGCTTGAAGCGGGTGAAGGTCGCGTCGCCGACCACGTCGCGCTTGACGTAGACCTGCAGGCGGCCGTCGCGGTCCTGCAGGTGCATGAACGAGGCCTTGCCGAAGTCGCGCGGCTTGGCCGGGATGCGGCCGGCGATCGCCACCGGTTCGCTCACCGCGGCGAGCTGCTCTGGCGTCAGGGCGTCGAACGCGGCAACGAACTCGGCCGTCGTCCGGGTCGGCCGGAAGTCGTTCGCGTAGGGGTCGTCGCCGGCCTGGCGCAACGCCTCCAACTTGAGGCGGCGGGCGACGATCTGGTCGGTGACGTCCTCGCTCACGCCAGCGTGCCTATGGGTGGCCCGGAGCGGAGTCAAGGCGCGCCGTCCCTACCCTTGTCTCGCCGCGCGCGCCCTCCTATTCTCGCGGGTCCGATGCGCATCACCATCCTGCCGACACGCAAACAGGTCGAGATCGTCGGCCGCCGCCGCGCCGCCGACGTGCTGCGCGAGCTCGGCTTCCTGCCCGGCACCGCGATGGTGATCCGCGGCGACGTGCTGGTGCCGGAGAACAGCATGCTGGAGGCCGACGACGACATCGAGGTGCGCTCGGTGATCTCCGGCGGCGCGCCGCAGCGCGAGGCGGCGCGATGAAGTGCACGCGCTGCAAGGCGCCGGCGGAAGTGCAGCTGCGCCAGCACAACAGCAACTTCTGCCGCGCCTGCTTCCTCTTCTTCTTCCAGCGCCAGGTCGAGCGGGCGATCGAGAAGGAGCGCATGATCGCGCCGGGCGAGGCGGTGCTGGTGGCGGTGTCGGGCGGCAAGGACAGCCTGGCCTTGTGGGACGTGCTGGTCGGGCTCGGCTACACCACCACCGGCCTGCACCTCTCGCTCGGCATCGGCGAGTATTCCGATGCCTCGACCGAGAAGACGGTCGCCTTCGCGGCGGCGCGCAATCTGCCGCTGATCACCGTGCCGCTCGCCGAGCAGGGGCTGGCGGTGAACGACGTCGCGCAGCTGACGCGGCGCCCGGCGTGCTCGGCGTGCGGCACGATGAAGCGGCACTATTTCGATCAACTGGCGGTCGACCGCGGCTTTCCGGTGGTCGCCACCGGCCACAACCTCGACGACGAGGCGGCGCGCCTGCTCGGCAACGTGCTCCACTGGCAGATGCCGCACCTGGCGCGCCAGCGGCCGGTGCTGCAGCCGACGCACGAGCGCTTCGTGCGCAAGGTGAAGCCGCTGTTCCGCATCACCGAGTACGAGGCGGCGGTGTACGCGTTCATGCGCGGCATCGACTACGTCGTCGACGAATGTCCCAACGCGGTCGGCGCGACGCAGCTGGTGTACAAGGACATGCTCAACCGACTGGAAGCGGCCAGCCCCGGCAGCAAGCTGACCTTCGTGCAGGACTTCCTGGCGCGCGCCCAGCCGGCGCTGGCCAGCGCGCCGGAGTCGCCGCCCAACACGTGCACCGGCTGCGGCATGCCGGCGTTCGGCGAGTTGTGCGGTTTCTGCCGGCTGGTGCGCGAGACCGAGACCAAGCGCGAGCGACGCGCGGCGGGCGGGCGCTGAACCATGTCCGATCCGCTCGTCGCGTCCGCTCCCGCCGTGCCGGAGCCGGACGACCGCAAACCGCTGCGTGCCGGCGAGTCGGTGCTGTTCATCGACAGCAAGGCGCGCGAGTACCTCAAGCGCCTGCGCGCTGGCGCCATGGTCAAGTTGCGCGGCAGCACGATTCCGGCCGACGAGCTCATCGGCCGTCCCGAGGGGCGCACGGTGCGCACTGCCAGCGGCGAGGACTTCCTCATGCTGCGGCCGACCTACGCGCAGCTCATCCCCAACCTGCCGCGTCGCGCGCAGGTCATCTATCCGAAGGATGTCGGGCCCATCTTGTTGTGGGGCGACATCCAGCCGGGCATGCGCGTGCTCGAAGCCGGCACCGGGCCGGGGGCGCTGACCCTGGCTTTGCTGCGCGTCATCGGACCAACCGGGCGACTGTTCTCCTACGAGCTGCGCGAGGAGTTCATCGAGATGGTGCGCGCCAACATCGCCGAGTTTCACGGCGACGCGCCGCAGTGGACGGTGGTGCAGGCCGACGTGCGCGAGGGCATCGCGGAGCGCAACCTCGATCGCGTCGTGCTCGACTTCTCCGAGCCGTGGACGGCGCTCGCCGCGGTGCACGCGGCGCTGCGGCCGGGCGGCGTGCTGGTCGTCTACCTGCCGACGGTGATGCAGGTGAAACAGTTCGCCGATCTCGCGCCGGCCGCCGGCTTCGGCGCGATCGAGATCAGCGAGACGATCATGCGCCCCTGGCATGCCAAGGGCCTCAGCATCCGGCCCGAGCATCGCATGGTGGCGCACACCGGCTTTCTCATCGTCTGTCGCCGCCTCGCGGATCCAGATTGACTGTCCGCGAGCCGCTGTAGTAGCTCCGAGTCTCTGGCCGGGCGCGCAGACGCATGACGAAGGACGCGATCCGTCACAAGGTGTGGACCCGCGTGACCGCGGCGGGCGTCGTCCGGTTCCCGGGCGCGCACGGGCGCATCCCGAACTTCCTCGGCGCCGAACGCGCCGCCAAGCTGCTCAGCCAGCTCACCATCTGGAAGCGCGCCAAGGTGGTGAAGTTCGATCTCGGCGCGCCGCAACTGGCGCTGCGCCGCGCCGCGTTGCGCGACGGCAAGATCGTCTACCTGCCGGTTCCCGGTCTGCGCGCCGAGCGCTGCTTTCTCGAGCTCGATCCGGCGCGGCTCGGCGCCAACGTGTGGCGCGCCGCCAGCCTGCGCGGCGCGCTGCGCTACGGGCGCCCGGTGGCGCCACATGAGTTGCATCCGATCGACCTCGTGCTGGTCGGTTCGGTGGCGGTGTCGCGCCAGGGCGCGCGCGTCGGGCGCGGCAGCGGCGCGGCCGACCTGGAGTACGCGCTGTTGCGGCGCGCCGGCAAGGTGCGCGAGTACACGCCGATCGTCACCACCGTGCATCCGTTGCAGGTGGTGGACGATCGCATCGCCATGCGCGCGCACGACATTCCGATCGACTTCCTGATCACGCCCGACCAGGTGGTGGCGGCGCCCAGCCTCTACCCGCGCCCGCGCGGCATTCTCTGGGACCTGCTGCCCGACGAGCGCATCCGCGCCATCCCGGCGCTGCGCAAGGGCCGCCGCGAAGGCCGCGGTTCGCTGACCCCCGGGCAGCTCTGAGCGCTGCCGCGCCCGCCCCGCCGCGCGGGTTGCCACACCGCCGGGCGTTCGTTACAGGGTCGGGTTGCACAGAATTCCTTTCAGGGGTGTTCACCAATGGCTCAGGCACAACCGCAGCAGAAGAAGGACGGCAGCGCGATCTCGGCGATCATCGGCTGGGGCGGGCTGGCGTTGTTCACCATCGGATTCGCGTGGGTGGTGATCTCGCAGTTGCAGGACACCGAGGAGTGGTCCGGCCGCAGCAAGGAGGCCATCGACCTGGTGCGCACCTTCAAGCCGGACAACCAGCCCGACACGCTCGAGGACCTGCTCAAGGGCTATTCGCTGAAGGCCAAGGAGAAGGGCGGCTACGTCGGCGAGTTCAGCTGGAACTCGGTGCAGAAGGACGGGCCGGAGTACGAGGTCAGCCTGCTGTGGAAGGAAGAGAACAACCACCGCACGGCGCTGTGGCGCGTGGACCTCGAACAGAAAGAAGTGCGCCCGCAGGGCGACGCCGCCAGCCTGCCGCAGCGGGCGCGCGACGGCACCGTCGGCGGCTGAGCCGCGCGTTCAGCGCGCGCGCTGGATCGACGCGACGCGTTGCCGCCAGCGCACCGCGCGAGTCGCGAAGGCGTCGACCAACGGCTGCGGGCAGGCGTAGACGAAGAGGCGCGCGGCGACGAAGATGAAGACGATGTCCTCGATGCGGCCGCGCAACAGGCGGCGGTCGGGCAGGAAGTCCTCGCGCACCACGCCGTAGACGATCGCGGCCAGCAAAAGCAGCTTGGGCGCCAGGCTGACGCCGCGCGAGAACAGCAGGCGCGCGTAGACGTAGAGCATCAGCGGTACGTACGACGTCAGGGCGCGGAAGCCGTCGTTGCGCCAGACGTTCATCAGCCCGCCGTCGGCGAGCACGGCGACGATGGCGACGCTGAGGCTGAACGCGGCGCGCTTGAACCATAGGCCCCACCACGTGGTGACCTTGGCGAACAGCCAGCCGAGGGTGCGCCAGTAACGACGCAGTTCGCGGGAGAAACCCTTCGCGGCATCATGGATGTCCGGGTCGACCGACTCGTCGAAGGCCAGGGCCCAGCTCACGGTCTGCAGGGGCGGACCAGCAAAACGCTCGACGGCAAGCGCCGGCCGCACCCCTCCGGCAAGCCACAGCGCGGTGCCCAGCGCCAGGCCAACCAACCAGGCCCGGCTGCTCCCCCAGAACGGCATGCGCGACCATTCGCCAACTGCCGAGGCTATGTCAATTCACGGCGTCGCGGCCGGGTGAAACGTCGCTCGGCTGCCGGCGGACGCTATGCGCTCATGCCGGATGGCACCGGAATGACGGCGAAATGCCGTGCAAAGTGCCGGACGACAGCAGAAACCTTGTGGCATATCGCTTGCTGTCTTGCTGGGCCGATCGCCACAGCGTGGCTCGACGGTTGGAGGCATCGGAGGCATGGACGACAACATGAGCGATTTCATCCGCCACCTGCGCCGGCAGCTCGGCATGACGCAGGAAGAGTTCGCGCACTCTCTCGGCATCACGGTCGGCACCGTGAACCGATGGGAGAACGGCCGCTTCCGGCCGAGCAAGCTCGCCAAGGCGACCATCCTGGAGTTCGCGCGCCGGCACGGCGTCACGGTACAGGCGGACGCGGCGGGCAACGGCATGCCGGCCGACGGCGAGGAGCCGATCCACTGAGCCCCCGGCGCGCCCGCGCCGGCGCGCGTCACTCGAGCACGCGGATCGCGATGCTCTTTGCGTGGCCGGGCTGGCCGGCAACGTCGCGCACACGCGCGGTGACGATGGTGTCCCCGAGCGGGAAGGCGAGCTCGGTGCCGATACCGGGGCTGGTGCAGAACTGGATGGTCGAGCTCGGCTCGGTGAACGTGTAGGCGGAAAAGCCGTCGCGCGTGCAGGCCTGCATCGAGCTGCCACGCGCGTCGAAGCGGCACGAGAAATCGTTGATCGCGTTGCTGACCGCCTGCGAGCCGCCGAACGTCGGTGGGACGACGGCCGGAACGCCGCCGACAGGCGGCGAGATGTCGCACACCGCAGTGCTGCCGTTGCCGAGCGGCCGTGACACGAGCACCTGCAGATCGGGCAGCACGTTCGGATCCTTGGGGTCCGAGGCAAACGTCTCCGAGCCCACGGCCAGTCCGCTGAGACCGCGCTTTGCTTCGATGTAGATGATGAAGCCGCTCGGCGGGCGGACGAACGTCAGGTAGCCGTCGTCCTGCGGACCGATGGTCATCACCGGTTGGCCGTCGGCGCGCGCCACGCCAAAGGCGGTGATCTCGCCGCCGATTGTCCGCGGAGTGTTGGTGGGCGCCGGGGTGCCGGTGGCGGTGCGCGTTGGCGTCCGCGTGATGGTCGCCGTGCCGGTGGCGGTGGCGGTCTGGGTCGCGCTGCCGGTGCGCGTCGGCGTCGGCGTTCGCGTGCCCGTGCGCGTGCGGCTGGCTGACGCGGTTGGCGTCGGCGTGACGGTGGGCGACGCGGTCGGCGGGTGCGTCGGCGTTCCGGTGGGGACGTGTGTAGCGGTCACCGAAGCGGTCGGCGTTGGCGTGGGCGTACGCGTCGAGCTCGGGGCGAGGGTTGCCGTACCGGTCGCCGTGCCGGTACGGGTCGGCGACGGGCCAGCGGTGTAGGTCAGCGTGCGGGTGGCGGTCCCCGTACGCGTGGCCGTGGTCGTCGGCGAGGCGGAGTGCGCGGCGCTTGGCGTGCGCGTCCAGGTCGCCGTCCGCGTCACCGACGCGCTACGGGTCGGGGTCTGCGTTGCGGTGCCCGGCAGACCGATCGGTGCGGTCGCAGTGCGTGTAGGAGAAGGGCTGCGCGTCGGTGTGTGGCTGGCGGCCTGGGTGACGGTCCGTGTCGGGCTGCTGGTCCGGGTCACCGTCGAGGTGCGCGTGGCGCTCGCCGCGAGAGTCGGGCTGTGAGTGCGGGTGGGAGTGCTGCTGCGGGTCGGGGACGCGGCGGCAGTGGCGGTGCGGGTGGGCGTTGCCGGCCGCGTGCCGGTGATCGTGCGGGTCGGTGTGAGCGTGGCAACCGCCGTGGCGGTCCGCGTCGGGCTCTGAGACGCCGTGGCGGTGGGACCAGTTGTCGGCGTGCGCGTGCGCGTCGCGCTGCCGGTCCGCGTCGCACTCGCACTGGGGGACGCGCTCACTGTTCGTGTCGCGGTTCGCGTCGGAGAAGCGCTGGCGGTTGAGCTTGGCGATCGAGTCGGGGTCGCTGTCAGCGTCGGGATGGCCGTTGCGGTATGGGTCGCCGTCCGCGTTGGGGTTGCCGTCGCGGAGTCGACCGGCGTCGCTTCAACGGTTGCAGTAGGCACGGCCGTGGGGCTCGCGCTCGGCGCGCCGACGGTTGGAGTCAGCGTGCTGCTGGCCGTTCCGGTCGGCAGCGCGGTCGGCGTCTCAGTCTCCGCATCCACCAGGGTCGCCGTTTCGGTTGCCGCGGCGGTCGGGGTCTCGGTTGCCGTCGGCGTCGCCGAAGCGGACGCTCCGGGGCTGGCGTCCAGGGTAGGCGTTGCGCTCGCCGTCGCGCTCGGCACGGGCGTCGCGGTCACCGTCCGGCTGGCGGTCACCTGCGCGACCGCGGTCGGACTTGGCGACGGAGCGGTCGGCGTGGCAGTGGCCTCGGGCGTCGCCGGCAGGCTCGTCCCGCTGGCAGTCGCCGTCGCGGTGAGTGTCGCCGGCCCTGTGGCGCTCGGCGTGGCCGTCGGCGTCGCTGCCGGCTCACTCCACGCCGCGGTCAGGTCGGCCGCCGAGGTCCCGCCGTCGCCGTTCGCGTCGCAGGCTCCGCCGCTGAACAGGGCATCGACCACCAGCCCGACCCGCGTCCGCGCATCGCCCGCCTCGCACAGCGCGCTGGCCGCTTGCAGCGGGCCGCCACCCACACAGATCGCCAGCAGCGGGATCGCAACCCACGCCCAACGACCCGACGCTGCCTGCCGAGATCTCCTCATCGCGTCATCCGGCCCGTCAGCGCCGGACAACTTGTCACGCGAGCCAACTCCCGCTCGCCGCTCCTGCCCCCGCCCAGTCGCGCCCTGCGGCTCGCCTCAGTGCACTCGGCTCAGCAGACGCTCCATCTTCGTACGCACGACACTGAGATCGACGATCGGTTTCGCCAGGTAGTCGTCGCAGCCGGCAGCCAGTGCCTTCTGCTCGTCCCCCGCCATCGCCTGCGCGGTCAACGCGATGATCGGAATGCCCTTCCCGAACTCGAGCTGACGGATCTTCTTGGTCGCCTCCCATCCATCCATGACCGGCATTTTCAGGTCCATGAAGATCAGATCGGGCGGCGGTGGGGTCTGCACGATGGTGAGCGCCTCCTCGCCGTTGCTCGCTTCGACGATCTCGAACTCGCCGATCCGCTTGAGGCGGTAGACGAGGATACGACGATTGTCCAAGTTGTCCTCGACGACCAGGATTCGCTTCGCTGCCATCGCGTGCCTCGCACCCTGCGGTGCGCCAATTCGGCTTTAGCCGAGCCTCTTGGGAAAAAAAAGGCCGGAGTGGGTTCCCACTCCGGCCTCTTCGGTCGGTCTCGCTTCAACTACAGATCACGGAACCACAGGCTGCTGCGGGAACTGCGTCCGGTACACTGCGTCGCCGCCCTCGCGGAAGCCAACCGACTGCAGGTTGAACGCCGTGGTGGCAACCACCGAGCCACCGCCCACGCTGTGATCCTCGCAGGCCACGCCGATCAGACCGTAACCCAGCGGACCCTGCGGACCGCTGACACCGCGAATGCGCGTCTGACCCGTGATCGTTCCTTCAACACCAACCGAGAAGATCGAGTACGGGTTACCTGCCGGTCCCGGCTGCGTGTCGATGTCCGACAGCTGCGTCGCCTGGTAGCAATTCACGACACTGTTGGTCGAGAACCGCTGCTCGAACTCGTTGTACACCAGCATCTGCGCCGTGACGCGGAGGTCGAGTTGCTCAGCCGGCTCTCCCAGGTTCTCACTGCACGGCACCAGCGTCAGGTCGGTGGTCACCGTGCTGCCCAACTCCGTCACGGCGCCGTCGAAGAAGTGCTCCACGTGGAGCACGTTCGGGCACGGTGCATACTCGGCGGCGCACTCCACGCCCTGGGGCGTTCCCATCGGCAGCCCACCCAGGCACAGCGGGTCGTCGACCCCGCCCGTGCCCTCTTCCAGGGCCTCGAAACCCACGCCGTTGTAGGACGCTGCTGTCGTTGCAGTCCCCGGCGCCCCGGCGGTCGTCGAGATGACGGTCGCCTCGATCTTGAGGTCGTTCTCCGCCACCGGAATGTCATTCTCGTCCACCTGGACGCACTTCAGCTCACCCTGGAACGGATCCTCCGGCACCGGACGGACCGCGCCGCCCGCGTTGCCGAGGCATCCCGGTCCCGGGAAGGTCGGATCGCACGGGAGCGGATTGAGCTCCGTCGAAGCCAGGAAGCCGATCGGCTGCCCTGGCGACAGCGTCACCTGGAAGTCGAGCACCGCCCACCCCTGCACGCACTGGAGCCCAGGAGCGCAGTCGGCATTGGTCTGGCAGATAGGACCAGCGTCCGATCCGCAGTGGCGGTTGGCGTTCACCCACCAGCAGTCGACCGTGATCGCCGACGCCTGGTTCGTGTTCGTCATCTGAATCAGCGTGTCGGTGGCGACGCCGCCCACCGGCACTGCCGGATCACCGCCCGTCGTGTGAACGATGACTTTCGGCAGCACGACGTAGCCGGCAGCCCGATCCGACCGGGACACCTGCGCCGACGCGCCAGCCGACCAGCCGACGAGGATCAGCGATGCCGCCAGAACCGCCGCGGACAACCGCGTGGCGCTCCCCTTGGCATTGACCGTACGCATCTCGTGACTCCTTTCCCTGCCTGCGCGCTTCATCTCGTCACCCACCGTCCCAACTCACTGGAAGGTCGGCAGCCGGATCTCGGAGTCGACCGGCACACACAGCGCCGGCGGATCCTGGTCCGTGCAGAAGTGCAGGTTCGTCGCCGCCGTGTCCTGCGTACCGTCATCCGCCGTACGAAGCACGTTGGCCACGCCAACCGCCGGGACGTTCCCCGTCCCTGCCTGCGGACGAAGAATCGCCGATCCGAAAGCCGTTGGCAGCACGAACTGGCCCGAGAAGAGCGGTGAGCTCAGGGGCTCGTCGAAGAAGCAATCGATGTCGATCGCCGTGATCGAGGTGCGGTTCTCGAACTCGTCCCGGATCTCGGCGCTCAGCGTCGTCGACTCGGGGATGAGGTTCTCGAAGTCGATCCCGCAGGGCACCAAGGTGAGATCCGTGCTGACCGTCGAGGCGACATTCCCGGCTCCCGCCAGGGCCGGATCCGGACCGCCCTCCGACTGGAAGTTCAGGTACACGCCGCCGGGGCAACGGGCATACTCGACGTTGTTTAGCTCGAGGATGTTGTTGCCGTCGTTCGACTCTCCGGTGTCGCCGCACGGACCATCATCACCGTTGCAACCCGGGATGGCGATCGCGTTGTACTTGCTCACGATGTTCGCACCACCGCCGAGGCCGTTGATCTCACCCACCGTGGCAACACCGATGAGATGGTTGCCGCTGGTCGGAGTGCCGTCAGCCAGGGTTTCGACACAGGTGAGGTAGCCGGTGAATCCCGGCGCGACCGGCGGAACCAGACCCGGGTCGATACCCGGGACGCCGTCCTGCGGATTGACGGCACGGCCGGTGCTCGCCGCCCAGTGCGTAGGCTGCTGCCGCGTCAGGGTGAGCTCGAAGTCCGTCACCTGCCACAGCGGCTGTCCGTTCACCGACGCGCCGTTGACGTAGAAGCAGTGCGCGTATGCGACGCTGTTGTCGGTATTGGTGATCTGGATGATCGTGTCCGAGGTGTTCACCACCTTCGGAAAGATCAGAATCGAACCGGGCTGCTCGGTCGAGAAGTTCTGCGCCTGGGCGATTCCGGCCGCCAGCGCCACCCCCGCGAGGATGCTCGCCATCACGCCGGCTCGCAGTCCCTTAACCGTACTCATGGGTTCTCCTCCTTCAGGAAGCCACGCGCTACAGATGCGACCCGTCACGGAATGCTGATGAAGTCCGGATCGACGCGGTCCGCAAACTGATTCAGGTTGTAGCCAGCACCCGAGGCGGCCAGCAGTGAATCGTTGAACGTAAACAGAACCGCATTGCCGATCAGGCCGCCACCAACTCCGGTGATGCGCGTCTGGCCGGCCACTGTGCCGGCGACTGCCGCACTGAAGATCGAGCGGTCGGACTGCGTCGTGTCGATGTTGGAGATGTCGCTGGTCAGCAGGCAGTTGACCAGGCGGCTGGTCGAGAAGCGCTGCTCGAATTCATTGTAGACCAGGAACTGTGCCGTCACGCGGGGAACCGACTGGGTCAGGAAGTTCTCCGTGCAGGGAACCAGGCTGAGCGTGGAGGCGAATTCATTGTCCGGATTCACCGGATCGACCGCCCCGTCGAACATGTGATTGAACACCAGGACCTCGGAGCAGGGCTGGTACTCGGCCTGTGCCGGCGGTCCACCGATGACCAGCAGGCTGTCACCGTTGTTCTGGCCAGCGGAGCGGAGGCCGACCGCGTTGTAGCGCTCCGGATCGATCTCGCCGTTGTTGGGATTGAAACCCGTGATCGTCGCGCCACCCTCGAGGTCGTTGCGGCAGCGGTTCAGCGGATTTGCATCGTTGCACGGGAACGGCAGGCGGGTGATCGGATCCGACTGGATGCACTTGAGCTCGCCGACGAAGGGAACTTCGCCGACCGGCGGAACGCGCGTGCCACCGTTGCCGCTGCAGATGCTGCCGATGCCGCCCGGGCACGGCAGTCCCGAACCACTCAGGCCGTCGGCGGCGCTCCAGCCGAGCGGCTGATCGCGGGTGAGCAGGACGTCGAAGTTGATCTCGATCCAGCCCGGCAGGCAGGCGCCGAAGAATCCGCCGTCCTCACATTCCGACGAGTCCTCACAGACTTCGCCGGTGTTCGAGCAGCGGTTGTTGGCATTGACGTAGAAGCAGTGAGCCGCGCTTGGCACCGCGGCCTGGTTGGTCATCGTGACGATCGTGTCGTAATCCTCGGACACGATGATGGTCGGCCAGACCAGCACCGCCGCGCCCGTATCGGAGAACGTCTCCGCCTGCGCCGGCGCCGACAGGACCAGGCCGGTGAGCGCCGCCACTCCCAGGAGAACCTTCTTCATGCTCAGCATCGCCCTTCTCCTTCTCTCGTCTCGACGCCGGCGCATCACTGGACGATGACGATCGGACCGGACTCGGTCGCGATCTCGTCGTTCATGCAGCGATCGCAGAAGTCAGTCGGATCGAGCGCAGCGCACGTCGCGTCGCTCATGCAGGAGACCGTCGTGTTGATTCGGCACAGGCCGGTCCCGCAATCGGCGTCCGTGGTGCACTCCTCCGTCAGATCGCCGCGGCAGTGGCCGGGGCGCCCCAGGTTGTTGTCGCGGTTGAAATCAACCGAGTAGCCGTTCGATGCCGCGGTTCCAGTCGGGGCGGTCGGCGGGACGGCCAGGGAGGCGTCAGAGCTGTAGAACTCTTCAACCACCGCGAGGATGCCGGTCACCGGACCGCAGACGCCGCCGGTGCCGCAGTCGGCGTCGTCGGCGCAGGGGCCGTTCTCCTCACCATTGAGCGAGGTATCGCCGGAGATGCAGTTACCCGAGCCAGTCGGAATCAGGCGGGTGCGCTGGAACGTGGTGCCGCTCAGCGAGGCGGGTGCGAAAGGCAGGTCGCGCAGGTCGAAGTTCGCCCAGCAATCGAACGTCGGCTCGACCGACAGGGTCTGCTCGAACTCGTTGGTGTAGCGAATGTCCGTCGCGAAGCGGGCACCGACCTCGTTGGTGAAGTCGGCGCGGCACGGGATCAGGGTGATCTCCGTGTTGACCGGGCAACCGGTTCCGCTGCACCCCGTGAAGCCGGCCGGGGTGTCCAGGACGTTGGCGCCCTGCGCGTAGTGCGTAACCTCGACCGCCTCCGGACAGGCGCTGTACTCGATGTCGTTCAGGCGCAGGATGCCGTCGATCGACGGAGCATCGAGACCTTCGACGTTGATCGAGTTGTACTTGCTGATCTGCGTGTTCACCGGCAGATCGGTAGTCGGCAGCGTCTCGATCACCGCCTCGCCCTTCAGGCCGTTGGCAGGCAGCGGCGTGCCGTCGGAAGCGACCTGGAAGCAGCGCAGCTCGCCGCGGAACGGCTGATCCGGCGCCGGCGGGACCTGGCCGATCAGGAAGAGACCGGGGCAGGACTGCCGCAGCGGAACGCCCGGGATGTCCTGGCAGACGCCGTCGGTCAGCAGGAACGGATCGTAAATACGGCCGGTCGACACGCGCCAGATCGTCGGCTGCTGGCGGGTCAGGACGACGTCGAAGTTCGCCGTCTGCCACTGATCGACACAGACGTTGCCGGCGACTGCCGGACAGATGCCCGGCGAACCATCGACAGTGGCCTGTGGATCACAGAAATCTCCCGTGATCGAACACAGGCCGAGCGCCTGGACGTACTCGCAATGCGCGTACGCAGTAAAGTTGAGCGTGTTGGTCAGCGTGATGAGGGTGTCGCGGGTTCCATCCGCAATCACCTTTGGCCACATCACCACCGACCCAGGCTTGTCGGAGGAGACTTCCGCTCGAGCCTGCGCTCCCCACAGCGCCATGGCCGTCAGCACCACTCCCAGGCCAGTCAGCCACGGGCTTCGCTTCTGCACTCGCATTGCACGCCTCCTTTCGGTAACTGCACCCATATGCGTTACCGGGGTCCGAACCTCGCCCCTTCAACGCGTGACGGCTTATCGCAATTTGCTGCCACGCAGTCAAGCGGAAAAGGGGTGAGATGTCCGGCAGCGGTGGATTCTGGCATCCATCGGCCGCTTCGCTGGCGGTAGAGGGCGCCGTCCGCGCTCCCGACCGGTTGTCTGTTCCCAAAAAGCATCATCCGCTGCACGCGCCGCCGTTTTGGCAGGCACGGTGTATGCCACAAAATGGCGGGGCGGCAAATATGATTTTGCCGACTGAGCGGAGGGGGCCGATCCGGCAGCCAGGTGCCGAACTGGCAAGATTCAGCGTTTCGGTCACGCCGGCGACCGCAGCGTGAGTCGCTGCGGACGGCGCCGGCGATGCCCATCAGGGCAGGACGCGGATGATGAATTCCTTGGTCGGCCCGATGTTGCCGCCGACGTCGCGCAACTGCACCGACACCAGCGTGTCGCCGACCTGGAAGGCGCCGGTCATCGGCACCTGGTAGCAGTATTGTGTACGCGTCTGGTTGCTGATGAATCCAAAGTCGCCGTTCGACTTGCGCGTGCAGGCACCGCTGATCGCGCTGAGTGGAATCGCGGTGAAACGACACTCCATGTCTTGAATGGCATGGGTGATCGCGTCGCCGGGGAGGAACACCGGCGGGTTGACGCCCGGCACGCCGCCGAATGGCAGCGGCGGCGGGCCCATGTCGCAGACGGCGGCGCTGCCGAATCCGGCCGGATCGTCGATGGCGCCGGTCGAGCGGCTGACCAGGATCTGCAGGTCGCCGCGATCGGTTCCGTCGGGGTTCACGTTGAGACCGGGGTTCTGGTTGGAGGGTCCGCGCTGGCCTTCGACGACGAAGAGGAACTGGCCGACGTCGCGGACGAAGACCTCGCGGCCATTCTCGATGATGGGTGTCGGGGTTGGCGTCAGCTGACAAATAAACTGGCAGCACGACTGACAACCATCCTGTGAGATCGCGCCGGCGAAGCTGACCCGCGGACCGGCCAGGGCCGAAGTCGGTGTCGGCGTCCGGGTGACGGTCGGCGTGGGCGTGATCGTCGAGGTTCGCGTCGCGGTGCGGGTGATGGTCGGCGTCCGTGTGATCGTCGACGTGCGCGTCGGCACGAACGTGAAGCTGAAGGTCGGCGTCGGGGAGTTGGTCTGCGTGCGCGTCGGCGTGCCGGTCGGCGTCAGCGTGCGGGTCAGCGTCGGCGTCAAGGAGAAGATCGGCGTCAACGTGTTGGTCGCGCTCGGCGTCGGCGTGATGGTGCGCGTTGGCGTCAGCGTTCGCGTCTCTGTGCCGGTGGGCGTCAACGTCGCGGTGCGAGTCGGCGTGCGGCTGGGCGAATCGGTGCGCGTCGCCGTCCCGGTGCGGGTCGCGGTTTCTGACGGCAGCGGCGTGCCGGTGGCGGTAGGCGGCGGCAGCGGCGTATCGGTGCGCGTCGCGGTCGGGGTGCGCGTCGGCGTCTCGGTGCGGGTCTGCGTACCAGTGAAGCTGGCAGTCGCCGTTCGCGATGGGGTCAGTGTCGGGGTCGCCGTGACGCTGGCCGGCAAGGCCGTCTCAGTGCGCGTCGGGCTCGCCGACGGGGCCGAGGTGGCCGTACGGGTGACGGTGCCGGTGAAGCTCGGCGTGCGCGTCGCCGTCGGCGGCACCGGCGTGCGCGTCTCGGTTTCGGTTCGGGTGACGGTCTCGGTGCGGGTCGGCGTCGAGGTGCGCGTCTCGGTAGCGTTCGCCGGAACCGTGTGCGTGCGGGTCGGGGATGCCGGCTCGGTCGGCGTGCGCGTTTCGGTCGCGGTCCTGGTCGGCGTCAGCGTGGACGCCGGCGTCGCGCTACGCGTCACCGTCGCCGTGCGCGTCTCCGTACGCGTCGGGGAGCCGGTCGCGGTGGGAGTGTCGGTCGCCGGCAGTGTGCCGGTGCGGGTGACGGTGGGCGTGCGCGTTTCGGTCGGCGTCCGCGTCGCGCTCGCGGTGCGGGTCGCACTCTGCGTTCGCGTCGGACTGACGGTCTCGGTCGGACTGGCGCTCGGAAGCGCCGAGTTGGTCGGTGAGGCGGTGTGTGTCATCGACGGCGGCGGCGCGGTCGCGCTCGGCGAGCCGGTCGCCGTGCTCGTCGGCGCCACCACTTCGGTCGGCGTCGCCGATCCGGTTGCACTCGCCGTCGAGGTCGCGGTAGCGGTCGGGTGCAGCGTCCCGGTCTCGGTCGGACTGGGATCGGATGTGGCGGTGGGACTGCGCTCCGGGGTGGCGGTCGCCTCGAGCGGCGTTTCGGTCGGCACGCTGGCGGTTGCGGTCGGCGTCGGGCTGGCGACGAGCGTGCCGGTGTCGGTGGCTAGCGGCGTCGGCGTGTCGCTGGCGGTTGTGGTTGCCACCGAGGTCGCCGTCGCCGTTGCGGCCACCGAGGTCGCCGTCGCCGTTGCTGCCATCGAGGTCGCCGTCGCCTCGGCAGTGCGCGTCGCGGTCGCCGTCGCGGTCGCCAGCGATGTCGCGGTCGCGGTGGCGACCCCGGTGGCACTCGCGGTCGCGCTGGCGGTGGCACTCGGCAAAGGCGACGTGGGACTCTGCGTCGCGGTCGCTGTTGCCACCCCGCTCGGCGTGGCACTGGCGGTCGCGCTCGGGCTGGGCGTGGGCGACGCGGCCAGCACTTGGATCAGCGCCACCAGGTCGGCGGCCGACAGTCGCCCGTCCTGGTTGACGTCGGCGGTCGCACAGACGCTACCGAGGAACAGGGCGGAGCTGAGCGCCGGCAGGTCGGCCTGGCTCACCACTCCGTCACAGTTGGCGTCGCCGCGCACCTCCTGAGCGGACGCGAGGCCGGAGGCGAAGCTCGACAAACCGGCCACCAGGACCGCCAGCGCCAGCCGGCGCAGCAACACAGGCCGAGATCGACTGGCGCTCACCGCGTCGCCCGTGCCCCTGCTCGGGTCAGCGCCCGTCGCGTCACCACGCCCCATGGAGATGAAGTGTTGCGAGGATATGCGACACCCTTGCTCGCTTTGCAACGCACAGAATGGCGCGTGCGCGGCCGCATATCGTCCATCTCGGACGCAAGCGATGCAGCGATGCGACGCTTTGCTGCAGACTGGTCGATTTCGGAATTTCCCGGTTGAGCACGCGGAACACGGCGCTAGCCTCTGCCTTCGCAGGGGACGCGCATGGACCAACTCAAGCCGTTCGTCGATTTAGTGTCCACCCACCCGATGGTCGGGGTGGGGGTCGCCGTCGGCGCCTTGGTGCTCTACGCCCTCCTGCATCGCAAGTCGCGCATCCAACGTGACGCCGACAACCGTCTCTCCGCGCTGCGTCGCGAAAAGTCCGACCAGTACCGCCACCTGCGCCGCTGACCCCTCCGGTGCGCGGGCCGCATGCGGTTGTCATTTTAGACGCGATTGTCTAACAGCGACTCGCCGATGCACGACGAGTCGACGTTCGCCCTGCTCTCCCTCGCCGAGCTGCCGCGGGTCGGCGAACAGCGCCTGCGCGCGCTGCAGGAGTACGCCCGCCGCACCCAGACGCCGCTGGCGCAGCTGTACGGCCGACTGGAGACGGCGCTGCCCGCGCGCTTGCGACTGCCGGCGGCGGCGTTGCGCCGCCTCGGCGAGGATCATTCCCGACACCGCGCGCGGTGCGCTGCGCTGGCGCAGCGCCTGGCCGAGGCCGGCGTCTCCCTCTGCCAGCCGGACGACGCGGCGTATCCGGACGGCTGGCGACAGCGCGCCGAGCCGCCGCCGATCGCCACCATGTACGGCAATGCCGCCCTCGCCCGACGGCCCAGCGTCGCGCTGCTCCACTCGCGCCTGGTCAGCGACGCCAGCGTCACCGCCACCTTGCGCGTCACCCGCGCCGCCGCCGCCGATGGTCTGGCGGTGGTGGTCGGCGGCATGAAGACGCCGCATCGCATCGCCGCGGCCACCGCCCGCGCGCTCAATGGCGGGCGGTTGGTGGTCCTCGACCGCGGCCTGCTCGCCGCCTTTGGTGGCGACCTGCAGCGCGATCCGTTCGGACTGGGCCCGCAGCACGGCCGCTTCGACCCGTTCCACACGCTGGTGCTGTCGCCGTTCCGACCCGATGATCACGCCGTTCCGCGCTCCGGACGGCGCCGCGACGCGTTGCTGGCAGCGCTCGGCGACCTGGTGGTGGTGATCAGCGCCCGGCCCGGCGGCGAGGTCGAGCGCTGTGCCCGCGCCGCCCTCGGGCGCGGGCAGCGGGTGCTGGTCTGGGAGGACGCGAGCGCGGCGCTGTGCAGGGCCGGCGCCGACCGCCTCGACGCCGACCAGCTCGACGCCGGCCTCAGGCGCTGGATGCCGGCGCCAGCTCGAACAGGCTGATCTCGCGCGGCGTCCACAGGCGGATACGCTGGCCGGTGACGCCGAGGCCGGCGTTGACGTAGAGGTGCGCGGCGCCGTCACGGTAGAGGCCGCGATCGAAACGGGTGATGAACTCGGCGAGATTGCGCCGCCGCCCGCCAAACCAGGGCACGGCGAGCTGGCCGCCGTGCGTGTGCCCGGCAAGCGTCAGCACCACGTCGCCGCTCGCCGCCTGCGGGAAGATGTCGGGGCGATGCGACAGCAAGAGCCGCGGCACGTCGTCCGGGGCCGCCGCCAGCAGGCGTTCGAGGTGGACGTCGGCGCGCAGGCCGCGCGCCCAGTCGCGCCCGCGGTCGTCGAGGCCGATGACGTGCAAACGCGCATCCTCGATGGCGAGGGTCACCGCGTCGTCGCGCAGCACCGTGAACGGCGTCCAGCGTCGCAGCGCCGCGGCGACGCGGTCGGCGCCGGCGGCGTGGTCGTGGTTGCCCAGGATGGCGAGCACGCCGTGCCGCGCCTCGAGCCGCGCCAGCAGCGGGAAGAACCCGTCGAGATCGGCGAGCGGCGAGTCGGCGATGTCGCCGGTGATGCAGATCAGGTCGGGCAAGGTCGCGTTCACCGCCGCGACGAACGTGGTCAATTGCGCGTGGCTGAGGTTCTGGCCGACATGGATGTCGCTGATCTGGGCGACGCGCAGCGGCCGGGCCAACCCGCTGACCGGCACTTCGGTGCGCGTGACGCGCAATTCGTGCTGCCCGAAGAGGTACCCGTAGCCCATCACCAAGCCGATCGCCGCCATGCCGGACGACGCCACCCAGCGAAAGGCGCCGCCCGTCCCGGCCGCGACCGCCCCCTGCCCGGCCGACCCGACCGCCTGCGCGGCGAGGACCCCGAGGACGCCGTCGGCGATTCCGAACGCAACCCAGGTGACGAGCAGGAACAGCGCGCAGAACAGGGAGACGAAGGCGGTCGCGGTGTAGAGCCGCATCCCCGCCCCGCTCGGCCGCCGGCCGGGACGCGTCAGCATGCGATTGATCGCATAGAAGGCGGCGATGCCGAGCAGGTGGAGCGGCCAGCCGATGGCGGCGCCGAGCCCGACCACCGCGACCCACGCCAGCACCGCCCACTGCGCCGCGCTGGCAGCGGCGATCAGCAAACGAAAGAAGGCGAGAAAGAACACGCGCACCGCCGCAGCGCGCGTGCGAGCCAACCAGACCATGACGACACGCTAGCGGCGTCGGTGCACCCCTTCAAGACGGAGGCGAGGCTGCCGACCGGTCCGCCGCCGGCCGCAACACGGTGGCAGGCACCCAATCGCCCTCGCCGCCGGGCGGCTGCCAGTAGAACCAGAGAAAGTTCGGACCGCCGGTTCCCGGCGCCAGCGTGATGCGGATCGGCCGGCGCCCGGCGCGCAGCCGGGCGCGGCCCTCGTTGGCGCCGCCGAACGCGGCGTCGCCGTGGTGCGACAGGATGCGCTGGCCGTCGATCTCCAGCGTCGTCGTGTCGGGGTTGAGGCGGAAGAAGTACTCGCCGTCGACCGGCAGGTCGATGGTGCCCTCCCACACGGCGAGATCGAAGTGACCGACCGGCGGTCGATCGAGCGAATACTCGGCCAGCGCATAGGGCAACGGCGTCTCGGCGAGCAGCGCGCCGTTCTCGCCGCCGCGGTAGAAGCGCCCGCGCAGGCCGTAGGGCGGACGCCACCCGCGCGCGATGGCGTCGTTCATCGCGTCGCGCGGCACGCGACAGGCGATCATGTCGACGCGCGCGAAGCGATCGCGGACGGTCTCGCAGGCGGTGTCGGGCGACAGCGACTCGAGCACCGCGGCGAACGTCGCGTAGGGCCGCGGCAGCAGATAGAGCGCGTCGCGGGTCAGCGGCGCGCGCGGCGGGAAGTCGTGCGCCAGGAACAGCTCACGCACGTCGTTGGGCCGCGTCTCGAGATAGCGATGTGCGACGAAGAAGGTCGCCGGCTGCCAGTAGGTGACCGGGTCGAGGTACACGGTCGCGTCCGGCGCATGGCGCGCGAGATAGCGGCCCGGCGCCGACTCGTAGGGAAAGAACGCGTCGGTGAACGCCGGCAGGGCTTCGCGCGCGACAAAATACTGGTGCCATTCGGCGCGCGCGGTCAGCGCCGCGGCCAGGCCGGCCGCGGCGAACGCGGCGGGCGCCGCCAGGCGGGCCGGCAACAGGACCTGCAGCGCGGCGATCAGCGCCTGCACGGCGACGCCGATCATCAGGGCCAGCGGCACGATCGCGTCGAGCAGGCGCGAGGCATGCGGCGCCTCCAGCGTGATGACGGCAGGCACCAGCGCGATGGCGAACCAGAGCGCGGTCGCGCCGCACGGCGGATGCCGCGCGCGCGCCAGGCAGAGCGCCAAGCCGAGCCCCGCCAGCACCGCCGGGATCGGCGTCAGCAACGGTGCGAAAGGCAGGTTGTGGCGCGGATTGTCGTCGCCGACCAGTTGGAAGGCGAGCAATGAGCGCGGCAGTGAATCGGCGAGCTGCGCGCGCCAGTCCTCGCGCCCGAGGATCAGCGTGCCCATGGCGCGCTCGCCGAACTGCTCCGGCGCGCTGAGCGCGTAGCGCAGCATCGGCAGTGTCACCACCGCCGCCAGCAGCAGGGCCGCCAACAGCGGCCGCCGATGCGGCACCAACACGGCGCGCCGGCGCCATGCACACAACCCGGCGGCGCCGCCGGCGAGGACGATGAAGAGTCGGAAGGTCTGGTAGGTGTAGACGCCGAGACCGGTCATGACGCCGGCGAACAGCCATGCCGCCCAGGCGCGCCGGCCGCGCGCCCGCAGGGCGACGGTGACGCCGAGCGCGATCAGCGTCTCGACCAGCGATGACATCAGCGGCATCTCGCCCCAACGCGAGTAGTTGAGGTGCCACTGCGAGATCGTCAGCCATCCGCCGGCAGCGAGCGCGGCCAGCGGCCCGAACCACACCCAGGCGAGCGCGCTGGCGGCGGCGACCGCGGCGATGCCGATCACCGCCGCGACGGCGCGAACGCCCCAGGGACCGTCATCGAAGTCGAACAGCGCGAAGGCGAGGCCGGCGAGGTCGACGAAGCCGGCCCCCAACCCGGTGCGCAGGTCCTCGGGCGGCAACGCCGCCAGCGGCCGACCGCTGGCGGCGATCTGTACCGCCTGGACGCCGTTCAGCGCCTCGTCCACCCAGAGCCCCGGGGGCAGCTCGTGCAGGCGATGGAAACGCAGCCAGCCGGCGGCGACGACGAGCAGCAGCAGCGCGGTCCCCGCCGCCCAGCGCAGACGGCGGCCGGCCACCGGCGGCGGCCAGTCGCGCGCCCGCCAGACGAACAGCGCGGCGGCGATCGCCATCGCGCCATACCAGATCACCCCCGCCGTGCGCTGCGCGACGAAGCGCTCCCACTGCTGCACGCGCCACGGTTGCGCACTCTCGAAGTGCCACTGGCCGACCGCGCCACAGGCCAGGGCCAGCGCCAGCAGCGCGACCGCGCCGACGCGCGGTCTGGGTGCGCCGCCCGGCGCGGGGGATGCTTCCGACACGACGCTGCCTCCGTGCCGCTTCTAGCGAGGTGGCCGGGCGGCGGCCAACGCGTTGCCTTCCCGCTGGCCCGGCGATAACCGGAGCGCAGATGCCGACCATCGGCCACCGGCTGAAAGCCCTCGCCGCGACACACGGCAGTCGTCCAGCGCTGCGCAGCGGCGACAGCCTGCTGTCCTTTGCCGACCTCGCCGCCGACGCGCGCCGCGTCGCCGCGGCGCTCGCCGCCCTCGGCGTCGGCAAGGGCACGCGTGTCGGCATCCTGATGCCCAACCGCCCCGACTGGTTGCGCTGCGCCTTCGGCGCCTGGCGGCTGGGCGCGATCGTCGTGCCGCTCAACACGCTCTATCGCGGACCCGAACTGCATCATGCGTTGCTGCACGCCGACGTCACCGTGCTGATCACCGTCGGCCGCTTCCTGCGCAACCACTACCTGACGATGCTGGTCGAGCTGTGCCCCGAGCTGACGCACCAGGCGGGCGCTGCGCTACGCAGCGCGGCGCTGCCCGCCCTGCGGCGCGTCATCTGCGACGGCGACGACCTGCCGCGCGCGGTGCTGGCCTGGGAGGACTTCCTGGCCCGCGGCGAGCCGGGCTCGACGCCGTGGAGCGTCGCGGCACTCGACGCGGTGGCGCCGACCGACGACGCGGCGATCTTCTTCACCTCGGGCAGCACGGCTGCCCCGAAGGGCGTCGTGCACACGCACGCCAGCATGCTGGCCGGCGCCGACAACGTCGCCGAGCGGCTCGGCCTCGACGCCGACGACGTGACGTACGGCTACCTGCCGCTGTTCTTCAACGGCGGGCTGGTCGGCGTGACGCTGGCGACGCTGACGCGCGGTGCCAGCGTGCTGCTGCAGGAGGTGTTCGACGCCGAGGAGACGCTCGCCCTGCTCGAGCGCCATCGCGCCACGACGCTGTTCGCCTGGCCGCACCAGGCCGAGGCGCTGCTGCGTCACCCGCACTTCGACCGCCAGCGTCTGCAGCTGCGCAAGGGGCCGGGCGCCAATACCAAGTGGGCCGCGGCGCTGTTCCAGCCCGACCACCAGGCGGTCGGCGCGTGGGGCATGACCGAAACCGGGCCGATGGCGGCCTGCGCACGCTGGGACGACGCCGCCGCCGACCGCGCCGGCGCGCACGGCCGCCCGATGCCGGGCCTCGATCTGCGCATCGTCGACCCCGACACCAACCAGCCACTGCCGGTCGGCAGCGAGGGCGAGATCGCCGTGCGCGGCGCCAGCCTGATGCGCACCTACTACCGGTGCGAGGCGCGCGACTGTTTCGACGCCGAGGGCTACTTCCACACCGGCGACTGCGGCCGGCTCGACGCGCGCGGCTGGCTGCACTTCGTCGGGCGGCTGAAGGACGTGATCAAGACCGCCGGCGTCAACGTCGCCGCCGCCGAGGTCGAGGCGACGCTGCTGCGACACCCGGCGGTGAAGGTCGCGCACGTCGTGCCGGTGCCGCACCCGACGCGCGGCGAGAATGTCGGCGCGTTCATCGTGCGGCGCGATCCGACCTGCTCGGCCAGCGACCTGCAGGCACACTGTCGCGCCAGCCTGGCCACCTACAAGGTGCCGCGCCACGTCTTCTTCGTCGCCGAGGCCGAGTTGCCGACGCTGGGCAGCGGCAAGGTCGACCGCCAGCGCCTGCGCGCCGCCGCCGCCGAGATGGTCGGCGACAGCGACCCAGCCGAGTAGCTCAGGCCGAGCGGCGCGGCAGCAGGACGCGGCGGCGCAGCGACATGATCGGCTCGTCGCGCTGGTTGCGGCCCCGCGTCTCGACGTAGAGCACGCCGCGGTCGCCTTTCGACGACTCGGTCTTCTCGAGGATCTCCGAGGACGCGTAGAGCGTGTCGCCGTGAAAGGTCGGACCGAGGTGGCGGACGAACTCGTACTCCAGGTTGGCGATCGCCGTCTGGCTGATGTCGCGCACCGACATGCCGACGACGACGGCGAACACCAGCGTGCCGTTCACCAGGCACCGACCGTGCTGCGATTGGCTGGCGAAGTGGTCGTCGAAGTGGATCGGGTTGGTGTTCATGGTCAGCAGCGTGAACCAGGTGTCGTCCGCTTCGCGGATGGTGCGACCCGGCCAGTGCTCGATCACCTCGCCGACGGTGAAGTCGTCGAAATAGCGCCCCCAGACGTGCGGCATCGCCATTGCCGTCGCCTCACGCCTTGGGCGGCTGCGGCGGCGCCGGATTGAGCAGATCCATCCCCAGCGTCGACGGAAACAGCGCCGCGATCTCCTCGGGCCGCCAGCGCGTCGGCTTGGTGATGGTGCGCACCGGCGCCGGGTAGTTGGTCAGCGAGATGATGCCGCCCATGACCACGAACACTTGGCCGTTGATGTCGGCCGCCGCGTCGCTCGCCAGATAGGTGGCGAACGGCGCCACGTCGTCCGGCTCGCGTTGCGGCCGCGGCAGCAGGGTGCGCGCCTCGGCGCCCATGCTGGCGATGCCGGCCTTCTGCCGGGCCGCGCGCGCCGCATCGCCGACCGAGGCGGTCATGCGCGTCGCCGCCGCCGGCGCGATGGCGTTGACGGTGATGCCGTAGCGGCCCAGGTCGCGCGAGATGACGCGGGTGAAACCGGCGATCCCATCCTTGGCGGCGCCGTAGTTGGCCTGGCCGGGATTGCCATACAGACCCGAGGTCGACGACATGCTGATGATGCGGCCGCCCTTCTGCTCGCGCATGCGCACCGCGGCGTGGCGGCTGCAGTTGAAGGTGCCCTTCAGGTGCACGGCGATGACGGAATCGAAGTCGTCCTCGCTCATGTTGAAGATCATGCGGTCGCGCAGAATGCCGGCGTTGTTGACCAGGATGTCGAGGCGGCCGAACTCGCGCACCGCGGTGTCGATGATGCCCGCGGCGGCGCGGAAGTCGGCGACGCTGTCGTAGTTGGCGACGGCGCGCCCGCCGGCCGCCTTGATCTCCGCCACCGTCTCGTCGGCAGCCGAGGTGTCGCGCCCCTGCCCGTCGAGGCTGACGCCAAGATCGTTGATCACCACCGCGGCCCCTTCGGACGCCATCAGCACCGCGATGCCGTGGCCGATGCCGCGCCCGGCGCCGGTCACCACCGCGACCTTGCCCTGCAGTCGATTGCCCATGGCGCCTCAGGCCTCCCGCTTCGGCGGGGCCGGGTTCTTCAGCCCCTCGGCCAGCGTCTGCGGCACCAACGCGTCGAGCTCGTCGAGCGTCCAGCGCCCTTCCTTGTAGAGCGTCTTCTCCGCCCGCGGCAGTGCCAGCAGCGAGTAGCTGGTGCCAGCGCACAGGAAGATCTGGCCGTTCACATTGGCGGCGAAATCGCTGGCCAGGAAGGCGACCATTGGCGCGACGTCCTCCGGCGTCAGGTTCTCCAATTGCCGCAAGGCGGATTCCTCGCGCACGATGCCCTGCTGCTTGCGGATCTCGCGCGCCTTCAGCGTCGCCTCGGTCATCGTCATGCGGGTCGCCGCGACGGGACAGATACTGTTGGCGGTGACGCCGTAGCGGCCGAGGTCGCGCGCCACCACCTTGGTCAGCCCGCTGATACCCGCCTTGGCGGCGCCGTAGTTGGCCTGGCCGGGATTGCCGAACATGCCGGCGCCGGACGAGAAGGTGATGAGGCGGCCGCCGCGCTGTTCCTTGAACAGCGGCGCGGCGTGGCGCACGCAGTTGAAGGTGCCCTTGAGGTGCACGCCGATCACCGCGTCCCACTCTTCTTCCGCCATGTTGAAGATCATGCGGTCGCGCAGGAAGCCGGCGCAGGTGACGACGATGTCGAGCCGGCCGAAGTCGCGCAGCGCCTGGTCGATGATCGCCTTGGCGCTGTCCCATTCGGCGACCGAGTTGGCGTTCGCCACCGCCTCGCCGCCGGCGGCGTTGATCTCCGCCACCACCGCCTCGGCCGGCGCGCTGCTCGGCTCGCGGCCGTCGAGGCCGACGCCGTAGTCGTTGACCACCACCTGCGCGCCCTGGTCGGCCAGCTCGAGCGCCACCCCGCGCCCGATGCCGCGCCCGGCGCCAGTGACCACGGCCACCTTGCCGCGCAACATCTCTCCCACGCTCGAGCTCCTTCTTTGCGAAGTGGCCTACCTACGCGGCGCTCGCCGAGGCGGTCAAGGCGCCGGCGCGCCGACCGGCGGCAGCGCGGTGTGCGGCAGCGGCGGGCCGACCTCGGGCAGCGCGCGTGGCAACGCCCACGGCTTCCAACTGAACGCGAGCATCAGGCTGAAGTCGGCCGACTGCTGCACGCCGCTGACGTTCTCGATCGCCATCAGCTGCGTGCCGAAGTGCTCGTTCCAGGCGTAGCCGAGTCCGAGGCCGAGCTCGACCACGGTGCCGTCGAGGATGCGCGAGCCGGCGTGGTACGGGCTGGTGTACACCGCTTGATGCAGCATCGCGGCGAAGCCGCGGGTGATCGCCAGGTGCGCGGCGAACGACTGGGTGAACATCGGGTCGAGCGTCAGGCAGGCGTCGGTGATCGGGCCGACCGGAATCACGAGGTTCATGTTGCCGTAGAGCATCAGCCGCTCCCACGGCAGATAGTCGGCGGCGACGCCGAGGCCGAAGTCGGGCTTGCCGCTCCCGAGCGCGGCGCCGACGTTGCCGGTCGGCAGCTTCACGGCGCCGCGCAGCGCCAGACGCGGCCACTCGCGCGGCAGCGACAGCTCGTACTTGGTCGACAGCGACAGGTCGCCGGGCTGGAAATTCTCCTCGCCGGCGTCGAACACCATCTGACCGTTGCGCGACACGGTGTAGCCGCCGAAGGTGTTGTTCGGAAACAGGCTGCGCTCGGAGTTGCTGAGCCCGAACAGTTCCTCGACCCAGTCGATCGCCGGATCCATGAAGCCGCCGTAGCGGGAGATGAACGGCAGATCGAGGCCGACCTCCCAGTGGTCCGCGGGCGCGTAGCGGGCGCCGAAGTTGGTCCAGTTCTGCTCGAACTTGAGCGTCGCGTCGACCGTTCCCTGGCTGGTGGCGATGACACTGCTCTCGCTGGTCTGCACCAGCAGCGCCAGCTCGCCGGCGGGCATGACGGCAGCCGACTCGAATGGCGGGTTGAGGAAGATGAGCTGCAGCGGGGCGAAGTTGCGCGTCGGCACCGGCGGCAGGAACTCGAACTGCTGCGCCGCCAGCGGGCGACCGAGGGCGAGCAGCGCGAGACTGCCCACCGCGAGACGTACACCGCCCCGCCACGCTGCCGCTGCCCCGCCGCGCATGAGCCCGCACCCTACGGAGCCGGCGCACAAGAGGGAAGCGATTCCGCAACACGCCACCGGTCTGCTAGCTCACCCCCACCGCGGCAGAAGGAGCCCGACATGTTGTTCGTCATCATCGGTCACGACGCGCGCGACGCGAGGGAGAAGCGCCCGACCCACCGGCCTGCCCACCTCGCGCATCTCGAGCCGCTGTCGAAGGCCGGCAAGGTGCGCCTCGCCGGGCCGCTCACCGACGGCGCCGGCAGCCTGATCGTCATCGAGGCCGAGTCGCTCGGCGCGGTGTGGGAGCTGGTCGGCCGCGATCCCTACGTCGTCAACGGCATCTTCGAGCGCGTCGAGGTGCACCCCTTCCTGCAGGTCTTTCCCGCCGCCTGATGGTCGCCGCGGCGCCGAAGTTCGCCCGCGCCGTGTATGCGCTGGTGCGGCGCGTGCCGCGCGGTCGCGTCGTCACCTACGGCCAGGTGGCCGCACTGCTCGGCCACCCGCGTGCCGCGCGCGCCGTCGGCACCGCCCTCGCCAACCTGCCGCGCCCGCTGCTGCACGTCGTGCCGTGGCAGCGGGTGATCAACGCCGCCGGCCGCATCAGCATCCGCGGCGGCATCGAGCGCCCCGACCTGCAACGCGAGCTGCTCGAGTTGGAGGGCATCCGCTTCCGCGCCGGCAGCGTCTCGCTGCGCGACTATCGGTGGAGCGGACCGGGGCGCGAGCGGCGCGTGCGACTGCGCGTCGAGGCACCGTTCGAGCCGGCGCGGCCGGCCCGCCGGCGGCGCGCGGCGAAAGGCAAAAGTCCGGTCAGATGATGGGTCTCCGACGCTTTTGCGTTTTGCCGACGGCACCCGGCCGCCGCGCGGCGGGCCGGGCCGCGGCGGGCAAGAAAGTTGCTCCCTGCGGCAGCGACGCGCAGGGTGAGGAGTGATGATCGAGCTATCCGAGCTGACCAAACGCTACGGGTCGACGACCGCGGTCGATCGCCTCAGCCTGTCGGTGCGCGCCGGTGAGATCTTCGGCTTTCTGGGGCCGAACGGCGCCGGCAAGACCACCACCATCCGCATGATGATGGGGCTGCTGCAGCCGAGCGGCGGCACGGTCAGCCTCGGCGGCCACGACCTGCACGCCGCGCCGCTGGCCGCCAAGGCGCTGTGCGGCTTCGTTCCCGATCGCCCGCACGTCTACGAGAAGCTCACCGGTGCCGAGTACCTCGACTTCACCGCCGACCTCTACGGCGTCGACGAGGCGGTCAAGGCGCGCCGCCGCGAGCGCCTGCTCGAGCTCTTCGATCTCGCCGAATGGCGCGCCGAGCTGGCGGAGAGCTACTCGCACGGCATGAAGCAGCGCTTGGTGATGGCCGGCGCGCTGATGCACGCGCCGCGCATCCTGATCGTCGACGAGCCGACGGTCGGCATGGACCCGCGCGGCGCGCGGCTGCTGAAGCGCATCTTCCGCGACCTCGCCGACGACGGCGCAACCGTGTTCATGTCGACGCACAGCCTGGAAGTCGCCGAGGAGCTCTGCGACCGCGCCGGCATCATTCTGAGAGGCAATCTGATCGCGCTCGGCTCGGTCGACGAGCTGCGCGCGCAAGCTGGTCGCGCGCACGACTCGACGCTGGAGAGCGTCTTCCTGCACCTCACCGGCGCGGAGGCCGACGTCGACGCCGCCGCGGCGCTGCCGGCCTGAGCGCGATGGCGAACGGCAGCGCCTCCCGCCTGCTCGACCTCGGCGCCGCGGTCGAGCGGCCGCCGGCCGAGCATCCGCTCGGCACCATGCGCCTGCTGCTCGGACCGCGCCGCATGGCGGCACGCAACCGCTGGCGGCGGCTGTCGCGCCAGGGTCGCTGGCGGCTCGGCGGCTTCGCGCTGCTGGCGCTCGCCTTCGGCGGCGCCATCTTCGGCTTCTTCCATCGCGCGCTCAGCTACTTCCTGAGCGTACCGGAGTTCGGTCCGGTGCTCACCTACAAGCTGCTCGGCATGGTGTTCGTCACCTTCTTCTCGATCCTGCTGTTCTCCAATATCGTCGCCGCGCTCTCGACCTTCTTCCTGTCGCGCGAGCTCGACCGACTGGTCGCCGCGCCCATCCCGCTGCGCCGCCTGTTCCACGCGCGCCTTGCCGAGACGGTGATCGACTCGTCGTGGATGCTGCTGGTCTTCGCGCTGCCCGCCTTTCTCGCCTACGGCGTCGTGCACGGGAGCGGGCCGATCTTCTATCTCGCCACGGCGCTGGTGTTGCCGCCGTTCGTGCTGATTCCGGCGTCGCTCGGCGTCATGACCACCACCGTGCTGGTCAACGTCTTCCCGGCGCGCCGCACCAAGGACATCCTGGTGCTGCTGTCGGTGGTGGCGGTGGCGCTGCTCTACCTGCTCTTCCGCCTGGTGCGACCGGAGCGCCTGGTCAACCCGGAAGGCTTCGCGGATTTCGGCGCGTTTCTCGCCGCGATGCGCACGCCCGACGCGAGCTTCCTGCCCAGCACCTGGGCGACCGAGGTGTTGTTCCCGCTGCTCGGCGGACGCGAGGGCAGCCCGCTCTTCTACTACGCGCTGCTGGCCAGCACCGCTGCGGTGGCGGTGATGGCCTGCGAGGCGGTGGTGACGCGCCTCTATCTGCGTGGTTGGACCAAGGCGCAGGAGGGACGCCAGGCGCGCTTCACGCAGCGCGCGTTGTGGGAGCGCGGGCTCGGACTGCTCACCACGCCGTTCTCGCGTCAGACCCGCATCCTCATCACCAAGGAGGTGAAGACCTTCTTCCGCGACACCAGCCAGTGGTCGCAACTGATCCTGCTCGGCGCGCTGGTGGTGGTGTACGTCTACAACTTCAGCGTGCTGCCGCTGCACGGCAGCCCGCTGGTGACCTTTTACTTCAAGAACGTCATCGCCTTCCTCAACCTCGCGCTCGCCGCGTTCGTCATCGCCTCGGTGGCGGCGCGCTTCGTCTTCCCATCGTTCAGCATGGAAGGCCGCGCGCTGTGGCTGGTGAAGGGCGCGCCGCTGCCGGCGCGGCGGCTGTGGTGGGCGAAGTTCTGGGTCGGCGCGCTGCCGCTGCTGGTCTTCGGCGAGATCCTGGTCTTGGCGACCAACACCTATCTGCAGGTCATGCCGTTCATGATGTGGCTGTCGGCGGCGACGTTGGCCGGCATGGTGTTCGCGATCGTCGCGCTCGCCCTCGCGGTCGGCGCCACCTACCCGAACCTCGACGCCGACAATGCCGCGAAGGTCGCGGCCAGCGCCGGCGGCCTGGTCTACATGGTGCTGTGCCTGTCGTTCATCGGCCTGGTGGTCATGTTCGAGGCCTGGCCGATGTACGAGGTGTTCAACAGCCGCTTCCGCGGCGCGCCGATCACGCCGGCGGTGTGGACCTCGGTGGCGCTCTCGTTCGGCGCCGTACTGGCGTTGGTCGCGGCGGTGCTCATCGTCTCGGTGCGGGTGGGGCTGCGGCGGCTCGACGCCATCGAGCCCTGAGCCGGCGGCAGCGCGAAGCCGCGCGCCGCGACGACCGCCGCGATCAGTTCGCGCAGATCACCGGCGCGCGCCGCATAGGCGTCCTCGAACACCGCCAGTCGATCCGCATAGACGCGGTCCTGCAGGATGATCGCGTTGTTCAGCGGCTGGCGCCAGAACGCCGCGTACTCGTTGGTCAGCCACTGCCGGCCCGCCGCGTCGCGCTGCAGCTCGACGAACAGCTGTTGACGCGCCGGCTCGTCGATCGGTTGCGCATACGCCGCGTCGAGCCGCGCCAACGCGCCGGCGAGGAAGGCCGAGAAGGTCAGCGCGTCGGCGGTGCGCGCGGCACAGAGCGCGGCACGGGTCGCGTCGCCGCGCGCGGTGAAGAAGGCCTCGGCACCGCGCAGGCCGACGTAGGTGGCGAACGATTCGTTGAAGGCCGCCTGGTTGGGCACGTAGAGCGTGTTGTGGGTCAGCTCGTGGATCACCGTCTCGGCCAGCCGCGCCTGGTCCTGGCGTAGCAGCGACGACGGCAGCGGATCGTCGAACCAGCCGAGCGTGCTGAAGGCGATCGCCGGCCGCACCAGCGTGTCGTTGCCCTCGCTGCGCAGCTCGGCGGCGAGCGCCTCGGCGTCGGCACGATCGAAGTAGCCTCGGTAGGGCACGTCGCCGACGATCGGAAACCACCAGGTGATCGGCACCAGCTTCTCGCGCGGCGCGGCGCTGACGACGTGGATGACCTGGTTGCCGTCGACGAGCGCAAACGTCGTGTAGCTGCCGCCGGCGTTCAGTCCGAGCTGCTCGGCGGCGAAGGCGCGCGCCGCCAGCACCAGCTCGAGCTTCTCGCGGCTGGCTGGATCGAGCGTCGCGTCCTGCAACACCTCGGTGATCGGCTCGCGCCGCCAGAGCAATCCGGCCTCCTCGTAGGCGGCACGCAGCACGTAGCCGGTGGCGCAGCCGGACACGGCGAGCGACAGGCCGACCAACAGCGCGAGCGCCAGGCGGCGCTCGCCGCCGCTCATGAGGCGGCGGCCGGCCGCGGCGCGCTCGCCGCCGCCCCGGCGCGGGCCGCGTACTGCAGCTGGTACAGGCGGTAGTAGAGCCCGCGCCGCGCCAGCAGCTCGGCGTGCGTGCCGCTCTCGCGCAGCTCGCCGGCGTGCAGCACCATGATGCGGTCGGCGTGCTCGATGGTCGACAGGCGGTGCGCGACGACCAGCGCGGTGCGTCCGGCGAGCAGGTGGCGCAGGGCGTCCTGAATCAGCATCTCGGTCTCGGTGTCGACGCTGGAGGTCGCCTCGTCGAGCACCAGAATGGTCGGCTGGTAGGCGAGGGCGCGGGCGAACGACAGCAGCTGGCGCTGGCCGACCGAGAGGTTGTTGCCACGCTCGCGAACCGGCTCGTCGTAGGCGCGCGGCAGGCGGCGGATGAACGGGTCGGCGTGCACGGTCACCGCCGCGGCGACGGCGGCGTCGCGCTCGACGCCGGCGCGGTCGAGGGTCAGATTGCTGGCCACCGAGCCGCTGAACAGGAAGACGTCCTGCAAGACCACGCCGATGTGGCGGCGCAGCGCAGCGAGGTCCCACTCGCGCACGTCGACGCCGTCGATCAGCACGCGGCCGCGCGCCACGTCGTAGGTGCGGTTGAGCAGCTTGATGATCGTCGTCTTGCCCGAGCCGGTGTGGCCGACCAGCGCCACCTTCTCACCCGGCGCGATGCGGAAGGAGACGTCGCGCAACACCCAGTCCTCGCCCTGATAGGCGAACCACACGTGCTCGAACTCGATGCCGCCGCGTACCGCCTCGGGCCGACGCGGGGCGGCCGGGCTGGCGATCGGCACCGGCTGGTCGAGCAGCTCGAAGATGCGCTCGGCCGACGACATTGCCGACTGCATGACCGCGTACTTGGTCGAGAAGTCGCGGATCGGCACGAAGAAGCGCTGCATGTACTCGATGAAGGCGACCAGGGTGCCGAAGGCGAGCGCGCCGGCGAGGATCTCGTAGCCGCCGAACCAGATGATCACCGCCATGGTGATCGAGCTCACCGCCTCGATGATCGAGAACAGCGCCGCCTCGTAGATGTTGGCGGCATGGTTGGCGTTGCGGAAGTCGCCGTTGAGCGCGTCGAAGCGCGCCTGGCTCTGCCGCTCGCGGGCGAACAGTTGCACGACCGTCATGCCCGCCAGCGACTCCTGCAGGTAGGCGTTGAGCCGCGCCAGGCGGTCGCGGATCTCGCGATAGGTGTGGCGCGCCTTGATACGGAAGTAGTTCACCGCGACGCCGACCACGGGCGCGACCGCCAGCGTCACCAGCGCCAGCCGCCAGTCGATCACCAGCATGATGCCGACGATGCCGAACAGCGTCGCGACGTCCATCAGGATGGTCAGCGCGCCGGCGGCGAACATCTCGTTGATCACGTCGACGTCGGTGGTCAGCCGCGTCACCAGGCGGCCGACCGGATTGCGGTCGAAGAAGCGCGCCGGCAGCTGCTGCAGGTGTGCCACCAGGTCGAGCCGCAGCGCCGCCAGGCTGCGCTGCGCGACCAGCATCATCAGCGTGTACTGCAGGTAGAGGAAGCCGAACTCGACCATCATCGCCAGGCCGTACAGCCCGCCGACGCGCAGCAGGCCGGCGCGGTCGCCCTGTGCGATGTAGGTGTCGATCGCGACCTTGAGCAGGTAGGGCTGCGCCAGCGAGCACAGCGAGGTGAGCGGCAGGCACAGCATGGCGGCCCAGAACCAGCCGCGCCACGGGCGGATGTACACCCACAGCCGGCGCATCAGGCGCGCGTCGTAGGCCTTGCCGAGGTCGGCCTCGCGCTGCTCGTCGGTGGTGCTCACAGCGTCTCGATCTCGTCTTCGAGCTGCTGCTGGCGGTAGAGGTCGGCGTACAGCCCATCGCGCGCCAGCAGCGCCGCGTGGTCACCGAGCTCGACGATGCGCCCGCCGTCGAGCACCGCGATGTGGTCGGCGTCCATGATGGTCGAGACGCGGTGCGCGATGACGATGCTGGTCTTGCCCGCCATCACCTCGCGCAGCCCCTGCAGGATGGCGTGCTCGGTGCGCGTGTCGACCGACGACAGCGCGTCGTCGAGCACCAATACCCGCGGCGCCGGCGCCACCGCGCGCGCCAACGTCAGGCGCTGCTTCTGGCCGCCCGACAGCGTGATGCCGCGCTCGCCGACGACGGTGTCGTAGCCGCGCGGAAACGCCTCGATGTCGTCGGCCACGCCGGCGACCGCGGCGGCGCGGCGCACCGCCGCCTCGTCGGGCGCGTCGAGCGCGAAGGCGACGTTGTCGCGGATGCGGGTGGAGAACAGGAACGGATCCTGCGGCACGAAGCCGATCGCGCCGCGCAGTTGCGCCAGCGGCAGCGTGCGGACGTCGCGGCCGTCGAGCAGCACGGCGCCCTCGCTGACGTCGAACAGGCGCGGCAGCAGTTGCACCAGCGAGCTCTTGCCGGCGCCGGTGCGCCCGACGATGGCGAGCTTCTCGCCGGGCTCGAGCGTGAACGAGACATTGGACACCACCGGGTGCCCGTTGCCGCGCCCGGGATAGGCGAACGACACGTTGCGGAACTCGACGCGGCCGGCGACCGCCGGCAGCGGCATCGCGTCGGGCGGGTCGGCAATCGCCGGCTCGGTGGCGAAGATGTGCTCGAGGCGCAGCAACGCGGCACGGCCACGCTGCAGGATCGACAGCATCCAGCCGAGCGCCATGGTCGGCCAGGCGAGCAGGTTGAGGTAGCCCATGAAGGCGACCAGGTCGCCGAGGCCGATGCGCCCGGCGATCACCTGCCAGCCGCCCACCCACAGCACCATCAGCGTGCCGAAGCCGGCGGCGAGGCGCATCAGCGGCATCAGCCGGCCGCGCACCTTGGCGAGCGCGACGTTCTGCCGGCTGAACTCGTCGTTGAGCTGGGCGAAGCGTTGCACCGCAACGGTCTCGGCGTCGTAGGCCTTCACCACGTGGATGCCGCTGATGTTCTCCTGCACCGCGCTGCTGAGTGCCGCCAGGCCTTCCTGCACGCGCAGCGTCTGCTCCATCAAGGTGCGGCTGACGCGCTTCACCACCCACAGCAGGATGGGGAACGGCAGCAGGGCCATCAGCGTCAGCACCGGATCGATCGTCAGCATGATGCCGACGCCGTACACGTAGTAGATGGGGGTGTTGACCAGGTTGAGGACGCCGACGCCGAGCAGCATCCGGATGGCGGTGACGTCGTTGATCAGGCGCGACATCAGGTCGCCGGTCTGCTGCTGCTGGTAGTAGGCCACCGGCAGCCGCTCGAGGTGGGCGAAGAGGTCGCCGCGCAGATCGTGCTCGACGTCGCGCCCGACGTTGAAGATCAGGGCCCGCGACAAGGTGCGCACCACCGATTGGACGACGGCGATCGCGACGATCGCCAGCGCGAACTGCGCCACGGTGGCGAACGGCGCGCCGCGCTCGATCGCGTCGACGGCGCGTTTGAGCAGGTAGGGCACCGCCATGGCGAGCGTGGCGGTGAGCAACAGACAGGCGCCGCCGGCGGCATAGCGCGCCCGATAGCGGCGCAGGTAGCCGGCGAGGCGTCTCACTCCGGCATCATCGTCGCTCGCCGGAGGGGAATCAACGCGGGGCGCCGCGTTGGGATGGGCCGTCCGCCCGCCGAGCGGCGGACGGACGGCCCGCGAAACTGGGTCAGCGCGGCGTCGGCTTGCCGAACCAGACGCCGATCTCGCCGAACTTGCCGCGCGTCGGCGCGGCTGGCGCCTTCGCCTCGGCTTCCTTGGCTTCCTTGTCCTTGCCCTTGGCGCCCGAACGCCAGGTGGGGGACACGACATCGCCGAAGGCGACCGCGATATCGTTCATGCCGTCGCGGTTGATGTCGGCGATACCGACGCCCCAGCTCCGTTCCTTGCCGGTCTGCGGCAGGCCCTCGGGGATCACCGGCTGCCAGTTGCCCTTGCCGTCGCCCAGATAGGTATAGACGCCGTAGACGCCGCCGATCTCGTCGAGCGCGCGCTTGCCGACCGCGGTGACGTCCGGCTTGCCGTCGTTGTTCAGGTCGCCGATGGCGACGCCGAGCGAGTTCATCGGCAGGAAGCCGGCGTTGGCGAACTGCCACGAGCCGTCCGGCTGCTGCAGGAATGCCTCGACGCCGCCGCCGGCGCAGGTCGGCGCGCCGGGCGCGCCGCAGCCCTCGGGCAAAGGCGGCATCTGCGAGCCGGAGACGATGTCGAGCTTGCCGTCGCCGTTCAGGTCACCGACATCGAGGCCCCAGTACAGTCCGTGGATCTGCGGTGCCGGCAGCCCCTGCGACGCCTCGGTCCAGCCGCCCTTGCCATCGCCCAGCCAGACGCGCGGGCCGGCCGCGTAGGCGGCGATGACGTCGAGATTCCCGTCGGCATTGACGTCCTTGAGCTCGACCGCGTTGCCCCAATCGGTCAGCGCCAGACCCTTCGAGCTCTCCTTCCAGACGCCCTTGCAGTTGCCGGTGAAGGCGCGCACGCCCTCTTCCGCCGCCGCCACCGACGCCAGGTCGGGGCAGCCGTCATTGTTGAAGTCGCCCAGCGCGACGTCCTCGGAGCCGATCGTCGGCAGGCCGGACGATGCGGTGCGCCAGTTGCCCTTGCCGTCGCCGAGGAAGACGAAGACCCCCTTGCAGTGGTCGGAGATCGCCGCGTCCATGATCCCGTCCTTGTTGACGTCCATGAAGTCCATGCCGCCGCCGCAGAACGGCTCGCGCGGCAGGCCGTTGGCGAACGGGGTCCAGTTGCCCTTGCCGTCGCCGACGAAGATCCACGGCCCGTCGGCCAGTCGGGAGATCACGCCGATGTCGGGAAAGCCGTCGGCGTTCACGTCGCCGAGCGCCATCTGGCTCTTCCAGATGATGCCCTGCGGCAAACCGTTGTTCGCCAGCGTGTAGCCCATCGGCGCCGGCTTGCTGGCCGCCGCGGCCGCCGCCAGCCCCTTCTGCGCCGCGTTCTCCGGCGCCGCCGGCTTCTTCGCGAACATGCCGCAGCCGCTCAGCCCGGCCACCGCCAATCCCAGACCACACACCAACCCAATACGCACCCTCATCTAGAAAACCTCCCGTGGCTCAGACTGCGATTCGAGCCCTTTATTCGGCTCAGCCGCGGCGTGGCCGGCAAAAAAATGATCGGTCCGCTTACCAGAGGGCGGCTTCGAGGGTCAAGGAATCGGAGCGCTTCGCCACCCCCGTGCACCAAAAGCGCGCGCCCGCTCCGGCGCGCGCAAGTTTGCAACAGATATCACCCTTTTCCGCTTGACAACTGAAGGGGTCTCAAGTAACTGGAGGCAGCTTTCGACCGGCCGGAGAACGGCCTGCCGTTGTGTTTGCGCGAATGTCGACACTCAAGATAGTCGGACACGGTTGAGAGGCGGGATGGGAGAGCGAGGATTCTTCTCCGCCACGAAAGGAGACGGGTGATGAGCAAGGCACTGGGGATGCGCTGTGTGTGGAGCCTCTGCGGAGTGCTGGTGAGCGCCTTGGCGTTCGCCTCGGTTACGCGGGCAGAGGTTTCGACGGACGTCAGCGGATCGGTGCTGGTGTTTCCGAAGGTGGTGTATGACATCGGCGGGCTGGGCCGCGACACCATCATCCAGGTCACGAACACCAGCAATAACATGGTGCACGCGCACTGCTTCTACGTGAACGGCGCGCCCGACTTCTTCGGCAACCCGCTCTGGCAGGTCACCGATTTCACCATCTGGCTGACCCGCCAGCAGCCGACCCACTGGGTGGTCAGCGCGGGCCGTCCGGTGAACCCGGCCGACATGTTCGGCACGGGCGGCGCCGGTATCGATCCGGGCGCCATTCCGCCGGTTCCGCCGGGCTTCGATGGCGAGCTCAAGTGCGTCCAGATCGACGCCTCGGGCACGCCGTTCGGCGGCAACAACCTCAAGGGCGAGACGGTGATTCGCGCCAGCTCGGGCGACGTCAGCAAGCACAACGCGATCGCCATCCTGGCCAACCCGGATCTGGCCGGCGACGCCCCGGCCAACGAGCTCCTGCTCGACAACACGCCGGAACATGACGGCGAGTACAACTCGTGCCCGAACCAGCTCTACCTGAACCACTTCGTCGACGGCACGCCCGACCCGGTGGTCGAGGAGTTCAACTCGGCGAACTGCACCGACGGCGACTGCCCGATCCGCACCTACCTGACGCTGGTGCCCTGCTCGGAGGACTTCGAGAACCAGCTCCCGGGCGAGGTCACGGTCCAGTTCGCGATCGTCAACGAGCTCGAGCAGGTCTTCTCCGCCAGCACCACGGTTGAGTGCTACGAGACGACCCGCCTGGCCGACATCGACGCGCCGACCGGCACCTGCACGGTGAGCGGCGACCCCTGCGTGAGCGACGCCCAGTGCATCCAGGGCGCCGCCGGCTTCTGCAGCAAGAACAGCGTCTTCGCGGTCGGCACGCTCGGCACCGGCAGCGCCTTCACGCGCATCAGCCCGGTCGCCCTCGACGGCGGCGTGATCGGTGTCGCCGAAGAGTACCACTACCTTGAGACCGGCACGGTGTCGCGCGCTGCCTGGAACCTGCAGCAGGCCGGCAACCGTTACGATGCAACTGTGAACCTGCCTGGCGGGCCGGTGGTGGACACCATCACCATCCCCGAGAACTTCTGAGCGGGATTGGGATAGCGAGCAATGGTGTTCTCCACGGGTGAGGAAAGGAGACTAGTGATGAGCACGAAGATGGGGATCTGGCGGGGGGCGCTCGCTTGTGCCGCGATCCTGCTGGCGGTCGAAACGGCCAGCGCGCGGGTCATCGACCCGACCGGTGTGACGACCAACGAGTCGGCGGCGATCGTGTACTACCCGCTGCTGAAGGTCGACGCGACCGACGGCGTCGACACGCTGGTGCAGCTGACCAACACCTCGGAGTTCCTGACCAAGGTGCACTGCTTCTATACGAACACCAACGGCCACTGCAGCAACGCGCCGTCGACGATCTGCACGGATCAGGACTTCCGCGACGTCTGCCCGACCGGCGGCCTGTGCGTCCCGGGCTGGCAGGAGACCGACTTCCGCCTGACGCTGACCAAGCGCCAGCCGCTCTCGTGGTCGATCAACGAGGGCCTGTCGAGCCTGCCGCTGGCCAGCACGCCGGGCCAGGGCAGCCCGCCGCAGTTCAACGAGGGCAACATCCCGCCGGTCACCGAGGTGCCGTTCACTGGTGAGCTGCTCTGCATCCAGGTCGACGTCACCACCGAGCTGCCGGCCGACCGCAACGACCTCAAGGGCGAGGCGACGATCGTCGAGTCCCCGGCCGAGAACAGCCAGGGTATCGATGCGAGCAAGTACACCGCGATCGGTATCAAGGCGATCGAGGGCCGTCAGGACGCCAACCCGAACGTGCTCAACATCGGCGGCCCCGAGGCCGAGTACGGTGTGTTCAACGAATTCGTCGATCCGGCCCGCTTCGTCGGCTGCCCGAACATCCTGACGTTGAACCACTTCTTCGACGGCGCCGACGTGGTGACCGCGAACGGCGTCAGCGAGGTGAACAGCGACCTGGTGCTGGTGCCGTGCGCCAACGACTTCCTGACCCAGACCGCCAACGGCGCTCCGGCAGTGGTCCAGTTCCTGGTCTACAACGAGTTCGAGCAGCGCTTCTCCACCTCGACCAGCGTGCAGTGCTACAAGGAGACGCCGCTGTCGGACATCGACACCCGCCCGGGTGAAGAGGGCGATGCCTTCTCGATCTTCTCGGTCGGTGTCGAGGGCACGATCACCGGTACCTCGCGCCTGCGCTCGGTGGCCGGCCCGAACGTCGATGGCTACGACGCGAACGGCATCCTGGCGATCCTGAACGAGACCTGGTTCTCCGAGGCGGGCGGCTACTACACCACCTCGGCCAACGTCCAGTTCCAGGGCTCGCGCGAGCAGGGCGACCAGATCAAGATTCCGCTGCCCTGATCGACCTTCACCCGTCGGTTCAAAGGCCCGGAGGAGCAATCCTCCGGGCCTTTTCTTTTTCTACCTCGGTGAACGGGCGCCATCGGCGGGGCGGGCAGCTCCCCTGCCCCACGGCGCGCCTGCCACTCAGAAGCCGGCGACCGGCGCCGCGCCCAAGCCGGCGAGCGTGAACTGCGCCTGCAACTGCAACTCGTTCGGGTTGCTGGTCTGCGTGAATCCGAGGTTCAGCGCCCAGCAGTCGCACGACGACAGCAACCGCATGCCGACGTAATTCTCCAGGAAGCGGTCATTGAGGATGTCGTAGCGGATGGCATACAGGCCGGCGATCCGATCGGTGACCGGCAGCGCCACGGTCGAGTCGAGGAACTGCAGGATGTTGTCGGTGATGTAGCGGTACTCGACGGTGAAGCTGGCGCGCGTGAACAGGCGCGGCTTGGCACTCGGGTCGAGGGCGCGGATCGGCTCCTTCAGCCGCACCCCGACGGTGGCCGACGACAGCAGGTTCTCACTGGTGTCGTAGGTCGCGTAGGCGCGCACCTGCGTCACCGGACCGGGGTTGATGCGCCATGTGACGTCGATGTCGGAGAAGTGGTCGCCGGTCGCCGGGTTGATCGGCTGACCGGTGACGTCGTTGATGTTGGTGGTCGGCGGAATGTCACGCAGCACGTCGTAGCTCTGCGCCAGCGACAGGCGGGTGATCTCGTACACCTCGCCGGCTCCCTTCCCCTCCGCGTTGACGTCGGATCGCGCCAGGAGGCGGGTGGCAAAGCCGTAGGTGATCAGGCTGCGCTTGTTGATGCGATCGATGCCGTCGAACACCGGCAGATCGCCCTGATCGACCGGCGGGACGTAGAGGTACTCGACCTGCGGCTCGATGGTGTGGCGCAGCTTGTCGAGGCCGAAATACGGGAAGTCGTAGATGCGGGCCAGTTCGGTGCCGACGTTCGCATGCAGCTCGAAGAGCTCGCGGCTGCTGCCGCTCGGCAGGTCGATCAGGGGGAGGCTCGGGTCGGCGCCGGTGAACCCGCCGCTCATCTGGTTCTCGGTCAACCCGTAGAAGGTCTCGCGGAAGGCGCCGCGCACCGCGCCGAAGAAGGCGCTGCCGAGCGGCAGGCGCAGCTCGGCCGACGGTTTGATGTCGCCGCGGAAACCGGCCAGGCCGAGCGAACGCTGGAAGTTGGTCATGCTGCCGCTCAGGTCGCCGATCAGCCCCCAGCCGAGTTGCTTCTGCCCCTGCACGCGCATCTCCGGCAGCCGCTGGATGACCAGCGATTCGTCCTGACCCAGCACCGGCGTCGGCGTCGGCGTGCCCGGGCCGACCGGCGGCGTCCCGAGCGGCGTCGGCTCCTCGACGATCGGGCCGACCAGGTCCTGGTAGTAGATGACCTCGGTCTGCAGGGCGATGCGTTCCCACTCCTGCAGGATGCCGGCCTGCGAAGTGGTGAACGGGATGGTGCGCAGCGCCACGTCCTGCTGCTCGTCGATGCCGAAGGTGTTCATCTCGCGCAGGAACAGGTCATCGCCGACCAGCAGCAGGTCGACGTAGCCGCTCATCCCGTCCACCGGCGGCACGCCCTGCGCGTGGTGGCCGAGGATGCCCCAGCGATTCTCCGGCGTGTTGGGGTCGGCGCCCTTGGGGACCCGCACGTTGTCCGTCGCGCCGCGGAAGACGTCGGCGAAGTAGCCGACCTGGAACGCGCCGTCGGTCTGCGGGCTGAAGGCGTAGCGGTACTCCCCGATCAGGCCGACACGCAGCGAGGTTTCGAGGTCGAAGCTGATCGTCGCATCCTGCGTCTTGTCGATCGCCCAGTAGTACGGCTGCAGCAGCTGGAACCCGCGCCGGTTGGAGATACCGATGCGCGGGAAGAGCAGGCCAGACTGGCGCTCGCGGAAGACCGGGAAGGCGGCCTTCGGCAGCCAGATCACCGGCACGTCGAGGACGTTGAACGTGCCCCCCTCCAACGAGCCGTAGCCGTCCACCTCGACGTCGAGCGTGTCGCCCGCGATGCTCCAGTCCGGCTTGCCGCCGTCGTCGCAGAGACAGGTGGTGAAGCGCCCGCGCTCGATCCGATAGCGCTGACCGAGCCCCTTCTGAACGCGCCGGCCGCTCAGCGAATAGCCGAGTCGGTCGGAGACGATCGTCGCTTCGTCCAGGTCGCCGGTCTCGTTCTCGAGGTCGAGAAACATCGAGTCGGCGTGGATCTCGACCTGCGGGCTGGTCAACACCGTGTCGCCCAACGCCCGCGCCTCGCTGGTGCGGCGGTTGAACTGCACGGTGTCGGCGCGCAACGTCGTGTCGCCACGCCGGATCAGGACGTCGCCAGTGGCCGAGAGGCTCTCCCCCTTGGTGTCGTAGGTGAGCGACTCGGCGTCGATGGTGATCTCCTGCTCGCTCGCCTGCCGCGGCGTCGGAGTCGGGGAGGGCGGCTGCGCGCGCGCCGGCCACACCACGCCGAGCAGCCCGATCAACGCGACGCCGGCCAGTCGGCTCGCCCGCCGACGCCGCCGTGCCGCACGCCGATTCGCGGCGCGCCGCAGGCGGCGGATCACGGATGCGCCGTCCCCGAGCCGGTCGCCGCGGCATCGGTCGCGTGCAGGCCGAGCTCCCGCAGCGCGCCGACCAGGAACAGCGAGCCAGCCGCCACCACCGCGCCCGCCGCCCCGGCGTTGCCGCGCACCAGCTGCCAGGCGCGCCGCAGATCCGGCTCCGCCGTCACCGCGCAGTACGGCGCGAACGCCGCGGCGACGTCACGACACGGCGCGCCGCGCGGCGGCCGCACCTCGGTCACCACGACGCCGCGGCACAGCGGCGCGAGGATCTCGACCATCGGACGCCAGTCCTTGTCGCCCATGACCGCGAACAGCAGGTGCAGCGGCCGCCCGGCAAGCAGTCGCGGCAGCTCGCGCGCCAGTGCCGCCGCCCCGTCCGGATTGTGCGCCCCGTCGACCACCGTCAGCGGCGCGCGCGCGACGATCTCCAGCCGCCCCGGCCAGTGCACACGGGCGAGGCCGCTGCGCAACGCCACCTCGTCGATCCCGAGCACCTCGCGTGCCGCTGCCAGCGCCGCCACCGCGGTGCCGGCGTTGTCGAGCTGATGGGCGCCGCGCAACACCTGCGGCAGGCCGCGGAACGTCCAGCCGAGCCCGTCGAAATCGAAGCCGCTGCCGGCGGCGCCCACGGCATAGCGCTCGCCGCCGACCGCCGCATCGTGCGGAGCGATCACCGGCGCGCCCTGCCGGCTCGCCATCTCGCCCAGCACGGCGGCAGCCTCGGCATCCAACCGGCCGAGCACCAGTGGACGCCCCGCCTTGATGATACCGCCCTTCTCCGCCGCGATCGCGGCGCGCGTGTCGCCCAGCCACTCGGTGTGGTCGAGCCCGATGCTGGTGATCACCGCGACGAGCGGATCGACGACGTTGGTCGCGTCGAGCCGGCCACCGAGCCCGACCTCCACCACCGCCGCGTCGACACCAGCTCGCGCGAAGGCGAGGAACGCCATCACGGTCAGGATCTCGAAGAAGGTGAGGTCGATGCCGCGCCCGCTGGTCGCCGCGCGTACCTCGTCGGCAAGCGCGACGATCTGTTCGTGCGGGACCGGCCCGCCGTCGACCTGGATGCGCTCGGCGAGGTCGACCAGATGCGGCGAGGTGTAGAGCCCGACGCGCCGTCCGGCAGCGCGCAGCACCGCGTCGAGCAACGCCGCCACCGAGCCCTTGCCGTTCGTCCCGGCGACGTGCAGCACGGCGTAGCGACGGTGCGGATCGCCGAGGCGACGCAACGCCAGCGCCACGCGCTCGAGCTTGAAGTCCATGCCCTTGGCCGCCTCGAGCGCGTACAGCCAGGCGAGCGTGCGCTGGTAGTCGGTCATCGTTCTCGTGCCGGAAGAGTGAACCGCCGCGGCGCCCCGCCGCCGGGCCCACGGCAGGGATATACGACCCCTGCCCGCGGCGCCACCGCGCCTCAGGCGGCGGCGGGCGCGCGCGTCGCGTCCTTGAGGACGCGGATGAACGCGCCGACGCTGCGCACCAGCGCCGGGCTGCCGTGCTCGATCTCGATCAGGCGCGTGATCGCGCTGCCGACCACCACCGCGTCGGCATAGCAGGCCACCGCCGCCGCCTGCTCGGGGGTGGAGATGCCGAAGCCGACGCCGATCGGCAGCCGGCACTGCTTGCGCACATCGCCGACCAGCGCGGCAACGTCCGCCGTGTCGATGGCGCGCGAGCCGGTCACCCCGGTCATCGAAACGAAGTAGACGAAGCCACTCGCCTTGGCGAGCACGGTCTTGACCCGCTTGCGGTCGCTGGTCGGCGCCAACAGGAAGATGATGTCGAGCCCCGCCGCCCGCGCCGGCGTCCACAGCTCGTCGGCCTCCTCCGGCGGCAGGTCGACCACCAGCAGCCCGTCCACTCCCGCCTGCCGCGCGTCGGCCACCAGCCGCTCCGGTCCGTAGTGGAAGTACGGGTTGTAGTAACCGAACAGCACCAGCGGCGTCTCGAACCCGCCGCGGCGCAGCTCGGCGACCAGCTCGAGGATCTGGCGCAGCGAGGTGCCCTGCGCGAGCGCCCGCACGCCGGCGCGCTGGATCACCGGACCGTCGGCCGTCGGATCGGAGAACGGCACGCCGAGCTCGATGAGGTCGGCGCCGGCATCCGCCGCCGCCAACAGCAACTGGCGCGTCGTCTCGAGGTCCGGGTCGCCGGCCATGATGAACGGCACCAGCGCCACCTCATGGCGCTTCTTCAGGGCCGCAAAGGTCGACTTGATGCGGCTCACAGCGACACCCCGAGGTAGCTCGCCACCGTGTTCATGTCCTTGTCACCCCGGCCCGACAGGTTGACGACGATGATCCGGTCGCGCCCCATCGTCGGTGCCACCTGCAGCGTGTAGGCGATGGCGTGCGCCGACTCGAGCGCCGGGATGATGCCCTCGGTGGCGGTGAGCTTCTGCAACGCCTCCATCGCCTGCGCGTCGGTGATCCCGACATAGCGGGCGCGACCGCTGGCGTGCAGGTAGGCGTGCTCGGGGCCGACGCCCGGGTAGTCGAGGCCGGCGGAGATCGAATGCGCCGGGCTCACCTGGCCGAGCTCGTTCTGCAGCACGTAGGTCTTCTTGCCGTGCAGCACGCCGACCATGCCGCCGGAGATCGACGCGGCATGGTGTCCCGTCTCGATGCCCTGCCCCGCCGCCTCGACACCGACCATCGCCACGTCCGGCTCGCCGATGAACGGATGGAACAGGCCCATGGCGTTGCTGCCGCCGCCGACGCAGGCGACCAGCAGATCGGGCAGGCGCCCCTCGCGGGCGCGGATCTGCTTCTTCGCCTCGATGCCGATGACCGACTGGAAGTCGCGCACGATCTGCGGATAGGGGTGCGGCCCCATCGTCGACCCAACCAGGTAGTAGGTGTCGCGCACGTTGGTCACCCAGTCGCGCAACGCCTCGTTCACCGCGTCCTTCAACGTCGCCGTGCCGCTCGACACCGCGTGCACGGTGGCGCCGAGCAGCTTCATGCGAAAGACGTTGAGCGACTGGCGCTGCACGTCCTCGGCGCCCATGAACACTTCGCAGCGCAGGCCGAGCAGCGCGGTCACGGTCGCGGTCGCGACGCCGTGCTGGCCGGCGCCGGTCTCGGCGATGATGCGCGGCTTGCCCATGCGGCGCGCCAACAGCCCCTGCCCGATGGTGTTGTTGATCTTGTGCGCGCCGGTGTGACAGAGGTCCTCGCGCTTCAGGTAGATCTTGGCGCCGCCGAGCTGCTCGCTGAGGCGGCGGGCGAAGTACAGCGGCGTCTCGCGCCCGGCGTACTCGCGCAGATAGTCGCGCACCTCGCGCTGGAATTCGCGGTCGCGGCGCACCGTGCGGTAGGCGTCGTCGAGCTCGAGCAACGCCGGCATCAGCGTCTCGGCAACGTAGCGGCCGCCGAACTCCCCGTAACGTCCCTGTCGATCAGGCCATGCGTGCATTGGTGATGAACCGCTCCACTTTCTCCGGGTCCTTGACTCCCGGGGCACGTTCGACGCCCGACGCCACGTCGACCGCCGCCGGCCGCACCACGCGCACGGCGTCGGCGACGGTCTCCGCCGTCAGGCCTCCGGCCAGGATGAGGCGCGCGCGCGCCACGTCGGTCAGCCACTCCAGCGGCACGCGCGTCCCGGTGCCGCCCGGCACACCGGCGACGTACGCGTCGGCCAGCAACCAGGCGACCGCGTAGTCGCGCGCCGCGTCGCGCAGCGTCCGCGCGTCGCGCACGCGCACGGCCTTGATCGTCGTCAGCTGCCAGTCGCGGCAGTCGTCGGGCGACTCGTGACCGTGGAACTGCACGCCGTCGAGGCCGACGCGCGCGGCGATTGCCGCCACCCGATCGCGCGGCTGGTCGACGAACACGCCGACCCGACACACCCCGCGCGGCAGTGCCGCGGCGATCTCCGCTGCCGCCTCGACCGACACGCAGCGCGGGCTGGGTGGGTGGAAGTTCAACCCGATCGCGTCGGCGCCGGCCGCCGCGGCGTGCAGCGCATCGGCGACGCTGGTGACGCCGCAGATCTTCACCTTCACGCTCATCGGCGCAGCGCCTCCAACGCCGCGCCGGGATCGGCGGCGCGCATCAGCGACTCGCCGACCAACACCGCGTCGTAGCCGACCGCCAGCATGCGCCGCGCGTCCGCGCCGTTCTCGATGCCGCTCTCCGCCACCGTCACGACGCCGGCTGGAATGCGCGGCCGCAACTGCTCGGCGGTCTCCAGCGTCGTCACGAAGGTGTGCAGGTTGCGGTTGTTGACCCCGATCAGCGTCGCACCGGCAGCCACCGCACGATCGACCTCCTCGGCGGTGTGCGCCTCGACCAACGCGTCGAGCCCGGCGTCGCGTGCCACGCCGAGCAGCGCCCGCAACTCCGCGTCGTCGAGCATGGCGACGATCAGCAGCACCGCATCGGCCCCCCAGGCGCGCGCCTCCTCCACCTGGTAGGCATCGAACAGGAAGTCCTTGCGCAGCAGCGGCACGTCGACCGCGGCGCGAATGGCCCGCAGATAGTCGGGATGCCCCTGGAAGAAGCGTTCCTCGGTCAGGACCGAGATGGCGGCCGCGCCGCACGCGGCATAGCGCGTCGCGATGGCCACCGCATCGAAGTCGGCGCGGATGACCCCTTTCGACGGCGAGGCCTTCTTCACCTCGGCGATGACGGCGGGAGCCGACATGCCGCCTCGCCCCCCTTTTTCACGGAGAGCAGCGGCAAAGCCGCGCCGTGCGGCATGCCACAACGGCGCGGCGCGCAGCGCGGCCGGCGGTGTGGTCCGCTTGGCGGCGGCGACGTCTTCGCGCCGCGCCGTGACGATGTCGTCGAGAATCATCGGCTGGTGAACTCGATCAGCGCGTCGAGCGTACGCGCGGCGGCGCCGTTGTCCAGGGCCGTGCGGGCCAGCTCGACGCCGGCGGCGATGCGCGCGGCGGCGCCCGCCACGTAGAGCGCGGCGCCGGCGTTGAGCAGTGCGATGTCGCGCTGCGCGGCGCTGGCGCGGTTCTCGACGATGGCGCGCAGGATGGCGGCGTTGTGCGCCGCGTCGCCGCCGCGCAGATCCTCCGGCCCGCACGGCGTCAGACCGGCCTCGGCGGGGGTGAAGCGGGAGGTGTGGACGCGACCATCGCGCAGCTCGGCCACCCAGCTCGGTCCGGTGAGCGACAGCTCGTCGAGTCCATCCTCGCCGTGCACCACCAGTGCCCGTTGGCTGCCGAGCCCGCCCAGCGCATGCGCCAGCGGCTCGACCCATTCACGCCCGAAGACCCCCAGCACCTGCCGCTTGGCGCCGGCCGGGTTGGTCAACGGACCGAGCAGGTTGAAGAGCGTGCGCACGCCGATCTCACGGCGAATCGGCGCAACGTGCTTCATCGCCGGGTGGAACGCCTGCGCAAACAGGAACCCGACGCCGACCGTCTCGATGCAGGCGGCGACCCGCGCCGCGTCGAGGTCGAGCCGCACACCGAGCGCCTCCAAGACGTCGGCGCCGCCCACCGCGCCGGACATGGCGCGATTGCCATGCTTGGCGATGCGCAGTCCGGCCCCGGCGGCGATCAGCGCCGCGGCGGTCGAGATGTTGAACGTGCCGCGCAGGTCGCCGCCGGTCCCGCAGGTGTCGAGCACATCGCCCGCCACCGGCACCGGCGTCGCGTGGCGCCGCATCGCGCGCGCCGCGCCGACGATCTCCTCAACCCGCTCCCCCTTCATGCGCAGCGCCACCAGCAGCGCCGCGGTCTGCGCGTGCGTTGCCTCGCCCGCCATGATCGCGCGCACCACCGCCTCCATGTCCGCGGCGGACAGGTCGCGGTGCGCGGTGAGGTCAGCGATGGCGGCGCGGATATCCATGTTCTCTTCCCCCCTTCGCAGAAGGGGGGCCAGGGGGGATTTTCAAATGATCGGTCGGCGCAAGTAAGTGTTCGCGGACGGTGCCCTTGTCTGCAGAGATTGTTTGGAAAGCCCCCCTGCCCCCCTTTTTCAAAGGGGGGGATCGTCAACGAGGGGGGCATCCTCACAGGGGCGCTTTGACGAAGTTCTCCAGCAGCTTCTTCCCCTCAAGCGTGAGGATCGACTCGGGATGAAACTGCACACCCTCGAGCCGCTCTGTCTTGTGGCGCACGCCCATGATCTCGCCCTCCTCGGTCCAGGCGGAGATCTCCAACGCCGGCGGCAGCGAGGCGCGCTCGATCACCAGCGAGTGGTAGCGGGTCGCGTCGAACGGATTCGACAGGCCGGTGAACAGCGTGCGGCCGTCGTGGCGGATCGGCGAGGTCTTGCCGTGCATGATGCGATCGGCGCGCACGACGTTGCCGCCCAGGGCCGCGCCGATGCACTGATGGCCAAGGCAGACGCCGAGGATCGGCAGCCTGCCGGTGAGGCGCGTGATGACCTCGACCGAGATCCCCGCCTCGTTGGGGCTGCACGGCCCCGGCGAGATGACGATACGATCCGGTCGCATGGCGATGATCTCGTCGACCGTGATCGCGTCGTTGCGCAACACGCGCACGTCCTCGCCCAGCTCGCCCAGGTACTGGACCAGGTTGTAGGTGAACGAGTCGTAGTTATCGATCATCAACAGCATCGCTACATCGACTCCGCCATCTTCACCGCCTGGAACAGCGCGCGCGCCTTGTTGACGCACTCGGCGTGCTCGCGCTCCGGATCCGAGTCGGCGACGATCCCGGCACCGGCCTCGGCGTAGATCGTGTCGCCATCGATCACCATCGTCCGGATGGCGATCGCGGTGTCCATATTGCCGGAGAAATCGAAGTAACCGACCGCGCCGCCATAGACGCCGCGCCGCGTCGGCTCGAGCTCCTCGATGATCTCCATGGCGCGGATCTTCGGCGCGCCCGACAGCGTGCCGGCCGGGAACGTGGCGCGGAAGGCGTCGAAACAGTCGAGCCCCGCGCGCAGCGTACCGCGCACGTTGGAGACCAGGTGCATGACGTGCGAGTAGCGCTCCACCACCATGCGCTCGGTCACCACGACGCTGCCGATCTCGGAGACGCGCCCCACGTCATTGCGGCCCAGGTCGACGAGCATGATGTGCTCGGCGATCTCCTTCGGATCGGCGACCAGCTCGCGCTCCAGCTCGCGGTCGAGTCGCTCGTCGGTGCCACGCGGACGCGTGCCGGCGATCGGCCGCACGGTCAGCTCGCGGCCCTCCAGGCGCGCCATGACCTCCGGCGAGGTGCCGAGTACGATGCGGCCCCCGACGCGCAGGAAGTACATGTAGGGCGAGGGATTGAAGGTCCGCAGGCAGCGATAGATGTCGATCGGATTGGCACGCCGCGCGCATTCGAAGCGCTGCGCCAGCACCACCTGGATGATGTCGCCGGCGCGGATGTACTCCTTGGCGCGCTCGACGATCGCTTCGTAGGCGGCGGGCTCGAAGTTCGAGCGGACCAGCGGTGGACTGTCCACCGGCGGCGGCGACGGCGGCGGGGTCACCGGCCGGCGCAGGCGCGCGATCAGGCTCTCGATGCGCGCGCAGGCGCCGTCGTAGGCGGCGCGCAGATCGGTGGTCGCGTCGATGCGTGCGTGCGCGACCACCTTCATCGACTGCGCGACGTTGTCGAAGATGACCAGTGTCTCGGCCAGCATCAGGTAGAAGTCCGGATGCCGCAGATCGTCGCGCGTACGCGCCGGCAGGCGCTCGAAGCTGCGCACGATGTCGTACGCGAGGAAGCCGACCAGCCCGCCGGTGAAGCGCGGCAACCCGTCGACGTGCACCGGCGTGAAGTCGGCCAGCAGCGCGCGCGCCTCCAGCAACGGGTCGGGGTTGGGCCGCGTCGCGCACGGGCCGCCGGCCGGACCGTCCTGCACGACGCCATCCTTGCCGCTCAGCACGCGCGTCGGCTCGACGCCGAGGAAGCTGTAGCGCGCCCAGGTCTCGCCGCCCTGCACCGACTCGAGCAGGAAGGCGTCGCCGCCCTCGTCGAGCTTGAGGAACGCCGACACCGGCGTGTCGAGGTCGGCGAGGATCTCGCGATAGACCGGGACCAGGTTGCCCTGGCGGGCGAGCGCGCAGAAGGCGTCGAAGTCGGGGGAATGGCGATCGGTCATGGCATGCCGATCGTCACTGCGAGACCGCCGACGCCGCCTCCAGCCCTTCCTCCTCGCGCAGCTTGGTTTCCATCGCCTTGGCGGTGGCGCGGTCGCGGAAGCGGCCGACGCGCACCGTGTACCAGGTCACGCCGCCGATCTGCTTGGTGGCGGTCGACGCATCGTAACCCTTGGCGCGCAGCGTGCGCGCCACCATCACCGCGCGCACCGTGTCGTTGGTGGCGTAGGCCTGCACGGTCCACGAGCCGCTGCCGGCCGTCGGGCTGGCGGCCGCGACCGCCTTGGTGCGCGTCGCGGTGGCGCGCGGGATCGCCGTCCAGGTCGCGCTCGGCAGGCTGCGCGCCGTCGCGGTGGCTGGAATCGGCACCGCCGTGGGCACGGCGGGACGCACCATCGGAAAGGTCGGGGCCGGCGCCGCCGCCAGCCCCGCCGCTACCGGCACCGCGGTCGGCGGCGGCGCGGAGAGCGGGATCTTCGCCGGATCGCGCTGGCGCAGCGCCTGTTGCTCGGCCAGGTCGCGCCCGACCCAGAGACCGAAGACGAAGATCACCACGGACGCGAGCAGGAAGCCGAAGGTCAGCGTGATGAGCTGTCCGAACGAGAGCCCGGTGCCGCGCCGCTCCGCCATCGCCCCTCCTCACATCGCCTCGGGCGCCCGCACGCCGAGCAGCTCGAGGCCGATCCGCAACACCCGTCGCACGGCGCCGGCCAGCACCAGGCGCGCCTCGCGCAGCGCCGGCTCGACGTCGAGGATGCGGTGACGGTTGTAGCAGCGGTGGAAGGCGCCGGCCAGTTCGATGAGCTGGAAGACGATGCGGTGCGGCTCGCGCTCGCGCGCCGCGTCCTCGATCACGTCGGGGAACTGCGCCAGCAGCTTGACCAGCTCCTGCTCCTCCGCCTCGGTGAGCAGTTCGAGCGGTGCGGCGACGGCGGCGGGCACGGTCACCCCGGCGGCGGCGGCCTTGTCGAACAGCGTGCAGATGCGGGCGTGCGCGTACTGGACGTAGAAGACCGGGTTCTCCGACGACTGCTTGGCGGCCAGCGCGAGATCGAACTCCATCTGGCTGTCGCCCTTGCGCATGAGGAAGAAGAAGCGCGTCGCGTCGGCGCCGACCTCGTCCACCACCTCGCGCAGCGTGACGAACTCGCCGGTGCGCTTGCCCATGCGCACCGGCTCGCCGCCGCGCGTCAGGCGCACCAGCTGCACGATGATCACCTGGAACTTCTCGCGCGCCATGCCGAGCGCCTCGATGGCGGCGGCGACACGCGGGATGTAGCCGTGGTGGTCGGCGCCCCAGACGTCGATCAGCTGGTCGAAGCCTCGCGCCAGCTTCTGCTGGTGGTAGCCGATGTCGGCGGCGAAGTAGGTCAGCTCGCCATTGCTGCGCTCGACGACGCGGTCCTTCTCGTCGCCGAAGCGCTCGGAGGCGACCCAGCGCGCGCCGTCCTTCTCGTAGAGGAATCCGGCGGCGGTGAGCTGCTCCAGGGCGCGCTGCACGACGCCCTGCTCGTGCAGCGCGCGCTCGCTGACGAAGACGTCGATCTCGACCGCCAGCGCGCGCATGTCGTCCTTGATCTGGTCGAGCAGCCAGGCGGCGGCGCGCCGCCCGACCAGCGCCTGCCCGTGCTCGCCGGCGCGCGCCAACAGCGAACGCGCGGCGTCGCTCGCCGCCTCGTCGAGCGGCGTCGCCGGCGCGCGCAACACACCCGGCACCACCTCGCCGAGCCCGGCGGCGAGCTCGGCCAGCAGCGCGTCGCGCTGCGCCAGCATCAGGTCGCGCAGGTAGTCGCCCGGATAGCCGTCGTCGGGCAGCTCGGCCTCGATGCCGCACGCCTGCTGCAGGCGCGCGTAGGCGGAGCGCGCCAGCGTCTCGACCTGCTTGCCGGCGTCGTTGACGTAGTACTCGCGCGTCACGTCGTAGCCGGCGTAGGCCAGCAGACGCGCGACGCCGTCGCCGAGCACCGCGCCGCGGCCGTGGCCGACGTGTAGCGGACCGGTCGGGTTGGCGCTGACGAATTCGATCAGGATCTTCGTCCCCTGGCCGACGTTCGGCCGCGCAAAGTCGTCGCGCTCGACGTCCGCCAGGCACTGCGCCCAGAAGCGCGGCGAGAAGCGGAAGTTGATGAACCCCGGCCCGGCGATCTCCACCGCCGCCAGGATCCCGTCGGGATCCTCGATGTGGTCGACGATCAGTTTGGCGATCGCCGCCGGCGCCTTGCGCTCGGGGCGCGCCAGGCCGAGCGCCACCGTGGACGCGAGATCACCGTGCGTGGGGTCCTTGGGGACCTCCAAAAGCAAAGGGGGGAGGCTGTCCAACTTCAGCGCTCCCCCCTCTTTGGCTCGGTTCAACGCGTGCTGAAGTAGCCCCTCAAGCCGATGCTTCATCCCGCCAGCGCCAGCCACTGCCATCACCGAACTCGTCGCCACGCGGCGAAGCTGTCTGCCGATTGCTCATCCGCACGTCCTCGGGCGACATAGCCCGCGCCCCCCAGGGGGGTCAAGGTGACGGCATTCCACGCGCTTGGAGAATGCGTGACCGGTGACCGGTGACCGGCAGCCAGTGAAATCGGGCTTGTTCCGAGTGCCCCCGCGTGTCATCCGGGCCGGCATGGCTGACCAGGGCGACCCGCTGGCCGAGGTGCTGAAGGGGCTCGATCACGACCTGCGCAACCCGGTGGCGAACATCCTCGGCTTCGTCGACCTGGTGCGCATCGCGCAGGGTGCCGCGCTCACCGCCGACCAGGAGATGTTCCTCGAGCGCATCGACGACAACTGCCGCCAATTGCTCGAAATGCTGGAGGGGTTGACCGCCGCCGCCAAACGCATCCCGCGATCGTAGGTCACCGGTCACCGGTCACCGGTGACTGGTCACGCAGTTTCCGCTCCATGATCACCGCGTCCTCGCCCTTGCCGTAGTAGTTCTTGCGCAGGCCGATCCTGCTGAACCCCATGGCGCGGTAGAGCGCCGCGCCGGCGGCGTTGTCGTGCCGCACCTCCAGGCTGACGCTGCTCGCGTCGTGCGCCGCGGCGTCATCGAGGATGCGCTGCACCAGGGCGCGGCCGGCGCCGCTGCGGCGCGTGTCGGGGTGCACGGCGACGTTCAGGATGTGCACCTCGTCGCCCACCAGCCACCAGCAGGCGTAGCCCACCAGCTGGCGCGCCGCGTCGGCGGTGCGCGCCAGCTCGAGACGCGAGAAGTCGAGCTTGAGCTCGTGCAGGAAGAGGCCGGGCGTCCAGGGCTGGACCGGAAACGCCAGCCGTTCGAGCTCCATCACCTGCGGCAGATCCGCGGCGACCATCGGCTCGAAGACCAGCGCCGCCGGGCGCATGCTCACCAGCGGATCAGAATGGCGCCCCAGGTGAACCCGGCGCCGAAGCCGGCCAGGCAGACCAGGTCGCCGTCGTGCACGCGACCGGCCTCGATCGCCTCGTACAGCGCCAGCGGAATCGAGGCGGCGGTGGTGTTGCCGTAGCGCTGGATGTTGTTCATCACCTTCTCCTCCGGCCAGGAGAAGCCGAGCGCGACCATCTGGTTGATCCGCAGGTTGGCCTGGTGCGGAACGAGCAGGCTGACGTCGTCGGGTGTGTAGCCGGTGGCATCGAGGGCTTCCTGGATCACCTCGGTGCAGCGCTCGACCGCGTGCTTGAACACGTAGCGGCCTTCCATCTTCGGAAAGACGCGCGGCACGTCACCCGACACCATCTCCTCGGTGAGGCGCGGCCGCGCGCGCGACGCGGCGCACTCCAGCCACAGCTTCTCGGCGAACTTGCCCTCGGCGTGCAGGTGGGTGGTGAGGATGCCGCGTTTGGGGTCGTCGCACGGCTCGACCACCACCGCCGCGGCGCCGTCGCCGAAGATCACCGCCACGTCGCGGCCGCGCGTGGTGATGTCGATGCCGGTCGAGTGCACCTCGCCGCCGACGACCAGGACGCGCTCGAAGCGCCCCGATTTGATGAACGCGTTGGCGGTGGCGAGCGAGTAGAGAAAGCCGGAGCACTGGTTGCGCACGTCGAACGCCGGCATCCCGCCGATGCCGAGGCGCTCCTGCAGCACCGTGGCGCTGGACGGCATCTCGTAGTCGGGGCTCAGCGTGGCGAAGATGACGCAGTCCATCTCGTCGGCGCGCCGCCCGGCGCGTTCCAGCGCTTCGCGCGCCGCCGCGGCGCCCATGTCGGCGGCGCCGACGCGCCCCTCGCTGTAGTGGCGCTGCTTGATGCCGGTGCGCTGCTGGATCCAGTCGTCGCTGGTCTCCATGCGATGGCTGAGGTCGTCGTTGGTGACCAGCAACGGCGGGACATGGCGGCCGATGCCGGTGATGCGAGCGTTGCGCATACGCTCCTCCTCCGCCCTCAGAGCCGCAGCACCGCGGCGCCCCAGGCGTAGCCCGCGCCGCACGCCGCTACGCAGACGCGCGCGCCGCGCGCCAGGCGACCGCTCGCCAGCCCCTCGCTCAGCGCCACCGGCAGGGTGGCCGCGGTGAGGTGACCGTGCGCCGCCCCGGCGTCGACGACGCGGTCGGCCGACAGCCCGAGCGCGCCGGCGGCGCGCTCGGCCACGCCCGGCAGGATGTGGCTGATCACGAACGCGTCGATGCTCTCCAGCCCGCCACCGGCCCTGCCGACGGCTTCGCGCACCACCGCCGGCAGTTGCTCGGCGGCAAAGGCGGCGACATGGTCGCGGTCGATGCGCGGGTAGTGCTTGCCGGCGCGCAGGTCCTCGACCGTGACCCGCAACGGGTGCTGGCGGCTGGAGGGGTACTCGATCCAGAACTTCTCGTGATGGCGGCCGTCGCTGTGGCAGACCACCGCCTCGAGGCCGGCACCGTCGCGCCCGGCCAGCGCCACCACCGCCGCGCCGTCGCCATACAGCTCGGCGGTAGCGATGCCGCGCTCGCTGTAGTCGAGCCCGGAGGAGTGCACCTCGCCGGCGGCAAGCAGGATGCGTCGGTAGATGCCCGCCGACAGGTAGGCGTCGGCGATCATCAGTCCCATCAGGAAGCCGGCGCACTGGCCGCGAATGTCCATCGCCGCCACCGTGCCGGCCTGCAGCTTGTGCTGGAAGAAGCAGGCGGCGCCGGGGAAGGTGACGTCCGGCGTCATGGTGGCGAACAGCACCAGGTCGAGGTCACCCACTGCCCAACCCGCCTGCGCCAATGCCTTCCCGGCCGGCTCGAGCGCCAGGTCGCTGGGGCCGAGCGGATCGCTGGCAACCGGCCGCCGCACCTCGCCCACCGCTTGATCCGCCGGCAGATGATGCGCCAGCCCGACGATCGCCGTCGCCATACCGGCGCGATTTATCGCTGATCGGCCCGGTCAAGTCGACCCTGGGTGAGTACCGGGGTTGTCAGGCGCTGGATGGCCGGGTCGCCTGGTCGATCGGGAAACCGTCCGCCGCATGTAGCGTCAGCGCCGGCGGAAGCCCGGCTGCCGGCCCTCAGGCAGCGGCCAACTGCTTCGCCTCCTCCACCAGCCGACGGATCACTCCGAGCCCCCGTTGCCAGAAGGCTGGCTGGCTGACGTCGACGCCGAGCCGGCCGAGCAGCGTCGCCGGCGCCTCGCTGCCGCCGGCGGCGAGCAGCTCCAGGTAGCGCGGCACGAAGTCGCGCCCCTGCTCGCGGTACATTTCGTAGAGCGCCAGCACCAGCAGCTCGCCGAAACCGTAGGCGTAGCAATAGAAGGGCGAGTGGATGAAGTGCGGGATGTACGCCCACCACCAGCGGTAGTCGTCGGTGAGCGTCACCGAGTCGCCGTACAGCGCGGCGTTGACCTCCATCCACAGGTCGCCGAGCCGCTCGCTCGACAGCTCGCCCTCGCCGCGCCGCGCCTCGTGCAGGCGCTGCTCGAAGCGGGTCAGCGCGATCTGGCGGAACACCGTGCCGAAGGCCTCCTCGATGAAGCTGCAGATCAGCGTCAGGCGCGCGCGCGGCGGCTGCGGGCGGCGGCGCAGCGCGTCGAACACCAGCATCTCGCCGAAGATGCTGGCCGTCTCGGCGGTGGTGAGCGCGGTATCGGCCTGCAGGTGGCCGCGCGGTCGCGCCAGGTACTGGTGCACGCCGTGCCCGAGCTCGTGCGCCAGCGTCATCACGTCGCGCGGGTGGCCGAGGTAGCTGAGCAGGATGTACGGGTGGGCGCTCGGCACCGCGCTGGAGCTGAAGGCGCCGCCGCGCTTGCCGTCGCGCGGCTCGGCATCGATCCAGCGCTCGGCGAAGAAGCGCGCGGCGATGTCGCGCATCTCGAGCGAGAACTCTCCGTACGCCTCCAGCACCAGGTCGCGCGCGCGCGGCCAGGTCACCAACTCCGCGTCGGCGGCAAGCGGCGCGTAGCGGTCGTAGTCGGCCAGCTGGTCGAGGCCGAGCAGCCCACGCTTCAGTTGATAGTAGTCGGACACCAGGTCGGCGTTCGCCTCGCAGGCGGCGATCAGCGCGTCGACCGTCGGCGCGTCGATCTCGTTGGCCAGGTGACGCGCTGCCACCGGCGTCGCATAGCCGCGCCGGCGATCCGACTGCGCGTGCTCCTGGACGATGACGTTGAACACATAGGTCAGCACGCGCCCCTGCTGCCTGAGGCCGGCGGTCAGGCTGCGCGCGGCACGCTGCCGCAGGTCGCGCCGCGGGTCGTGCAGCAGCGCCAGCACGCCGCTCTCGTTCAGCGTCTGCGACGCCCCGTCGACGTCGACCGTGAAGCGCATCTCGGCGAGCACCTCGTCGAACAGGCGCATGAAGGCGCGGCGGCCGGTATTGGCGGTCTCCTCCAGCAAGCGTTCCTCCGGCTCGCTCAGCATGTGCGGTTTGTAGCGCCGCATCGCCGCCAGGTGATGCCGCCAGCGCGCGCAGGCGGTCGAGGCGATCACCGGCTCGGCGCGCGCCTCGTCGAGCGCCAGCCATTCGAGGTCGAAGAAGAGCAGCAGATTGCGAATGTCGCTGCCGCGCTCGTGCGTGCGCGCGATCAGCGCGCCGTGCGCCGGCGGACCGGCGTCGGCGGCGTGCAGCAGGCCGGCGAACACCGCCGGCTTGTCGGCCAGCTCCATGATCGCCTCGAGCTCGGCCATCGCCGCCGCCACCCACTCCGGCGCCGGTCCGCCGGCGACGTCGATGGTGCCGCGATAGCGGGCGGCGAAGGCCTCGGCGCGCGCCTGCGCCGCATCCAGGTCGCGGTCGACCTGCGGGTCCTGCGGATCGTTGTAGAGGTGGGTGAGGTCCCAGGCGACGCCGGCCACGGCGAGCGAATCGTTGGTGTCCATGTCTCTCGTCTTTCCGTCTGTGCGGGGTGCGGTCGGCCGACGGCCTCAGCCGAGCTTGAACCCCAGGGCGAATCCGGCGGCAAAGGCGGCGCCGAACGGCAGGTTGGCGCTGACGATCGCCCAGGCGCGGTCGGCGAGGGTGACGCCCTGCGCGTCGCTCCACAGGTGCTCGGCGCCGGACTGCACCGCCGCCCAGTTCACCGAGACGTAGTTCAGGTAGACCAGCGCCTGGATGACGATGAACACCAGGCCGAGCGCCAGCGCCACCAGCTTGGTGACCTTCTTGGCGGTGTAGCCGACCACCGCACCGGCGACGCCGCCGAAGCCGAGGTCGGGTCCGAGCTTGGCGAGCAGGGCGGAGACGTCCATCGACGCGCGCTCAGAGCCCGAGGAACTCCATCAACGCACGGTTGAATGCCTGTGGCTGTTCCAGGTTGCTCAGATGGCCGGCGCCGGCGAGGCGCTGCAGGCGCGCGCCGCGGATTGCGGTGGCGAGCGCCGTCATCCACTCGGGCTGGAAGGTGCGGTCGGCCTCGCCGAGCACCACCAGGGTCGGCGCGGCGATCTCGCCGAGCCGGGCGCGCGCGTCGAAGCCGAACACCGCGCGCGCCGCGCGCAGGTAGCGGTCCTTGTCGTTCAACGCCACCTGCTCGATGAAGTGGCGCAGCAGGGCGGGATCGACCGCCTCCGACAACGCGGTGGTGATGCGCGTCGCGGCGATGTCCTTCATCGCATTGGCTTCCATGTAGCGCAGCGACGCCTGCGCCGCCTCCGGCGGGACGTGCGCGGCGGTGTCGACCAGGGTCAGCGAGGCGGTGGCGTACGGGTAGTCGAGGGCGAACTGCTGCGCCACCATGCCGCCCATCGACAGGCCGACCAGGTGCGCCCGCTCGGCGCCGAGGTGGCGCAGCAGGCGGACGACGTCCCGCGCCATGTCGGCGATCGTCCACTCGCCCGCCGGCGCACCGCTGCGGCCATGGCCGCGCAGGTCGACCGCCAGCACCGGCATGCGCGCGCAGAACGCCGGCACCTGGTAGAGCCAGATGCGGCGGTCGGTGCCGAGCCCGTGCAGCAGCACCAGCGGCGGCCGCCCCGGCCGCCACGGCTCGGAGCAGTCCACCAGCTCGTAGTACAGATCGAGATCTCCGAAGCGCACGTCGGGCATCGACTTCCCTTCTCCGCTGGGCGGGTAGAACATACCGGCTGGATGCGAACAAGAAACCCGCAGGCGCTGGCCGCGGCCGCCAAGTCGGCGGCCCTCGAGCTCGGCTTCGAGGCGGCCGGCATCTGCGACCTGGCGCCGTTCAGCGACGGCGCCCTGCGCCGCTGGCTCGACGCCGGCTACGCCGCGACCATGGCCTACCTGCCCCGCCAGGCAGCGCGCCGCACGGCACCGGCGCGCATCGTCGTCGGCGCGCAGCGCGCCGTGGTCGTGCTGCTCAGCTACCGGCATCCGCCGCCGGCCTCGGCTGGCGCGGCGCGGGTGGCACAGTACGCCTGGGGCGAGGACTACCACCGCGTCGTCGGCGACAAGCTCGCGGTGCTCCGCGACGCGTTGCTGCGGCTCGGCGCGACGCCCGCGGCAACGCGCGCCTACGTCGACGCCGGCCCGGTGCCCGAGCGCGCCCTGGCGCAGCGCGCCGGCCTCGGCTGGCTGGCGAAGAACACCATGCTGATCCATCCGCGCCTCGGCTCGTTCACCTTCATCGGGGCAGTGCTCACCGATCTCGAACTGGCGATGGACGCGCCGTTTCCGACCGACCACTGCGGCAGCTGCCGCGCCTGCCTCGACGCCTGCCCGACCGACGCCTTCGCCGCCGCGCGCCAGCTCGATGCGCGGCGCTGCATCTCCTACCTGACGATCGAACGGCGCGGCCCGTTCAGTGCCGACGACGGCGCGCGGCTCGGCGAGTGGCTGTTCGGCTGCGACGTCTGCCAGGACGTCTGCCCGTGGAACGAGAAGTTCGCTGCGCCGACCCGCGAGCCGCGCTTCGCGCCGCGCCCCGAGCTGGTTGCGCCCGACCTCGACGAGCTGCGCCAGCTCGACGACGCCACCTTCGCCGCCCGCTACGCCGACACCGCCTTCGAGCGCCCCGGGCAGGCGGGCCTGGCGCGCAACGCGGCGCAGGTGATCGCGAACCGCGGGAATTCACCACAGAGGCACAGAGGCACGGAGAGCAGCTCGGAGGACTAAGACAAAGATCTTGCTTTAGTTCTTCTGAAGTCTTCTCCGTGCCTCTGTGTCTCTGTGGTGAGTCCTACTCCCGGCGCGGCGCCGCGTGCACCGTCTTGTAGCGCTCGATGTGCACCTTCCCGGCCGGCAGCCCGCGCGGCTTGCTGACGTCGGCACAGGTGCAGAGGTGCACGGCGACGCGACCGCCGGCGCGCAGCTTCGAGTAACCGGCCGCCAGGCCGGCGGCGAACTGCACCGTGTCGCGCGGCAGGCTGGCGAGGCTGTCCGGATTGCGCACCACGACGTGCGAGCCCGAGTCGGCGGCGACGTGCAGCCAGAAATCGCGCGGCGCGCCGAGCTTCAGGCTCAGCACGTCGTTGTCCTCGGCGGTCCTGCCGACCAGCACGACGAAGCCGTCCGGCGAGACGAAGCGCCGCGCCACCGCTCGTCCCTGCCAGACGCCGGCGTCGCGATCGGTCGGCCCCGGCGGCGCGCCACGTTGTGCCATCCGGCCCCCATATTGATCCGGCTCGACCGCGGCAATCGACGTTGAATCGGCGCCGCCGCCCGTGCGAAGAACGCGCATGCGCACACTCGCCGCCTGGAGCTCCGTCGCCGTCGCCGCCCTGCTGCTGCTCGGCGGCTGCACGTACATCCACAGGGAAGAGGCACACCAGGTCGAATCGACCCTGGCCGCCGCCGGCTTCCAGGCCCGCCCGGCCGACACCGCCGCGAAGATGGAGAAGCTCAAGCTGCTGCCGCAGCGCAAGCTGCGCAGCAAGAGCAAGGACGGCGAGCTCATCTACTTCTTCGCCGACGCCGAGTTCTGCCAGTGCCTCTACGTCGGCGACCAGGCCGCCTACTCGCGCTACCAGCAGCTCGCCATTCAGCAGAAGATCGCCCAGGAGCAGATGAACGCGGCGGAGATGAACGAGGACGCCGCGATGGACTGGGGCATGTGGGGCCCCTTCTGGTGAGCGGCAGCGCCGCAGCGCCGGGCGGCGTTCAGCGCTCCTGCGCCAGCACCACGCCCGGCGGCGGATCGCCGAAGAACGCGTCGGCCGATTCGTCGCCGCGCAGGTAGCGCTCGAGGAACGGCAGCACGTAGCGCTGCACCAGCGCGTGTGCCTCGTCCTGGGTCAGCGTCGCCGGCGGATTGCAGTCGGGGCTGGGGAAGCACAGGTTCGAGAACGCGTAGTGGCCGGCGTGCTCGATCTCGACCAGCACTTTCGGCGGCGCCGCGTCGGCGTAGGCGGTGCGCACGTTCGGCACGTTCACGCGCGCGTCGATCTGCCCGATCATGGTGAGCGACGGCATGGTCAGGCGCGGCATGCCGAGCACCGCCGGAGCCATCGGGATGGCGACCTTGATGCGGCTGTCCTGCGCCGCCACCAGGTAGGTGGTCAGGCCGCCGAACGAGTGCCCCGACATGCCGACGCGCTCGGCGTCGATCGCGCCGAAGAACGGCGAGCTCGCGTCGAGGGTGGCGGCGAGCATCTGATCGAGCACGAAGCGCACGTCGGCGGGCCGCTCGGTGGCCGACGGCACCTGTGCCGCTGGGGTGCCGCAGTTGGGGAACTCGTAGAGCGTGTTGCCTGGATGCGGCGGCGCGGCGATGACGTAGCCGTACGAGGCGAGCAGCGGCAGCAGGAAGGTGGACTGCAGCGGATAGCCGCACGAGCCGTGTGAGAACAGCAGCAGCGGATACGGCGCGCCGGCGCCGGTCAGCGGCGCGTCGATCACGCCCGCCAGCGTCTCGTCGACCGGCCCGGCGCCGGCAGCGGTCGGATACCAGACCTGCGTGTCGAGCACGCGCTCGGTGCCCGGCGAGACGGCCGATTCCTTCACCAGGCGCAGCGTGCGCACGCCGATGCCGTAGGGACCGGCTGCGCGCGGATCGATGCAGGTGCCGGCCGTCCAGGTGGCGACGTCGCTGCAGTGCGTCTGCGCGCCGCAGGCCGTCTCACTGAAGCGCGACGCGTTGCCGCAGGCATTGCGCCCGCTCGGCGCGGCGAGGCGGCAGCTCTGATCGAAGCTCGCGTCGGCGCCGCCGCAGGCGATGCGGTTGGTGCCGCACACCGCGCCACGCGCGTCGAGCCGTGCGGTGCGCAGACACTCGCGGCGCAGGCTGCCGGCGTCCAGCGCGGCGCGGATCTGCTCGCGGGCGCAGCGCTGGTACTGGGCGCGGCCGCGACCGCTGCTGAACCCGTCGCAGGGACAGGCGAGGTCGGTGGCGTCGCGCAGTGCCGCCAGCGCGCGCCGATCGGCCAGCCCGGACTCGCCGCTGCGGCAGTCATCGACGGCGTGCGCCGCGGCGAGTGGCAATAGCACCAGGAGCGAGCCCAACAGCCACAGAGCAGTACGGCGCATGCGCAAAACCATCCCCTGGGCCGCGCGTCGAAGGCAAGGGATTTTGCCGACTGGCGCGGCCAGCGGTCGATCGCCGCGCCGAGCCGTCGATCGCGCCGCGCCAAAGGCGCGGCGCGCCGCCCGGCTGGCGCCGCCAAACGCCCGTTTGCTAGGGATCGCGGCTATGGATTTCACCTTCTCCGAGCGCGAGCTCGCCTTCGCCGCCGAGGCGCGCGCGTGGCTGGCCGCCAACGTGCCCGCCGCCTGGCGGCGCGACCACTGCTGGACGCGCAGTGACGACCCGATGTGGCGCGAGATCGCGCGCGAGTGGCAGCGCAAACTCTACGACGGCGGCTGGATCGCCATCTCCTGGCCGCGCGAGCACGGCGGCCGCGGCGCGACGGTGATCGAGCGCTGGCTGTTCGAGGAGGAGCTCGATCGCGCCGGCGCCCCCTACCCGCCCGGCAGCGCCAACGTCGACATGATCGGCCAGGCGCTGCTGCGCCACAGCACGCCGGCGCAGAAGGAGCGCTTCCTGCGGCGCCTGCTGTCGGGCGAGGACTGGTGGTGCCAGGGCTTCTCCGAGCCCGGCGCCGGCTCCGACCTCGGCGGCCTGCGCTGCCGCGGCGAGCGCCAGGGCGACCATTACGTCGTCAACGGCCAGAAGGTGTGGACCAGCCACGCCGAGGTCGCCGACTGGTGCTTCCTGCTCTGCCGCACCGAGATGGAGCAGCCGAAGCACAAGGGCATCAGCCTGCTGCTGGTCGACATGCGGTCGCCCGGCATCAGCGTCCGCCCGCTCACCCAGGCGACCGGCGAAGCGGAGTTCTGCGAGGTGTTCTTCGAGGACGTGCGGGTGCCGGCCGACCTGATGGTCGGCCCGCCCGGCGCCGGCTGGCAGATCGCCATGGGCATCCTGCAGCACGAGCGCGGCCCGGTGTGGACCTTCACCTTCCAGCGCAAGATCCGCCGCAGCTTCAACGAGCTGGTCGGCGCCATGCGCCGCGGCAAAGGGCTCGGCGATCCGCTGGTGCGGCAGAAGCTGGCGCAGTCCTACATGGAGGTCGAGCTGCTCAAGCTGATGGGCTACCGCAGCCTCACGCAGATCCTGCGCACCGGCCACCCCGGCCCGGAGAGCTCGCTGGAGAAGATCATCGGCAGCGAGACCGATCAGCGCCTGCAGGAAGCCGCGATGGGCATGCTCGGCCCGCAGATGCTGCTCGAGAGCCCGCGCGGCCGCGACTACCTCTACTCGCGCTCCGAGACGATCATGGGCGGCACCAGCGAGATCCAGCGCAACGTCGTCGCGCAGCGCATCCTCGGGCTGCCGCGCTGAGAAGCGAAGATTGGCCACAGATGAACACAGAGCAACGCAGATAGAAGCGGAGGAGCTTGCCTGAAAGACTGCGGTTTCCTCGTACGCCCACCGCCGCTCTTACCTGTGTTTCTCTGTGTTCCTCTGTGGCTAAGCTTTTTCTTCTCCTCAGCCCAGGAGCGGCTTGTCGGACTGCTCGCGCAGTTTGTACTTCTCGACCCGCTGCGTCGGCGTCTTGGGCAGCGAATCGCGGAACTCCCACAGCCGCGGCACCTGGAACTTGGCGAGGCGCGCGGCGGCGAAGGCGCGCAGCTCGTCGGTGGTCACCGGCGCCCTGGCGACGATGAACGCCTTGACCTCCTGGCCGAGCACCGGATCGGGCACGCCGATCACCGCCGCCTCGGCGACCGCCGGGTGCTGGCAGAGCGTCTTCTCGATCAGCGCCGACGACATGTTCTCGCCGCCGCGGCGGATGACGTCGCGCTTGCGATCGACGAAGTACAGCCAGCCGTCCTCGTCGAGGTAGCCGAGGTCGCCGGTGTGGAACCAGCCGCCGGCGAGCGCCGTGGCGGTGCGCTCCGGGTCGCGGAAGTACTCGGCCATGTGGTGCGGCGACTCGACCAGGATCTCGCCCGGCTGGCGCGGCGGCAGCGGCGCGCCGGCGTCGTCGACGATGCGCAGCGTCACGCCCGGCACCGCCGGCCCCGCCGACCCCTGGCGCGGCGTCGCCCCGAGCGGCGTCATCGTCACCACGCCGGCGTCGGTCGACCCGAAGCACTCGGCGACATCCTGCACGCCGAAGCGCTCGATCACCCGATCGCGGATCGGCGCGCTGCCCAGCCCGAGGATGACGCGCAGCGGATTGTCGCGCTCGAGCGGGCTCGGCTCCTGCTGCAGCAGGATCGCCAGGATGGTGCCGAGCGTGTACAGCACCGTCGCCTGCACCTCGTGCACCAGCGGCCAGAACGCCGACGCCTTGAAGGCACGGGGAAAGGCGATGGTCGCCCCGGCGGCGAGCGCGGTGGTCGCGGCGCCCCAGGCGTTGCCGTGGAACAGCGGCGTCACCGCCAGCAGCGTGTCGTCACCGCTGATGCCGAGCAACTCGAGAAAGTGGCGCGCCGCGCCGCCGGTGCTGCCGTGGCGAAACAGCACCCCCTTCGGCCGGCCGGTGGTGCCGGAGGTGTAGAGCAGCGTCGAGGCGTCGTCCGCGCTCAGCGCCACCGGCACCGGCGCGGTCGGGCTCTGCGCCACCAGATCGTCGAGGCCGACGTCGGCGGCGGCGCCGAAGGCGCCGAGCGTGGCGCCGGCATCGCGCGCCAGCGGGCGCAGCGCCTCGAGACTGGCGGCGTCGGCGACCAGCACGCGCGGCGCGGCATGGCCGAGGATGTAGCCGAGCTCGGCGGCGCCGAGGCCGGGATTGATCGAGTGCAGGATGGCGCCCGCCTTCAGCGCGCCGAAGGCAGCGACCAGGTACTCGACCGAGTTGCCCAACCCGAGCGTGACGCGATCGCCCTTCGCGACGCCCAAGGAACGGAACGCATGCGCCGCCTGATTGGTCAGGCGGTCGAGCTCGGCATAGGTGACGGTGCGTCCCTCGTGACGGATGAACGGATGGTCGCCGCGCGTCGCGGCGTGATGGGTCAGGCGTTCGGTGGTCAGCATGGGCTCACGCCAACGTGCCGCCGTCGCAGGTCAGCACCGCTCCGTTGATCATGCGCGCCTCCCTCGACGCCAGGAAGGCGATCGAGTTGGCGACATCCTCCGGCTTCGCCAGGCGGCCCGGCGGCGGCGGCGAGTAGTAGGCGATCAGCTGCGGCTCGAAGTCCTCGCGCGGGATGAAGTTGCCGATCAGGTCGGTCTGGATGCCGCCCGGCGCGACGCAGTTGGCGCGCAGGCCGCGGCTGGCGAACTCGAGCGCGATGGTGCGGGTGAAGTTGATCATCCCCGCCTTCGACGCGCAGTAGGCGGCGCAGTACGCCTGGCCGCGCAGGCCGGCGATCGAGGCGACGTTGACGATCGCACCGCCCTTCTGTGCCAGCAGGTGCGGCAGCGCCGCCTTGGTGGTGTGGAAGACGCCGTTCAGGTTGACCGCCATCGTCCGCGACCACTCGCGCTCGTCGATCTCCTCGAAGCGCGCCGCCTTGCCGACGCCGGCGACGTTGACCAGCAGGTTGAGGCCGCCGAACTGCTCGACCATGTGCTCGACCGAGGCGGCGACCGAGTCCAGGTCACTCACGTCGGCGACGCCGCCGAGCGCGTTGCCGCCGGCGGCGCGAATCCCGTTCACCGTCTCCACCACGCCGTCGCCGTTGAGATCGACGACGAAGACCTTCGCCCCCTCGGCGGCGAACAACTGCGCCGTCGCCCGCCCCAGTCCGGCGCCGGCGCCGGTGATGTAGACCGCCCGATCGGTGAATCGCATGCGGCGCACCCTAACCAGCCCGCCGGTGAATCACAAACGAGCGTTTGGGACTGAACTGCTCCCCACAGAACACACAGAGCACCACGGAGCGCACGGAGGCTTCGCACTCGTGATGCACGCCTCCGTGCGCTCTGTGGTGCTCCGTGTTCATCTGTGGTTTTTCGTGACCGATCATGACGCCGCTGCATGGACTCAAGCTGCTCGACCTCTCCCGCCAACTGCCGGGGCCGTTCTGCTCGACGCTGCTCGGCGACCTCGGCATGGACGTGCTGGTGGTGACCAGCCCGACCGACACGTTCGGCATGGGGATTCCGTTCCTGGCGCGCAACAAGCGCAGCATGACGCTCAACCTGAAGTCCGCCGAGGGGCGCGCGATCTTCCTGCGCCTGGTGGACGAGGCCGATGTGGTGCTGGAGGGCTTCCGGCCCGGCGTGACGACGCGGCTCGGCATCGACTACGCCGCGCTCTCGGCGCGCAACCCGCGGCTGATCTACTGCGCCATCTCCGGCTACGGGCAGACCGGCCCGTACCGCGACCGCGTCGGCCACGACGTCAACTATCTCGGCTTCGCCGGGGTGCTGAACTTCATCGGCGAGCAGGGCGGCCCGCCGATCATCCCCGGCGTGCAGATCGCCGACATCGGCGCCGGCTCGCTGATGGCGGCGCTCGGCATCGTCAGCGCGGTGGTCGCGCGGCAACACACCGGGCGCGGCCAGATGGTCGACATCGCAATGATGGACGGCGCCGTGTTCTGGAACGTCTACCACCTGCTCATGCACCAGCTCGGCCAGAACCCGCAGCGCGGCGCCATGCAGCTCACCGGCCGCTTCCCCTGCTACACCGTCTACGAGACCAGCGACGGGCGCTGGTTGACGGTCGGCGCCTATGAATCGCATTTCTGGGCGACGCTGTGCCGGCATTTCGGCCGCCCCGATTTCATCGACACGCAGTTCGACGAGGGACGCCGCGAGGAGATGCTGGCGTTCTTCCGCGATCGCTTCCGGCAGAAGAGTCTCGCCGACTGGGTGGCCGAGCTCGGCGACATGGAGATCTGCTTCGGCCCGGTCAGCACGCTCGACGAGGTCTACGACGATCCGCAGGTGCGCCATCGCGGCATGCTGGCGCGCGGCGCGCACGGCGTGCAGCTCGGCTCGCCGATCAAGCTCTCCGACACGCCGGCCGGGCCGCGCACGCCGCCGCCGCTGTTCGGCCAGGACACCGACGCCGAGCTGACCCGACTCGGCTTCGACGCCGCGGCGATCGCGCGCCTGCGCGAGGCGGGGACGATATGACGACGCGCGCCGCCTTCGTCACCGGCGCCGGCAGCGGCATCGGTCGCGCCATCGCACAACGCCTCGCCGCCGACGGCCTGGCGGTGGCGATCGCCGACATCGACGCCGCCGGCGCGGCCGAGACCGCGGCGTCGATCCGCGCCGCCGCCGGCACCGCCCAGGTGGTGGCCTGCGACGTCACCGACTTCGCCGCCGTGCGCGCCGCCGTCGCCGCGGCGCGCGCGGCCCTCGGGCCGATCGCGGTGCTGGTCAACAACGCCGGCTGGGACCGCCTCGAGCCGTTTGCCGACAATGCGCCGGAGCTGTGGGACCGGCTGATCGCCATCAACCTGAAAGGCCCGATCCACTGCACCCGCGCGGCGCTCGACGACCTGATCGCCACGCACGGCAAGATCGTCAGCATCAGCTCCGACGCGGCGCGCGTCGGCAGCAGCGGCGAGGCGGTCTACGCCGCGTGCAAGGGCGGCATCATCTCCTTCTCCAAGACGATGGCGCGCGAGCTGGCACGCCACCGCGTGACGGTGAACGTCGTCTGCCCCGGCCCGACGCAGACGGCACTGCTCGACCAGATCACCGCCGGCGCGCAGGGCGCCAAGGTGATCGACGCGATGACCCGCGCGGTGCCGTTCCGCCGCCTCGGCACGCCGCAGGAGATCGCCGCCGCGGTCGCCTTCTTCGCTTCGCCCGACGCCGACTTCGTCACCGGCCAGGTGTTGAGCGTCAGCGGCGGCCTGACGATGGCGGGCTAGCGAGCCCGTCGAGCACGGCGCGGAACGCCAGCCCCCAGCGCCGATCCACCGACACCTGCGAGCGCCCCAGCCAGCCGGCGCGCTCGGTCGCCGCCAGCCCGCGGGTCAGCGCCACCAGCACGTGCGCGATGTCGGTGGCGTCGCCGACCAACACCCCGGCGTCGATGCAGCGCTGCACGTGCCCGACGATGTACAGCCGCACCGCGCTGCCCGCCTCCTGCTCCAGTGGGCCGGGATCGAAGTCGCGAAACGGGCGCGCGAACATCACCTCCGCCAGCACCGGCTGCTGGCGCACGAAACCGCGGAAGCTCTCGATCACGCGCACCAGGTCGGCGCGCGGATCGGCGCTGTCGCGCAGCGGGTCGAAGCGCTGCCGCAGTTGGCGGAAGCCCTCGAAGAAGACCTCGCGCACCAGGCCGGCACGGTCGCCGAACAGCTCGTAGACCGCCGGCGGCGAGGTCTCCGCCTGCTGTGCCACCTTGCGGGTGGTAAAGCCCTCGACGCCGTCCGTCGCGAGCGTGCGCATCGCCACCTGCAGCAGGCGATCGCGCAGCTCCGGCGTACGCAGCTTGGCGCGCGGCACGACTCAGGCGCGCGCCACGGCGAAGTCGGCTTCGATGCCGGCGCGGATCGCCCGCAGCGTCGGTTGGCGGGCCCGCAGCTTGGTCGCCGCGTGCGCCGACATGTCGAGACCGCGCAGGCTCTCGGCGATGTTGCGCGCCGCCGCCAGCACCTCGCCGGGTTCGACGACGCGGTCGAGGAAGCCGGCCTCGACCGCCGTCCCCGGCCAGAACGGCTCGGCGATCATGACCGCGCGGTTGAAGTACGATGGCGCCAGGCGCTGGCGCAGGATCTCCACCGCCGCGAGCGGCATGGTCAGGCCGATCGCCACCTCGTTGGCGGTGATGCGGTACGGTCCACCGGCGCCGATGCGGTAGTCGCCCGACAACAACAGGAACACCCCCATCGCCACCGCGTGCCCGGTACAGGCGATCACCACCGGCAGCGGGAACGACAGGATGCGCTCGGCGAGCTCGAAGCCGCCGCGCACCATGCCGATCGACTCGTCGCTGCCGGCGCGCAGGACGTTGAGATCGAAGCCACCCGAGAAGACCCCGGGCCGCCCGCTCAGCACCACCACCGCGCGGTCTGCCTGCGCTCGATCGAACGCCGCGTGCAGCTCGGCGATCATCGCCGGCGAGATCACGTTCGCCTTGCCGTCGTCCATGCCGATCTCGGCGATACCGTTCTCGAATCGATACGTGACGCGCTGGTCCATGGCTGGCCTCCTGGCGTCCGAGCTAATCGTATCAGCGTTACGAAATCAAGATACGATTGGCCACCGCGGCGGATTCGGCATCGCCCGCGGATCGCCCGACGTGTCCAGTTGCGGCGCTGGCCGCCTACCGAAACGCCGGGATGACGTGCTCCCCGAACAACTCGATCGAGCGCATCACCTTGTCGGGGGCGATGTTGTACGGCTGCATCAGGCAGAGGATCTGGTCGCAGCCGGTGTCGAAGTAGGCGCGCGCCTTGCGGATGCAGGTGTCGGGGTCGCCGACGATGATCGCGTCCATCTCGTCGAGCAGGTCGTAGCTGAAGGTCTCCAGGTTCATGTCCTTCAGCGCGCGCGTGTACTCGTAGCTGCCGAGCTCCTTGCCCTCCTGCCAGGCGGCGAGGCCGGCGATCAGCGAGATGCTGCGCTTGAAGTACCAGAGGATCGACTCCTCGGCGTTCTTGCGCGCCTCGGCGTTGGTCTCGGCGCAGTGCACCATGGTGAACGTCGCGGCGCGCGGGTTGACGAACTTGCCGATCGGCTTCGCCTGCTTGAGGCCCTCGCGGTACAGGCCGATGCGGAAGGCGAGCTCGGCCGGCGGCACGCCGATGGTGAACGACAAGAGACCGAGGCCGGCCTGGCCGGCGACCTCGTGGCCGGCCGGACTGCTGGTCGCCATCCACAGCGGCGGATGCGGCTGCTGGATCGGCTTGGGGTGCACGCGCCGCGGCGGCACGGTGAAGCGCTTGCCCTGCCATTCGAAGACGTCGTTGGTCCACGCGCCGACGACCATCTCCAGCCCTTCCTGCCACAGCTCGCGGGTCGCCAGCGGATCGATGCCGAAGCCTTCCAGCTCGTCGCGCGTCGAGGAGCGCCCGGTGCCGAACTCCAGGCGGCCGTCGCACAGGATGTCGAGCGCGCCGGCCATCTCGGCGATGCGCACCGGGTGGTTGTACGGAAAGGGCAGCAGCCGCACGCCGTGGCCGATCTTGATGTTCCTGGTGCGCGCCGCGACGGCGCCGTACAGCACCTCGGGCGCCGAGCAGTGCGAGAACTCGCTGAGGAAGTGATGCTCGACGGTCCAGAAGTGCGAGAAGCCGAGCTCGTCGCCGCGCACCGCCTGCCGCAGCACGTCGTGGTAGGCGTTGTACTCGCTGCGCTCGTGCCACGGCCGCGGCACCGGAATCTCGTAGAAGAGGCCAAACTCGCGCGCCATGTGCCCTCCCAAACGCGCGTTTGGTAGCAGCGCACGCGTGGTGCTCGCAAGCGTTTCTTCACCACCACGACACGACGGCACAACGTCGTACGTTGTGCCGTGGTGTCGTCGTGGTTCAGAACAGATCGCTCAACGCCGCCGCCGCCACTTCGGCCCCGTCGACCGCCGGAGACGGATCCAATGCGCGCGACGCCCACGCCGCCTCGAGCGCGGCAGCCCAGCGCCCCGACAGCAGATCGGAGTTGCCGATCTCGGCGTGGGCGAGGTGCCGCTGGATGCCGGCGACCAGGTGCGGATACTCGGCGAAGCGGCCGCGCGGCGTGTAGACGATCGGCGTGCGGTTGGCGATGCACTCGGCGACGATGCCGTAGCCGGGCTTGGTCAGCACCGCGTCGGCGGCGCCGACCAGGTCCTCGTAGCGCAGGCCGGCGGCGGTCATCTCGCCGTGGCCGATGACCCGGCAGCCGGCCGGCCCGCCGCCGACCGCCGACCCGCCGGTGGAGACGAACGCCACGCCGTCGATCTCCGGCGCGCGCGCCAGGTCGAGCCCGAGGCCGCCGAACGAGATCAGCACGACGCGCCGGTCGCGCGGCAACGCCAGCCGCGCGCGCACGTCGGCGCCCGCCACCTGCGCCGCGCGGGCGACGAACGGCAGATCGCGGATGCGCGGAAAGACCGACAGATCGCCGTGCAGCGGCAGCCGCAGCAGCAGCGTCGCGCGCGCATAGTCGGCGCGCAGGCACGCGACCAGCGGCGCGAAGCCGGGCTCGGCATCGACGTAGTCGGCGTAGATCCAGTCCCAGGAGAAGTTGGCCATCGCCACGCCGGGCACGCCGAGACGTGCGGCGACGGCAAACGCCAGGGCCGGGATATCGGCCAGCACCAGGCGCGGGGCGAGCCCGTCCAGCGCCGCCAGCTCGGCGGCAATCACCGCCTCGCGCCGCGCCTCCAGCCCGGCATACGCGGCGCGCGTCGCCGCCAGGTCGAGCGCCAGGCTGTCCGCCTGCACCACGCCGACGTCGAGCCGGCAGGCGGCGTGATCGACGTCGGCACCGAGGTTGAAGGCGAAGAACCAGCGCGCCAGCGACGAACGCACCTGCACGCGCACCTCGGGCCGCAGCCGGCGCAGCGCGCGCAGCACCTCGCACACCCGCACCGCGTGGCCGAAGCCGTGCCCGGAGACGTAGGCGATCACCGTCGTCACAGCGGTCGAGATCGCACACCGGTTGCGGAATTCAACGCGGCGGCGCACAGACACGGTGCGATGGCCATCGCCTGTTTCACCTTCGACAACATGGGCGAAGCGGCCGACATCGGCAGCGGGTCGCGCAGCGCGCCGCTGCCGGCGGGCGCCGAGCCGTCGCTGGCCGTCGGCTACCCCGCGCTCTTCGCCCTGCTCGAGCGTCAGGCGGTGCGCGCGACGTTCTTCGTCGAGGGCTGGAACGGCCTCCATCACCCCGAGGCGGTACGCGCCATCGTCGCCAACGGCCACGAGCTCGGCATGCACGGCTGGGCACACGAGACGTGGAGCCGACTCGATCCCGACAGCGAGCAGCACCTGGCAGCCCGCGCCACGACGGCGCTGACCGCCGCCGCTGGCGTCGCGCCGCGCGGCTTCCGCGCGCCGGGCGGGGCGCGCAGCCCACACACGGCGCGCATCCTGGCCGGACTCGGCTACCGCTACGACGCCAGCCTGGGCGACGGCATGACGCCGCGCCGCCTCGAGGCCGGCCTGGCGCAGGTGCCGTTCGTCTGGCCCGGAGTCGACGGATTCCACTACCTCGCGGCGCCGCCGGCGGCGCCGCCGGCGGTGCGCGACGCGTGGCTCGCGGCGCTGCGCAAGGCGGCGGCGCGCGACGGCCTGTTCGTC
>JANRJF010000253.1:0-4617 GCA_033764095.1 Deltaproteobacteria bacterium | reverse complement strand
GCGGCGCGCGGTCGGGGCGTGCAGGCGGTCGAGCGCCGTCGCCAGGGCGCCCAGCAGGCCGACCAGCGGCAGGTACATGTAGCGGTCCTGCATCAGCGTCGGGAACGGCACGATGTTCAGCATCGGCGCCAGGGCGATGCCGAACCACGCCAGCCAGAAGCCCTCGCGCCAACCGCGCGCCGCCATCCAGACGGTGAGAACGGTCAGCCCCGCCAGGCCGAGCAGCGCCAGCGCCACCGGCGGATCGAGCGGCGAGCCGTGCAGCGGCAGGTAGTAGAAGGTGCGCAGATGCGCCGGCCATACGGTGGCCGCCAGGTAGCGGAACGGTACCGTGGCGCTGGTCAGCCAGGTGGCAACCGCGCTGCCGCCGTGGAAGGCGGCGCCGTGCGTCCGGTTGCCGGCGAGGTTGACCCACACCACCAGCGCGCCGACGGCGAGCAGCGGCGCGGCGGCGAGCCAGGTGCGACGCGTCACCTGGCGGCGCACGACGAGGTCCCAGGCGATACACAGCGCCGGCAGCACGACGGTGTTCATCTTCGACAGCAGCGCCAGGACGAACAGCCCGAGCACGGCGGCGTAGCCGCCCCAGCCGCCATCGGCAGCGAAGCGCTGGTAGCGCCGGAAGGCCCAGAAGAAGAAGAGGCCGGAGAGCACGTTCTTGCGCTCGCTCATGAACGCCACCGACTCGACCTGCAGCGGATGCAGCGCCCACAACAGCGCGCCGAGCAGCGCGGCGCCCGACGAGAGCGCCGCGGCCTGCAGGATGCGCCGCACCAGCAGCGCGCAGCCGATGTGCAGCAGCAGGTTGGTCAGGTGATAGCCGAACGGCGCCGGCCCGAAGATCTGCTGGTCGACGGCCAGCGACAGCACCTTGAGCGGGATGTAGTTGGCGTCGTCGAAGCTGCGGAAGATCAGCGCCAGGTTGTCGGGCGCCAGCGAGGTGAGCAGCGGGTTGTGCAGGATGCCGGCGCCGTCGTCGGAGACGAAGCCGTTGTCGAAGCTGCCCAGGTAGGTGAGCGCCGTGGCCGCCACCAGCAGCAGATCCCCGCCCAGCCCGCGCGCTCGCCATCTCATGGGGGGCTCGCGACGAGCGGATCGACGGCGCCGCCGGCGCCGATGCGGCGGATGGCGTCGCCGCCGCGCTCGCTGACGTACAGTGCGCCGTCGGCGGCGCGGGCGAGACCGACCGGCGCGGCGAGGCCGCCGGCGAGCGTGCCGATGGTGCCGTCGGCGGCGACGACGCGGACGCGGCCGGCGCCCTGCTCGGCGACGTAGACGCGACCGGCGGCATCGACCGCCAGCCCGCCGGGCAGGCGCAGCACGGCGCCGCTGGCCGGCCCGCCGTCGCCGCTCGCGCTGCCGCCGCCGGCAAGGGTGGTGACGATGCCGTCGCGGTCGAGGCGCCGCACCCGCCCGCCGAACGGGTCGGCGACCAGCAGTCCGCCGGACGGCAGCGGCGCCAGCCCGGTGACGGCGCCGATCTGCGCCTGCGTCCCGGGGCCGCCGTCGCCGCCGCTGCCGGGCGTGCCGGTGCCGAGAATGGTGGCGATGCTGCCGTCGGCGGCGACGCGCCGCACGCGCAGGTTGCCGAAGTCGGCGATCAGCAGGCGGCCGTCGGCGTCGATGGCGACCGCGTAGGGGCTGTTGAGCGTCGCCGCGCGCGCCGCGCCGCCGTCGCCGGCGTAGCCCGCCGCGCCGGTGCCGGCAACGGTGGTGATCACGCCGTTGGGGTCGACGCGACGAATGCGATGGTTGCCCTGGTCGGCGATGTACAGCGCGCCGGCGGCGTCCACCGCCACGCCGGTGGGGCCGTTGAGCCGCGCCCGCACGGCCTGCTCGCCGTCGCCGCCGAAACCGGCGACGCCGATCCCGGCGACCGTCTCCAGCGCGCCGCTGGCGAGTGTGAGGCGCGCGATGCGATGCCGTCCCTGGTCGGCGACGTAGAGATGGCCGCTGCCGTCGAGCGCCAGCCCGGCCGGCTGGGTGAGCCGCGCCGCGTCGAAGGCGGGCGGAGTGATCACCGGCGTCGGCGTCGGCCCGCCGCTGAACGTTGTCGCGCCGCGGTTGAGCAGCAGCGTCACGTCGTTCGAGCTCATGTTCGCCGCCGCCAGGTCGGGCCGTCCGTCGCGGTCGAAGTCGGCCGCCACCACGGTGCGCGGCATGCGCCCGACCGCGATGGTCTGCGGCGCCTGGAAGCCGCCGCCGGCGGTGGCGAGTGCGACCGACAGCGTGTCGTCGCCGGTGTTGCTGCCGGCCAGATCGAGGCGCCCGTCGCCGTTCAGGTCGGCGATCGCGACGCCGCGCACGCCGACCCCGGCGGCGGCGCCGCCGGCGCGCGCCAGGCCGCCATGGCCGTCGTTGTAGCGCACCTCCAGCGCCTGCTCCTTGATGTCGGGGAACACCAGGTCGAGCGCGCCGTCGGCGTCGAGGTCGGCCAGCGCCACGTCGTAGAGCCCGTAGCCGCGCGCCGGCACCGGCGCGGCGGCGCGGAAGCCGCCGCGGCCGTCACCGCGCAGCACGGCGATCTGGTTGCCGCGCCAGCAGGCGACCGCCAGGTCGACGTGGCCGTCGCCGTCGACATCGCCGGCGGCCACCGCCGAGGGCGAGGCGCCGACCGCGACGTGCGCGGCGGGCGCGAAGCCGCCGTGGCGGTCGTTGAGCAGCACGGCGACCTGCGCGGCGCCCTCCAGCGCCACCGCGACGTCGACGGCGCCGTCGCGGTTGAGGTCGGCGGCGGCGAGCCGGAACGGGTGCGAGCCGACCGGCAGCTGCGCCGCGGGGCCGAAGCTGCCGTCGCCGCTGCCGCGGTGGATGGCGACGCTGTCGGCCAGGTTGGCGCCGACGATCAGGTCGAGGTGGCCGTCGCCGTCGACGTCCGCCACCGCCAGGCCGCGCGGGAAGCGCGCCGTGTGCAGCGGCGGGCGCGCCGCGAAGCCGCCCTTGCCGTCGCCCAGCCAGATCGAGATCGCGTCCGCCGGCGGGTTGGTGGCCAGCAGGTCGACGGCGCCGTCGGCGTTGAGGTCGGCCGCCACCAGCACGAACTGCTGGGCGCCGCCGGGCAGCGCCTGCGGCGCGAAGCGCACGCCGGGCAGCAGCAGCAGGCCGAGGGCCGCGAGTCCGAGTGACGCTGCGGTCATCGCTCGCCTGTCGCGCCGCGGACGGGCTGGCCGTGGGATCGTCCAGTGGCCGCGGCTTTACCCAGCGATTTCATCCCGACCCTCCCCCGCTGCCGCGCGGGAAGGAGACTGGCGGGACTGGACGCGTCGATCGGGGCGCCAGATCCCTTCCCCTGCGGCAGCGGGGGAAGGCCGGGATGGGAGTCCGCATGGATGGGGTGGGCAGAGCCACCAGTGGTGGTGGGCGGAAAAAAGCCCCTGGAACGTCGCCGTTCCAGGGGCTCGATGCTGCCGTGCGGGCCGGAGACCCGCAGGTCTCCGGCCGCGCTCGTGGTGCTTACTGGCAGGTGAAGGTGTTGAGGCTCAGCAGGTCGCCGAGCGTCGAGTCGAAGAACCCGAGCTGGCCGACCAGCTTCACGCCCGTCACCGTGCTGCCCGGCATCGCCGCGCAGTTGGCGTTGACGCCAGTGGCCGTCTGCGGGCCGCCGGCCGGCGTGTTGTTCGGGCCGTTGTTGACGTTGATCAGCTGACCGCTCGAGGTGGTCGTGGTGACCGGTCCGCACAGCGGCGGCAACACGATGGTGTTCGGGTCGAGGCAGTCGTTGTCGCTCGGCAGCTCGACGTCGATCTGCGTGCCGACGCTGCAGGACAGCGAGCCGGGCAGGCTGGGCGCGCCCAGGCCGGTGCCGCCGCAGGTGCAGTTGCAGAGGCCGACGTGCGCCCCGTTGACCGGCTCGGCGCCGACGCACTGACCGCCGGTGCACTGCGTGTCGCTGGTGCAGGCAGCCTCGTCCATCGCGCCGCCCTGGCAGCGGCCCTCGCAGCCGGACAGCAGCTGCACGTGGCTACCGGCCGGCGCGATCGCCGCGCAGGTGGCGTCGCAGGCGGTGTCGCAGGCGGCGTTGCTGGCGCAGGCGCCGATGGTGTGGTCGGAGACCAGGTTGACGTCCTGCTTGGCGCCGCCGTCGCAGTCGATCTGGCCGGAGGGGCAGCCCGCCGCCGGGTTGACGCAGACGTCGCCGATGGCCGGGATGACCACCGGATCGAGGTTGGTGACCGTGCAGTCGCAGGCCGCCGTGCCGTCCGGCGCGGTGGTGCCGCAGGCGATGCTCAGCGCGCCCGTCGCCGAGAACGGCGGGATCGGGAACGCCTCGGTGGTCAGCGCGATGCTGCTGCTCGCCGCGTTCAGCGTGCAGGCGTGCGTGCCGATGTTGACCGCCGGGTAGCCACCGCACGAACCGTTGGCGGTGTTGTCGTCGAGGATGTCGCAGTCGATGTCCTGGCCGTCGGCATCGTTCAGGGCCAGGCAGGCGCGGCACTTCGCCGCGGTGTTGATGCAGGTCGCCAGCGCGCCAGCGCTGGCATGGCACGAGCCGTCGAGGCCGGGGAAGAGCACCGACAGCCCCTCCTCGGTCCCGGTGCAGGCGGCACCGATGTCGGTCGCCGACTTGGTGAACTTGCCGGCGGCCTTACCGCCGGCGTCGATCTGCGCGAAGGTGCC
>JANRJF010000252.1:0-5781 GCA_033764095.1 Deltaproteobacteria bacterium | reverse complement strand
AACTGGTAGCGCGGCCCTCCATGGCCGCCAGCAGTTGACGGCGGCCGCGGAGGGCCGCGCTGCCGTATCGGTCAATGACTCGCGCGGCGCAGGCGGTCCATGATCGCGCGCCCAATGCCGGTCTCCGCGACGCGCAGCGCGTAGACGCGCGCGAATCCCCCCGCATCGAGCGCCCGCATTGCCGCGAACAGGCGGGTCGCGGCGACCAGCAGGTCGCCGTCGTTGCTCAACCGCTCGACGTGCGCGAAGCCGTCGGTGTCGGCCACCGGACCCGTCGCCAACAGCGCCGCGTGTTGGCGCTCGGCGGCCGCGACCGCCGCCGGCGAGTCGATCAACGTCAGCGGCGTGCGCGGCGCGTAGTGGCGCGGCAGCTGGCCGGGGGCGGTGGGCAGCGGCGTGTCGGTGGCGACGCGCACCGCGCCCAGCTCGGCTTCCAGCATCTCCAGCGTGATCGCGCCGCTGCGCAGCAGCGTCGGCTGGCCGTCGGCGAAGCCGACAATGGTGGACTCCAGGCCGACCGCGCAGGCCCCGCCGTCGAGGATTAGCGGGACCGCGTCGCCGAGCTGCGCCGCGACGTGCGCCGCGGTGGTGGGGCTGACGTAGCCGAACGGATTGGCGCTCGGCGCCGCGATCGGGCGGTCGGTGGCGGCGATCAGCGCCTGCGCCACCGGATGCGACGGCAGCCGCACCCCGACGGTCGGCAGTCCGGCGGTGACGATGTCGGGGATGTCGGCGGCGCGCGGCAGCACCAGGGTGAGCGGTCCCGGCCAGAAGCGCTCGGCGAGACGCCGCGCGGCGCCATCGAGCCGAGCGACGACGCGCCGGGCGCGGTCGAGGCTCTCGACGTGGACGATGACTGGATCGAACGCCGGCCGCTGCTTGACCGCGAAGATGCGCGCCACCGCCGCCGCATCGGTGGCGACGGCGCCCAGGCCGTAGACGGTCTCGGTGGGGAAGGCGACCAGCTCGCCGGCGCGCAACGCCTGCGCCGCAGCGGCGATCGCGACCTGGTCGGCGATGCGCACGCTCACGCGGCGTCCACCGTGTCGCGGCCAAGCAGGCGCACCCAGCCGAGCTCGCCGTTGAGTGCCTTGTAGAGGTGCCGATCGGCGGTCCAGAACGGCACGTTCAGCAGATCCGCCAGCGCCAGGTAGAAGCTGTCGTAGGCCTGCGGCTGCCGGTAGTGCGCTGCGAGTTGCCAGGCGCGGTCGACCAGGCCATCCGGAGTCGGAAAACCGATGGGCAGCGTCAGCAGCCGATCGAGTGCGAGGCGCGCGGCGCTGGCGCGCATGCGCTCCTGCTGCACCAGCCGCCGCAAGCTGGAGACGCACTCGAAGAGGAGCAGGGCGGGCGCCACCGCACTGTGTCCGCGCTCGGCGAGCGCGGTCCACAGCGCGACCGCCTGCTCACTGTCGGCTTCGACGACGACCAGCTTGAGGACGACGCTGGCGTCGATACACACCGGCCGGTTCATGCCCCGTGCCCTCGCGCACCTCGCGCAGCGCCTCCAGCGTCGAGCCGCTGATCGGCGGCTGGCGCCGCAGCAGCTTGGCGGTGTCGTTCAGCCACGCCAGCATCGGATTGGCGGCGCCGCTGTGCGCTGCGTCGGCGCGCTCCAGACGCTCGAGGTCGTCCAGCCCGATGATCACCGCCTTGGCGCGCCCGCGCGACTCGATGACGATGCGCTGGCGCCCGTGCGCCACGTCGTTCACCAAGCTCGACAGCATGTCGCGCGCTTCGGCCAACCCGACCCGCTTCATGTCCGAACCGTACATAGTAGCCAGTTCGCGAGCAAGCCGGATCTCAGCCGCCGAGCAGCTGCAGCTTGTTCTTCGCCGCCTTGCCGACCTTGGTGCGGCCGACCCGATCGGCGAGATGCTCGAGCAGCTCGACGGCGACGTCGCGCGATTCGCCGCGCGTCTCGGCGAGGGCGAAGGCGACGTAGTAGAGATCTTCGGGATCGAGCGCGCGTTCTTTGCGCAGGCGCTCGCCGAGCGGAAAGGGCGTTGTCGCCAGTGCGCGCAAGCCGTCGAGGGCCGCGTCGCGCGGGCGCGGCGGGCTGCCGAGCGGATGCTTGTGGGTCTTGAGCGTCGCGACGGCGTGGCCGAAGCGCGCCTCGTCGTCCCACGCCGGCGAGTCCTTGAGCAGTGCCAGCCAGCGGGCGCTCTCGGCAAAGCGCTTCGCCTTGCGGCGGTTCTCGGCGCGGGCGCGGATCTGCGCCGCCAGCCACTCCGGGTCGAGCGCCTGCAGCACGTGTTGCAGGGCGGCGTAGAGGCGGTCCTCGCGCTGCTCCAGCGCTTTCTCCAGCTTGCTCCACAGCGCGCTGAGCGTGTCCTTCTTCCAGCCGCGCTCGTGCAGCAGGACGATGTCGGCGATCGTCCACGCCTTGCGCTCGTCGTCGCAGGCGAGCAGCTCCTTCATCAGCGGCAGGCGCGCCGCCGGCAGCGTCTTCAACGTCGCCACCGCCTGATCGCGACGCGCGTAGCTGTCGTCGGTGAGGTAGCCGATCAGCGTCTTGACCACGCCGCCCGACTCGAAGCCGCCGAGCTTCTGCACGGCGAAGCGTTTGACGATCGGGTGCGGGCTGTCGACCAGCTGGTTCAGCCGGCCGAGATAGCTGCGGTCGAGCGTCTGGTCCTCCAGCAGGCGCACGGCGGGGCGCAGGATGCCGGGCTCGTCCTCGTCGTCGAGCAGCGGCAGCAGCAGCGCGATCTCGCCCGCCGTGAGCGTCTTGCCGCGCAGGCACTGGGTCAGCGCGCCGAGTCCGTGCGCGCGCACCACCTGCGGCTCGCGCGCGTCGAGCATGGCGAACAGCGGCTTGCGCGCCTTCGGATCGGCGAGCGCGCCGAACAACTTGGCGGCGGCGACCAGATGGGTGCGGTGGCCCTTGGCGCCGGCGGCGAGTGCCTCGGTGCGGCGGAAGAGGTCGGCGCGCTCCCTGTCGCTCAGCCCGGCGACCTGCGCGGTCAGCGCGTCGCAGGCGGCGCGGCTGGTGTCGAGGTCGTCGGTCGCCATCAGCTCGAACAGCCCATCGAGCGCGGCGCCGCTGCGCACGGCGGCGAAGAGCTCGATGATCGCCAGCAGCCGGCGGCGCGGCGCATGCTTGAGGGCGCGCCGCGCGGCGCTGATCGCGGCGGCGCCGTGCGGGGCGAGGATGGCGACGGCGCGCCTGCGCACCGGCTCGTCCTCGGCGTCGAGCAGCGGCAGCACCGCGTCGACGGTCAGCGGCGACTTGCCCTGCTCGAAGTAGCCGAGCGCGACATCGCGCAGCAGCACGTGGGGATTGGCGACTGCCGCGGCGGCGGCGCCGGCGCCGCGCGCCTCGGCGCTGCCGAGGCGGGTCAGCACCACCAGCGCCGCGCAGCGCGCCTCGACGTCGCCGCTCTCCAGCAGGTTGACCAGCCCCTTGAGGGTCGCGTCCATCCGCGGCTGCCTACCAGAGCCGCCGACGAGGGGGTAGGGGCGCGCGGTGTGGCGGCGCGGTGTCGGCAGGCCGGCGGGCTGCGCTTGTGCGCGGCGCGGCGGGCGCCTACAGAGGCCGCCGCGACGGGAGGGCACGCAGGTGGACTATCGGGGCAAGGTGGTCATCGTCACGGGCGCGTCGTCGGGCATCGGTCACGCGGCGGCGCGCGCCTTCGCCGCGCGCGGCGCGACGGTGGTAGCGGTGGCGCGCCGCGAGGCGCTGCTGCGCGAGCTGATCGACACCTGCAGGGCGCAGTCGCCGCGCTCCGAGTACCTGGCCGGCGACCTCGGCGAGCGCGACTTCGCCGAGCGCATCGTCAGCGACACCGTCGCGCGCCACGGCCGGCTCGACGTACTGATCAACAACGCCGCCATCTCGAAGCACAAGCACACCTACCACACCACCGCCGAGGAGGCGGAGCTGGTCATGCGGGTGAACTTCCTCTCCTGCGTGTGGACCACCTACGCGGCCATCCCGCCGATGCTGAAGCAGGGGGGCGGCGCGATCATCAACGTCTCCTCGTTCGCCGCCAAGGTGTCGCCGCCGCGCGAGGGCCTCTACGCCGCCTCGAAGGCGGCGATGAACGCGTTCAGCGAGGGACTGTGGAACGATCTCGCCGGCGCCAACATTCACGTCGGCATCCTCAACCCGGGCCCGATCGACACCGAGATCTGGCTCAAGGAGGACGAGCCGCCGTCGTACAACGGGCCGAAGTACCCGCCCGACATCGTCGTCGACGCGATCTTCTCGATGCTCGCCAAGCGCACCTACGAGCTCACCATCCCGCGCCGCAACCCGATGCTGATCACGGCGCGCATCCTGCGGCTCTTCTTCCCGGGCCTGCTGCGCTTCGGCATGGGCAAGACCGAGCCGGTGCCGCCGGAGCTGATCAGCCAGGCACGGGCGCGGGCACAGGCGGGGAAGCGGCTCGGAGAAGGTTGTTAGTGCCGCCACCGGCCGCGCCGGAACACTCGGGCGAGAAACGCGCGTCCTCGCCGCTGAGAAGATCACCACCAAGACACCAAGGCACCAAGGTCTGAGGTCCGCTTGGTGCCTTGGTGGTTGGCCTTGCTCCTGGGCGTGAAGTTTCAGGTCAGGTTGTAGGTCGGAGGGTCAGTCGGTGTGAGTCCATTTTCCGCCCTGACAACGGAACAACCTAACGACCAACAACCTGCTGCTTCATTCCCCCTCTGGCCAGTCGGCCCACAGCACGCCGTCGCGGATCTGCAGCGGTACGCGCGTCAGGCACTGGCCGAGCGGCGGGCCGGCGACGCACTCGCCGCTGGCGGGCTCGTAGAGGGCGCCGTGCGTGGCGCAGAGGATGTGCTGGCCGTCCTCGCTGAGGAACTGGTTTTCCACCCAGTCCATGGTCATCGGGATGTGGCAGCAGCGGTTCAGGTAGGCGACGAAGCCGCCGGCGTGGTGCAGGACGAACGCCTCGCGCTCGCGCCCGTCGCGGGTCAGCGTGAACTTGCGGGTGGCGCCCTCGGGAAGGCTGGCGATCGGCCCGATCTCGACCATCCTGCGCGTCTAGCAGCCGCGCGGCGCCGCGAGTAGGGGCCCCGCCTTGCGTCCCCGGGCGCGGCTGGTATGAGCGGCAGACCAACTCAGACAGGGGGCAGCGTCATGCGGAACATGTGGGCACTGGCGATCGGATTGTTCGGCAGCGTGCTGGCGGCGACCGGATCGGTCGCGCACGCGGCGGACAACCCGGTGGTGGTGATGAAGACCTCGAAGGGCGTCATCGAGATCGAGCTCGACAAGGCCAAGGCGCCGGTCACGGTGGAGAACTTCCTCGCCTACACCAACGACAAGTTCTACGACGGGACGACCTTCCATCGCGTCATCCCGACCTTCATGATCCAGGGCGGCGGCTTCACCCCCGACATGAAGCAGAAGCCGACCAAGCCGCCGATCAAGAACGAGGCGGCCAACGGCCTGAAGAACGTGCGCGGCTCGATTGCCATGGCGCGCACCTCGGACCCGAACAGCGCCACGGCGCAGTTCTTCATCAACGTCGTCGACAACCCGAACCTCGACTACCGCGGCGACGGCCCGATGGAGATCGGCTACGCCGTGTTCGGCAAGGTGACCAAGGGCATGGAAGTGGTCGACGCCATCAAGGCGGTGCCGACCACCACCAAGCCGCCGTTCGCCAACGTGCCGGTCGACGCGGTGATCATCGAGAGCGTCACCCTGAAGAAGTGACCGTGGCCGCCGCCGGCGTCATCTTCGACCTCGACGGCGTCATCATCGACTCCGAGGCGCTGCAGCACCGGGCCTACAACCTGGTGCTGCAGCGCTTCGGCATCCAGGTC
>JANRJF010000251.1:0-3760 GCA_033764095.1 Deltaproteobacteria bacterium | reverse complement strand
GCAGTTCTTCGGCGTGCCGACCACCGAGCCGGTGCGGCTCATCAGCAGGTTCACGAACGGCACCGTCGGCAGCCAATACTCGCCCATGCCGCGCACGATGCGCGGCGGCTCGCGCTCCAGCACCATCGCCGTGCCGATCATCGCCGCGTCGAGCGCGATCTGGCCGGCGTGGTTGGAGATCAGCAGCACCGGCCCGTCCGGCACGTGCTCCATGCCGAAGGTCTCGACGCGGAAGTAGTAGCGGTAGAGCAGAGTGGTCGCGACCAGGGCGCGGCGGATGGCGTCGAACTGCAGGCCCCAGGGGTCGTAGCCGTACTCGTTCGGCTGCGTCGGCACGCGCTTGAGGCGCGCCGCCACCTCGTCGTTGATCTCCGCCAGCAGCGCCGGGTTGAGCTGCTCCCACAGCTCGTTGCCGAGCTCGCGCAGCAGGCCGCGGAAGGCGCTCTCGCGCTTGCGCGGCGCCGGCGGCAGCGGCGCCACCGGGCGCAACGCCACGGCGCGACTACGGCTTCCCGCCTCGTCCTCCGTCTGCCGCGCCCGCCGTCGGGCGTCGAGCGATTCGACCCGTGCCGCCATGCGGTCCCTTATCCGTCATGTGCCTGGTGTTGTCGACTCGCCGCCCCGATTCCGTATGGTCTGGACCACCAGGGTACGACCGCCTCGGTTTGAGCGGACGGTCGCCGGTCGCGGGTCGATGCCGAGGACTCGATCCAGGCGAATACTGGCTCGACGACTCAGGCGCGGACGGCGGCGAAGGTCTCGGCGAGCGAGTGGCGCGGTTGGAAGCCGGTGGCTTCGACGAAGCGGCTGCCGTCGAGCGTGCACTGGTACTTGGCGAAATCCATCGCGCGCGGCGGAAAGGGGTAGAGGCCCCATTGGAACAGGCGCGCGATCAGCGGCCGTACGATCGGCTCGGGCAGCGGCATCGGCGTGCTGCCGACCTCGCGCACGGCCACGTGCAGCGGCACGGCACCGGCCCCGACGACGTTGAAGACGCCGCGCACGCCGCGCTCGATGGCCAGCAGGATCGCCTCGGTGAGATCGGCCTCGTGCAGGAACTGGATCATCGGGTTGAAGCCCATGACCGTCGGGACGCGGCCGCGCTTGAGGTAGCGGCCGATGGCGCTGTGGATGTGGTAGCCGAGCACGCTGACCGGGCGCAGCACGGTGACGACGATGTCGGGGTGCCGCCACAGCGACGCGGTGGCCAGCATGTCCATCTCGGCCAGGTCGCGCATCTCCGGGTAGGTGCGGCTGGCGTTGAGCGGGAACGACTCGTCGACGTAGTACGGATTCTCGGGCAGGGCGCCGTAGACGTACGAGCTCGACAGCACCACCACCTGGCGCACGCCGTGCGCGATGGCGAAGTCGAGCACCCGGCCGGTGCCGTTGACGTTGATCTCGTGGCGCACCGCCGGATGGGCCTTGAAGTGGCGCACGCCGGCGAGATGGACGATCACCTCCGGCCGCTCGCGCCGCACGATGTCCTCGAACTTGCGCTTGCGCACGTCGGTCAGCGTCATGCCGACGCCGCGCGGCCGGTTCTCCCAGGGGCGGCGATCGATGCCGAGCACCTGGTAGCCGGCCTCGCGGCGCAGCAGGGCGCGCGTCACCAGCTGTCCCTGGCCGCCGGCGATGCCGGTGATGAGCACCTTGGTCACTGGCGCGGACCCTAATCGAATCCGCTCGGGATGGGAACTCGCTGGCGCATTGGTTGCCGGAGTGCCGCGTCATGCCGTTCGGCGGCAGTTGTCTGACGCGGTCGCAACGCGCCATTGCAGGGCCCATGCGTTCTGCGCAGCTGGCACGCGCGTTGCGATCCGAGGCGCGCGATGAGCCGGCCGCGAGCGACAACCTCTCCGCCAGGCGACAGCGCGCGAGAGGACGACGCCGCGCTGTTCGCCCAATTGGTGCACGATCTGCGCAACCCCCTCGGCGTGATCTCCTACTTCGCCGAGGCGCTGCCCGAGGCGGCCGAGATCGAGCGACCCGAGTTGTGCGAACGGCTGCAGCTCAACACCCGCCGCGCCATGCAGGTGGTGGAGGAGTTCGCGCTGCTCGCCGACCTGCGCCACGGCCGCGCCGTCGCCGACGACGCCACCTGGGACGGTGCGGCGCTGCTCACCGAGCTGGTCGCCGAGATCGAGGCGCTCGAGCGCCGCCCCGACTGCGTCGATCTCAACGTCAGCCCCGGCGCCGAGGTGCGCGGCGACCGCGCGCAGCTCGCCTGCGCCGTGCGCGGCCTGCTGCGCGAGACGGTGCGCGGCGGCAGCGGTCCGGTGGTGGTGCGGCTCACCGACGAGGACGGCTGCACGGTCGTGAGCCTCGCCGTGCCGCTGCGCAACGACCCGGAGCTGGAGATCGTCTCGTGCCTGGACGAGGGCGCCCTGCCGTTGGAGCTGGCGCGCGGCGTCGCCGAGCTGCACGGCGGCACGTTCACCATGGAACAGCGCCCCGGCCGCGCCGCCCTGGCGATCGCCCTGCCGAGATAGGGGCGCCTCGACGCAGCGCCCACCTGCGAGGGGTTCAGACCCCCATCCCGACCTTCCCCCGCTGTGCGGGGGAAGGAGCCGAACCGGCGCCTCAGTCGAGCGTGCGCCAGCTGGAGATCGGGGCGCGCGAGGTCTTGGGGCGCGGCGCGGCGGCCTCGCCGCCGTCGCCGTAGCCATAGGTGCGCTGCAGGATGCGGCGCACGCGCGCCAGCAGCTCGCCGCGGTCGAACGGCTTGGCGAGGTAGTCGTCGGTGCCGGCGAGGAAGCCGCGGGTGCGGTCGGTCGCCTCGTCGAGCGCGGTGAGCATGAGGATCGGCACGCCGCGCAGACGGTTGTCGGCGCGCATGCGGCGACACACCTCGAAGCCGTCCATCTCCGGCATCATCACGTCGAGCAGGACGATGTCGAAGTCGGCGCCGTGCAGCTGCACCACCGCCTCCGCGCCGGTGCCGACCGCGACGACGTCGATCGGCATGCCGCTGCGCTGCAGGAACACGGTCATGAGGTGGCGGAAATCGCGTTCGTCATCCACTACCAGGGCGCGAAAGCGACGCGGCAGGTCGGTCTGTAGATCGGTCGACATCGGCTCCATTCCACCAATACGATACGGCAAGGGATATGCCAGCTCGTTTTGCAGTTCGAGACGCCGACAGGATCGGATCTGCGTCACCCGAACGGGTGTCAGGCGGCCGACGAACCCGGCAGCGACGTTCTCCGCGTGCCGCAGGCGCGGGCCGCATGTCGCATGACAGGTGGGCGGCGTGACACGTGCGGTGGAGATCGCCGGCGTCGCCGTCGGTGCAACCCAGCCGGTGCGCCTGATGGCGGCGATCAACGTCAGCCCCGAGTCGTTCTTCCCCGGCTCGGTGCGCAACGACGCGGCGGCGCTGCGCGACGCGGCGCAGCGCGCCGTCGCCGAGGGGGCCGACTGGATCGATCTGGGCGGGCGCTCGACGGCGCCGTATCGCAGCGGCGAGGTCTCTCTGGAGGAGGAGGAGCGACGCATCCGCTGGGCAGTGCCGGTGGTCGCCGCGGCGGTGGCGGCGCCGATCTCGATCGACACGACGCGCGCGGCGGTCGCCGCGGCGGCGCTGCAGTGCGGGGCCCGTGTCGTCAACGACGTCAGTGGCCTGCACGGCGACGCCGACATGGCGGTCGTGGCGGCGCGCGCCGCCGGCGTCGTGCTCGGCGCGTCGCCCGATGCGCTCGGCGGCGGGTCGCTGCGGCCGCCGCTCGCTGCCGTGCGCCGCGCCCTGCGCGCCAGCCTG
>JANRJF010000250.1:0-11634 GCA_033764095.1 Deltaproteobacteria bacterium | reverse complement strand
CGTCGCCGCCGATGACCGCCTGCCGCTCGCCGAAGCGCGCCGCCCAGTCGCGCAGGGCGGCGTCGAGGGTCGCCGCGGCGCGGTCGCTGCCGCGCGGCGCGCTCACCGGATGCGCGGCTTCGCCAGCGTGCCGCTGACGGTGCGTGGCGCGTCCGCCTTGGCGCCCTTCGCCGGCGGCGGGATGAACGACAGCAGCGTCTTGATCTGGTCGGTGGCCTCGGGACCCGGCGCGACGCTCAGCTTCAGGTTGAGGACGCTGTCGCTGACCGGCTCGCGCAGCGCCACCTGGCCGCTGGCGACCAGGGTGAGCTCCGGCCCCTCCGCGTGCAGCTCCTGGATCTCGAGGCGATTGCCCTGGACGCTGAACTTCGCCGTCGCGCCATCGAAGCGCAGCGCCGGCAGCACGAAACCCGACCACTTGGCGTCGGTGAGCGAGGCGTCGCCGAGCTCGAGCTCGCCGGCGGCGCGCAGCTCGTCGGTATTGGCGCCGCGCGCCTCGACCGTCAGCGCGCCGGACAGCACGCCGGCCAGCTGACCACCCGACAGCAGCTCGGCGAACAGCGGGTAGCGCTGCAGCTGCACCGCGTCGAGCGTCACCGTCGCGCGGTTCATGTCGCCGCTGGCGAAGTGCCCTTCCAGCGAGCCGCCGTAGAGCGGACCGTTGACGGTGAACGCGCGCGGCCGTCCACTGAACAGCCCGTCGAGCCCGGGCCGCACGAACAGGCTGGTGGTCTCCAGGTAGGCGGCGCGGTTCGGATCCTCGGGACCGAGGTGCACGCGCTGCAACTCGAAGCCCTTCCACCAGGCGAAGCGGGCATCGCCCACGTCGAGCCGCATGCCGGGCAGCTCGATCGCGCTCAGCAGGCGCTGCAACAGCAGGCCGTGCGGGAAATTGGCGAACAGGAAGATGAAAAAGAGGAACAGCGTGTAGATGGCGTAGAGCAGCACGCGACGACTGCCGAGGCCCTCGAGCGAATCGAGCGACGGTCGCCAGGCGGGAAGGCGGAGCGCCGGAACCTTCATCAGGCCCCCCCGGCAGCCGGCGCGGCAGCCGGTTCTTCCGGCGGCGGCGCCGCGTCCGGCGGCGCCGTGTTCAGCGCCTTGAGCATCGCCACGGTGGCGACGACGTCGAAGTTCGACGGCTCGCGCACCCGCTTCTTGATCTGCAGGCGGGTCAGGCGCAGCGGCTGGGCGCCCTTCTCGATCTTGTACATCAGCTCAGTCAGCTGATCGAGGGTCACGCCGTTCAACTTGATCTCGACGGACTCCTCGCGATACGCGCCGGCGCCGACATCCTTGTTCTGCGGGTTCATCGAGGCGATCTTCTCGCGCCCGACCACCTGTCCGACGGTGGCCTCGATGTGCGGGAAGAGCGAGAACTTCGGATCCGCCTTCTCGATGATCTTCTGGCGCAGCTCGTACTGGTTGAGCAGCGCCAGGTACTCCTCGCGCATGTGCTGCATCTCGACGACGTCGCGCTGACGCGTCTGGATGCGCTTGGCGAGATCGGCGCGGCCGGTTTCGAGCGGCTCCCAGATGAAGACGTAGAGCACGCCGACCAGCATCAGGCCGCCGCCGAGCCCGACCAGCACGCGCTCGCGCGGCGACAGGCGCTGGTAGGCGTTGGTCAGCGCGCTGAGATCGAGCTTCATCGCGGCTGCCCCCCATGCGCTCGCGCGTCCTTGTTGAGGCGCATGACGATGCGGAAGTCGATGCCGCCGCCCTTCGGGCTGTTCTTCGCGTCCTTGACCTCGACCTCGCTGAAGAATCCGGTCTTGAGCAGGCCGTCGCGAATCTGGTCGACCGACTCGTAGGTGTCGGTGTTGCAGCGCAGCCGCACCTCGTTCGGATCCATCGCGTAGTCCTCGCAGTCGATGCGGACCTTGGTCGGCACCGCGCTCGCCGCGGCGCGCAGGATGTCGATGCTGGTCGAGGTGCTGACCGGCACGACATCGCTCACCAGGTCGACGCGCTGGCGCAACGCCTCGGTCTCCTCCTGCAGGACACCCTTCGGATTGGGGACCCGTCCGGCATCGGGCAGCGTGTTGGCGAAGACCTTCTGGATCTGCGCCTCCAGCGCGGACACCTGCCCCTGCAGCTGCTGATACTTGACGAACATGTCGAGCACGGTGAGCAGCAGGACGACGACGCCGAGGATCACCACCGTGCGCAGCGCGCTGCGCATCTCCTCCTGGCCGCGCTGGAAGGTGAACTCGCCGCGCCGGAAGTTGACGCCGAGCGCCGCCGGGGCGACCTCGCGCAACGCCAGGCCGAGGGCGGGACTGAAGGCGGTCGCCGTGGCGCCGACGTCGGCCGGCAGGTTGCCGAGCTTCACCCGGTCGAGGCGCCGCACGGTGGCGGGCAGGGTCTGCGCCAGCGCCGGTTCGATGGCGCTCACGGCGGTCGGGTCGCCGGCGACGTAGCAGATCAGGTCGTCGTCGAGCGGCGCGCCGTTGAGCGCCAGCAGCGTCCAGCGCACCTCGCTGAGCGTCTCGTCTTCCCCGGCCGGCGGCGTGGCGCCGTTGCCGCTCTCGGCCGCCGGATGGCGGGCCAGGGTACGCAGCCCGGCGAGCATGCGCTCGCGGTAGAGCGCCACGGTGATGCTGCGCGGGCCGAAATCGAGAAAGGCGAAGGTCGGCGGCAGATCGGACACCAGGCTGAGCGTGTTGAGCGTCGCCAGCGGCCCGACGTCCACCACCTTGGGATCGGCGCCGATGCGCTGCAGGCGTTCCAGGTGGCGTTCGAGCTCCTCCTTCGGCACCAGCGCGGCCAGCACCGTGGTGCCGGCGCGATCGCGATGCAGCACCTGGAAATCGACCACCACCTCGTCGAGGCCGAACGGTACGCTGCTCTCGAGCTCGAACGGCACCGTCTGCGCCAGCTTCTTCTGGTCGCGGAAGGGCAGGAAGAAGGTGCGCCAGGTTACCCGGTCGCCGGGCAGGGCGGTGAGAATGGTGTCGCCCGCCTCGGCGTGCTGCTCGACGAAGCGCTTGAGTTGCGCGTCGGCGTCGCCGTTGAGCGGCTCGCGGAAGAACCCCGCGACCTTGTAGTCGCGGAAGCTGGTCTGCACGACGGCGGCCTTCAGCTCGCTGTCGTCGATCTCGAGGGAGAGAATGCGCTGTGGCATGGGTTATCGTAGGCGGGAGCCGCTGCCAGCTTCAGTGTCTTCCTCTTCCCCAGGCGCCGGCGTCTCTTCTTCCTCGCCGGGCGCCTTGTGGAAGAGGCGCGCACCGCCTTCCTTTTGCCAGTCGAGCGGCCGCAAAGTCCAGTTGGGCAACGGCTTGCCGTTGGCACCCATCGCCTGCTGCTGCGTGCCGCCCTGCAGTGCGGCGCCACGATTCTGCGGCTTCGCCACCCCGACCTGGCGCGCCACCAGCGCGCTCAGCGTCTGGCCGATGCCGCCGCCGAGCGGATTGTCGGGATCGACGTTGGTCAGCGCGCTGGCCTCGAGGCGGTAGAGCCGGCTCTGCACGCCAAAGAGGGTGGCCTTGATGGCGGCATTGTCGATGCCGCCGAGCAGGCCGCTGATCTCGCCGGTGCTCTTGATCGGGTTGTCGATGTCGCGCTGGCGCTCGACGATCTCCGGCACGGGTTCGTCCGGCGGACAGTCGGCCTTGTCGGCGTGGATGATCGCCGCCAACACCTCGGGCGGCGCGGTGTTGATGTTGATGTTGCGCATGAGGGCGCGCGGCTGGGCGGTGATCAGCGGTCGCAACTGCTGCAACTGCTCGGTCGGGATGCCGAAGGTGGCGCCGAAGTCCTCCAGCGAGCCGAAGTCGGGGATCTGGCCGAGTGTGCCGTCGGGGTTGGGCTGCGGATCCTGCTGCCAGTAGTCGGCCAGCTTGTCGACCACTTCGACGTCGATGTTGCGGCGCTGGAACATGCAGCGCATCGCGTCGCGCAGCACGGCGCTGGCGGTGATCGCCTGCGACTGCACCTTGCGGGGTGGCTCGCGCGTGTTGTTGATGTTGATCTTGCCGCTCTCGTCGCGCACCGTGCAGCGGATGCGCATCGACTCGTCGAGCTGCATGTCCTGGCAGAACTCCAGCAGGTCGACGAACCACTGCTCGCTGTAGGCGTCGTACTGCGGCTCGTCGTCCATCATCAGAAAGCCCTCGGCGAGGTTCAGGCCGGAGCGGGCCAGCAGTTGGGCCTGCAAGGCGTGCACCGCATTGCGCGCACGGTGTTGGTCGATCTGGGTCGAGTGGGTGAACTCCAGCACCGTCACGGTCAGCAGCGCGACGATCACCAGCACGATGAGCAACGCCACGCCGCGCTGATTCCGCAGCGCGCGCGGGGCTCGGGTGTCAGTTCTTGTCATCGTCCTGCTGTCCGGACGGCGTACGACCGGTCGGTGGCTGGTTCGTGCCGCTGGTCGCGCCCGGGGTGGGCTGACCGCGCGACAGCGGCAGGTCGACGATGGTCGAGAAGTCGTGCGCCCCGCCCTCCTCGTCGGCCAGCGTCAGCGTGATCTCGACCGCCGACGGCAGGCGTCCGAACACCGCGTCGTTGCCGGTGCTGTCCCACTCGTCGCGCCAGTCGCTGACCGTCTCGTCGTAGTAGCGGAAGGTGAGCCCGATCACCGGCAGGCACATGCCGGGCAGCGCGAGCTCGTTCGGCACGTCGGGGCAGTCGAGCAGGTAGGTGGCCTGCGCGGTCGGCGCCTGCTCGTCCTCGTTCTCGGCCTCCAGGCTGGTCGGCTGCTGGGTGTTGCCGTCCGCCTCGGCGAGCATCGCCGCGTAGAGGTATTCCTCGCGGCGCAGGGCGTAGAGGCTGCGCCGGCTGGGCAGCGGATCGAGGCTGTAGACGATCAGCACGCGCCCCGGGCGGACGCGCTGGATGCCGTAGCCGCCGCGGTTCACGGTGACGAAGTGCATCTCCGGCGCGTCGCCGTTGCCCGAGGTGCCGCGGAAGTAGATGCGGTCGCCGGACGGCGGCGGCAGCGCGCCCTCGATGTCATTGGCCATGCGCAGCACCGCCTGGCGCCCGGCCGAGTAGAGCTCGGCGCGCTCCTCGGCGCGGCGCTTGCTGAACTCGGTGCGGGTGAGCGCCCCGTACACGGTGGTCAGCACCAGCCCGAGGATGACGACGGCGAGCAGGAGCTCGAGCAGCGTGAAGCCGCCGTCGGCGGGCTCAGATGCGATTCTGGTCGTCCGGCTCACGGCGGTCGCGAATGTAGTAGACCAGCTCACAGGCGTTGGGCTGGCGTTCGTCCCAGATGACGCGCACGACGACGCGGCGCACGGTGGGCAGATCGGTGTCGGAGACCTCGCGCTCCCAGGAGAAGCCGGGCGCGTTGGCGAACTCGCCGCGCGAGGTCCCGGAGTCGGGCCACTGCTCGACGACCTCCATCTCGGTGATGAACTGCCGCGCCAGCAAGGTGGCGCGGGTGAGGTCCTGATCGCGGGCGATCATGGCGATGTTGCGGTTGTGCAGGCCGAGCAGGCCGACGAAGGCGATCGCCACGATGGTCAGCGCCACGATCACCTCGATGAGCGAGAACCCCGCCGCGCCGGCGGCGCGGCGCCGCTCAGCTGCGGGCGCCGAGATCGAGATAGCCGGCCTGGACATTGGCGCGTCCGGTCAAGGGCTGGTCGACATACAGCGTGTACGCCTCCTGCCCGTTGTCGAGGTGGACGACCGAGGGGTCGACGTAGCCGTCCGGGTAGAACTGCACCCAGCCGATACCCTCGTAGATCTTGCCGCCGGTGAGCGGCAGGTTGACGTCCGAGATCTGCACGGTCGAGGGCAGCGCGACGTCCTGCGTCAGGCCGCCGCGGTCCTGGACGAAGGCGGCCTCCGGGTTGTCGGCTTCGGCGGCGGTGACGAAGTAGCGCTGTTGGTCGAGATCGAAGTTGAGGCGGTAGACGCGCCCGTTGAGGATCGCCTCCTGTTGCAGGAAGCGAAAGGTGGCGGCGAGCTTGCGGGTCTGGGAGATCAGCTCGGCATGCGATTGGTCGCGGAAGCGCGGGACGACCAGCACCAGCATGACGCTGATGATGAGCAGGACGAGGCCGAGCTCGATGAGCGTGAAGCCGGCATCGCGACGCCGCCCCGGCTCATTCGATCGAGCGGCTGTCGATGTCGGCATTGTACCCGTCACCGCCCTCCGTGCCGTCGGCGCCCATGCACACGACGACGATCTGTCGGCCGTCGCTCTGGTAGACGTATTCGTTGCCCCACGGATCGGTCGGCACCTTCGGCAGGTAGCCGTCCGGATTGAAGCGCTTGGCGCGCGGCGGCGCCTGCACCAGCGCCGCGATGCCCTCCGCCGACGACGGGTAGAAGCCGTTGTCGAGCTTGAACATGTTCATCGCCTGTTCGATCGCCTTGATGTCGGCCTTGGCCTTGGTGACGCGCGCCTCGTCGGTACGACCGATGATGCGCGGCGCGACCAGCGTGACCAGCAGGCCGAGGATGAAGACCACCACCATGATCTCGATCAGGGTGAAGCCGGCTTGATTGGACGTGCGTTGCATTCTGGACCTCCACACGGGCCGCGCCCGCGTCATTTCACCAACTGGTTGAGCTCGAAGATCGGCAACAGGATGGACAGCACGATGAACAGCACCACGCCGCCCATGAACAGAGTCAGCACCGGCTCGAGGATCGAGCTGAGCGCCGACACCGACGCTTCCACCTCGCTGTCGTAGGCGTCGGCGGCGCGCGACAGCATCTGCTCCAGCTCGCCGCTCTTCTCGCCGACGGCAATCATGTGCACCAGCAGCGGCGGGAACAGCCCGCTCTTCTTCAGCGGGTCGGCGACGCTGTGGCCTTCGCGGATGCTGTTGCGGCCTTCCTCGATGGCGTTGCTGAGCACGGTGTTCATCACCACGTGCTTGACGATGTCGAGCGACTGCAGCAGCGGAATGCCGCCGAGCAGCAGGGTCGAGAGCGTGCGCGCGAAGCGCGCCAGTGCGACCTTCTTCAGTACCTTGCCGAAATACGGCACGCGCAGCGTCGCGCTGTCGAAGCGCAGGCGGCCGGCGGGGGTGCGATTGGAGACGCGCACCGCGATCACCACGGCGATCACCAACCCGACGATGACCCACCAGTAGTTCTGCAGGAAGCCGCTGATCGCCAGCAGGATGACCGTCGGGGTCGGCAGCTGCGCCTTGGTCTCCTCGAAGATCCGCGTCACCTTCGGCACCACGTAGGCGAGCAGGAAGAACAGGATGCCCATGCTGGCGACGCCCATGAACACCGGGTAGGTGAGCGCCGAGCGCACCTTGGCGCGCAACGCGGCGGAGCGCTCGGTGTACTCGGCGAGGCGCACCAGCACGATGTCGAGCGCGCCGCTGGCTTCGCCGGCGCGCACCATGCTGACGTACAGATCGTTGAACACGCTGGGGTGCTGCTTCATCGCGTCGGCCAGCGTGCCGCCCTCGATCACCAGCTCGCGCACCTGCGAGAGGATCTTCTTCTGCTTCGCCCCATCCACCTGCTCGACCAGCGCGCCGAGGCAGTCGACCAGCGGCAGGCCGGCGCCGACCAGGGTGGCGAGCTGGCGGGTCATCAGCGCCAGGTCCTGCGGCGTGATGCGCTCGAACAGGCCCGAGACGTCGAAGCTGAGGCCGCCGAGGCGGCCGGCAGCGCCCGCCGACGCGCCGGCGTTGGGGTCGCGCGTCTCGTTCAGCTCGGTCGGGAAAATGCCCGACCTGCGCAGCTTCTGCCGCGCCGTCTTGGGGCTGTCGGCGTCGACGATGCCGCCGACGTTGCGCCCTTTGTCGTTCAGTCCCTTGTACGCGTAGACCGGCATGGCTGGCCTGTCCTTCGACGCCGGACGCCCCGGCGCGATTCACGCCGCGGCGCGCCGCTGGCTCAGATCAGGTCCTCTTGGGTGACGCGCAGCACTTCCTCGATGGTGGTCAGACCGCGCAGCACCTTGTCCGAGCCGTCCTCGCGCAGCGAGGTCATGCCCTTGGCCGCCGCGACGCGCCGGATCGACGCCGAGTCGGAGGCCTTCATCGTCAGGTTGCGGACCTCGTCGTCCACCACCAGCAACTCGTGGATGCCGAGGCGGCCGCGGTAGCCGGTCTGCTTGCACTCCGGACAGCCGGGACCCGGCTTGTAGACCTGGCGCCCCTCGAGGTCGTCGGCCGAGATGCCGAGTTGGCGCAACTCCTCGACCGACGGACGATAGGGCACACGACATGCGGGGCAGACGCGGCGCAACAGGCGCTGCGCCATGACGGCGATCACCGACGAGGCGACCAGGAAGGGCTCGATGCCCATCTCGATCAGCCGGGTGATGGCGCCGCACGAGTCGTTGGTATGCAGGGTCGAGAAGACCAGGTGGCCGGTGAGCGCCGCCTGGATGGCGATCTTTGCGGTCTCGGCGTCGCGGATCTCGCCGACCATGATGACGTCGGGGTCCTGTCGCAGCACCGAGCGCAGCCCGCCGGCGAACGTCAGGTCGATCTTCGGATTGACCTGGATCTGGCCGACGCCGTGCAACTGGTACTCGATCGGGTCCTCGATGGTGATGATGTTCTTGTCGGTGGCGTTGATGCGCGACAGGCCGGCGTAGAGGGTGGTCGTCTTGCCGCTGCCGGTCGGGCCGGTGACCAGAATGATGCCGTGCGACTGGTGGATCAGCGTGTCCACCAGCTCCAGCTTGTGGCCGTCGAGGCCGAGCTCGTCGAGCTGCAGGATGGTGGCGGAGCGGTCGAGCAGACGCATCACCACCCGCTCGCCGTAGGCAGTCGGCACGGTCGAGACGCGGATGTCGACCTCCTTGCCGGCCAGCTTGATGCGGATGCGGCCGTCCTGCGGCAGGCGCTTCTCGGCGATGTTCAGCCCGCCCATGATCTTGATGCGCGAGATGATGACCGGCTGGAAGCGCTTCGGCGGCGAGATGATGTCGTAGAGGATGCCGTCGATGCGGAAGCGCACCGTGAGATCGCGCTCGTAGGGCTCGATGTGGATGTCGCTGGCGCGGTCCTTCACCGCCTGGAAGAGCAGCGAGTTGACCAGGCGGATGATCGGCGCCTCTTCGTCGGCGTCGAGCAGGTCCTGCGTCTCCTCGAAGTCCTGCGCCATCATCTCGAGGCGGTCCTCGTCGAGGCCCTCCATAAGATCGGAGGCGTTGTTCGAGGCGGCGTCGTAGATGCGGTTGATCGCGTCCACGATCAGCAGGCCGGGGGCGACGACGACCTTGATCGGCTTGTGCAGCAGCACGCGCACGTCGTCGAGCGGGCCGAGTTGGCTCGGATCGGCGGTGGCGACGACGATGCTGTCGTCGCGCTTCTCGACCGGCAGCAGCTGATAGCGCTTGGCGAAGTTGATCGGCAGCTTGTTGACGCATTCGGCGGCGGTGCCGTCGTCCGGCAGCTGCTCGGTGTACGGCAGGCCGAAATGGCTCGCCATCGCCTTCGCCCAGGCGCGCCCGTCGATCGCGCCCATCTCCTGCAGCACGTCGCCGAGGCGCTTGCCGTCGCGCTGGCGCTCGCGCGCCTTCTCGATCACCGCCTCGGAAACGGCCCCCTGTTCGATCAGGCACGCTTCGAGCGATTTTGCCGCCACCGCCATCGTCAGCTCAGTGTAGCGCAGACCACGCGTTAACGTCAGTCGAAGTTGCGTCGTCGAGCGAGCGCCAGTGCAGGAAGTCGCCCTTGCTGGGGTCGACCGGCAGGCCCTCCGGGTAGACCAGGTAGGCCTGCTGCTGCGACGGGTAGGCCTCGAGCACGCGGTAGTAGGCGTCGAAGCGGTCGCTGGTGTAGCGATACTGGCGGCCGGGCTGGAACATCGACACCAGCGGCGAGCCCTGCGGCAGCTCGACCGCCAGCAGGCCGCTGTTGCTCTGCAGGCCGGCCGGCGGAACGCCTTGCTCGGCGTAGGCGGCCATCAGCACGAAACGGCTGGTGACCGGCGGCGGCGGCACCGGCGCGTCGATGTTGTCGTAGGCCGGCGGCGGGAGGTCGGCACTGGCCACCGGCGCCGGCTCGGTCGAGGCGCGCGCCCCCGGCGCGGCAGCCGAGGCACCGGCCGGCGGCAGCGGCGGCGGACTGTAGATCGTCGCCCCCTTGCCGGTCGGCTCCTCCTGCTCGCCGTCGGGCTTCTCGTTCGAGAGGTCCGGCGTCCAGGACGGGTTATCGAGGATCTTGCGCTTGCGGTACTTGATCCCCTGCTCTTCCATGAACGACTTCAGCTTGTCCCGTTCCTCGATCGACTTGTCGCGGTGCTCCTTGGCGTCGCGAATGATGTGCGGGGTGAGGAAGATCAGCAGGTTGATCTTCTCGCGCATGCCGGAGGTCTGGCGGAACAGGTTGCCGATCACCGGGATGTCGCTGATGAACGGGATCGAGTTCTCGCGGTTGTCGGTGCCGTCGGAGATCAGTCCGCCGATCACCACCGTCTGCTTGTCGCGCACCACCACCGAGGTGGTGGCCGAGCGGATCGTCGTCACCGGACCGAGCTGGCTGGCGTTGATCAGCGCGTTCTGGGTGAGTGCCGAGACTTCCTCGAACACGTTGAGACGCACCATGCCACCCTCGGAGATCTGCGGCGTGATGCGCAGCGTGATGCCGACGTCGCGCCGTTCGACGGTGTTGAAGACGTTGCCCAGGTTGGTCTCGCTGGTCGAGGTCGAGGCGATGAACGGCACGTTCTGGCCGACGACGATCTCCGCCTCCTGGTTGTCGGTAGTGAGGACGTTCGGAGCGGAGAGGATGTTGACGTCGTTGTTGCCCTCGGCGGCGGTGAGCAATGCCACCTGCGCCGGCACCACCGTGCCGTCCGGCAGGCGGATGGTCTGGTTGCTGGCCGCGGCGGCGATCAGGCCGGGAATGCCGGCCGGGTTGGTCAGCGCACTGTTGATGTTGTTGAAGTTGGTGCGGCCGATGAGCACGCCGTTGCCGACCCCTGCCGCGCCCTGCAGCTCGATGCCGAGGGCGCGCTGGGTGTTGAGGCGCACCTCCATGATGATGGCCTCGACGTAGACCTGCCGCCGGCGCACGTCGAGCTGCAGGATGACCTGCTTCAGCGTCTCGTAGTCCTGCGGCGAGGCGTTGATGATCAGCGCGTTGGTCGAGGGATCGGCGGTGATGCGCACCAGCCCCTCGAACTGCCCGCCGCCGCCGCCGACGATCGACTGTACCTGGCCGAGGCCGCCGGCCCCACCGGCCAACCCACCGCCGAGTCCGCCGCCGCCGCGCAGGCTGCCGGAGGCGCCGCCGCCGAGGCCGCCACCGCCGCCGAAGCCGCCGCCGCCGAAGCCGCCGCCGCCGAACTGGCTGTTCAAGCCGCTGCCGCCACTGCCGAAGTTCTGCCCGACACCGCCGAGCCCGCCGCGCTGGCCGAGACGGCCACCGCGGAAGCCGGTGCTGCCGGACAGCCCACGGCCGAGCAGGCCGGAGCTCAGGCCGCCGACCCCCTGGCCGCCGACCAGGTCGGACAGCACCGGCACGATCTCGAAGACGTTGGCGTACTTGAGGTAGTAGACGTGCGTGCGACCGGTGCCGAACGGCAGCGGCACGTCGAGGCGCACGATCAGATCCTTGATGCGGCGCATCTCCAACGGATTGGCGACCAGGATCAGCGCGTTGGTGCGCTCGTCCGGAATGATCTTGTAGGCGGTCACCCCGGCGCCGCCCGACACCGGCTGGGCCGGCGCCGCGCCCGGCGCGTTGGCGC
>JANRJF010000249.1:0-5114 GCA_033764095.1 Deltaproteobacteria bacterium | reverse complement strand
CGGGCGGCGCCGCACGGCGTGTATCGCTGCGCGCCGGTGCGGCGGCGCGGCGGCGCGGCGGCCGAGCGCTGGCTGGCACTGGCGGTGGCCGACGACATCGAATGGCAGCGGCTGTGCGCGGTGCTCGGCGTGCCGTGGGGGGCGGAGGCGCGCTTTGCCACCGCGCCGGCGCGCCGCGCCAACGCGGCGGCGCTCGATGCGGCACTGGCGGGCGCGCTGGGCGGGCGCGACGCGGCGGCGCTGGTCGAGGCGCTGCAGGCGGCCGGCATTGCCGCCGGGGTCTGTGCCGACGCGGCCGACCTGTGCGACGGCGACCCGCAGCTGGCGGCGCGCGGCTACTTCGTCGCGGTCGACGGCGTGTGGCTCGACGGTCCGCTGCCGCGGCTCAGCGCCACGCCCGGCCGCGTACGCGCCGCCGGGCCGCGCCGCGACGAACAACGCGCCGAGGTCTTGCGCAGCCTGGCGGCAATGGACGAGAAGCAGGCGCGGAGCGCCGAATCCCGCGGCGCCTGAACAGGACGGAGGCCGACCATGCCGCACGAGTTCAAGACCATCCTCTGCGGAACCGACTTCAGCGAACGCTCGTACCACGCGCTCGACTACGCGCTGCGCTTCGCCAAGCTGGCGAACGGCACGCTGATCGTCGCCCACTTCGTGCACGTGCCGAGCGGCGACGTGTACACGCAGGGGCACTGGCCGCGCAGCTTCCAGGAGGCGCGCGAGCGCACGACGGCCATGCTCGAGGAGCTGCGCGCCAAGCGGCTCGAGGGCTACCCGAACGTCGAGTTGCTGGTCGAGATCGGCGTGCCGGCCGAGCACCTGATCAAGCTCGCCGCCGAGCGCGACGTTGACGTGTTGGTCACCGCCTCGCACGGCCGCTCCGAGCTGCGCGATCTGCTGCTCGGCTCGACCGCGGAGAAGCTGATCCGCCATGCGCCCTGTCCGGTGTTCGTCGTGCGCCAGGGCGTCAAATGACCTGCGGCGCGGCGGGCGCGGGTTCTCGCCTCCGCACGCCACTGCGGCCGGCCGCCGTTGCGCTCGTCGCGCTGGTGGCGGCCGCCGCCCACCCGGCGGCCGCGCAGCTCGACCAGACCCAGTTCCGCGCCGCCGATGGCACCGCCTACCAGGTGCTGCGCAACCTCGGCGGTGCCGCGCTGCGCGTCACCACGGTCGGCGGTTCGATCGCCGGAGCGGCGTCCTGCGCCAGTGCCGGCACGACCAGCGGCGACCCGCTCGCGGCGCTCGGCGGCGCGGCGCTCCCCGCTACGCTGCATCCTTTCGACCTGGTCCGCCGCAGCCATCGCCTGACGCCCAATCTCATCGCCGCGCTCGCCTTCGACACCGGCGCCGGCGGCCGTCTGACGCTCGGCAGCGGCGGCGGCGCGCTGACCGTCTGTGCGTCGCCGATCGACTGCGCCGGCGCGGTCAACCTGCAGCCGCTGGTCGGGCTGTCGTCGAACGCCGGCGGTGTCGCCGGCGCTTGCACCGCCGATGTCCTGCAGGCGCCGTGCGACGGGACGAACCAGCGCCAGGCGTTCGCCTTCGGCATCGCCGCCAGCGGGCTGCAGTTCGTCTGCGACGACGCCGGCGACGCCACCGTGGCTACCGTCGTCTGCGCGCCGCCACCGTCGGACGGCTTCGACCTCACACCCGGCGAAGCGATCGTCTTCGTCTACGGCGGCGACCTGCAGGCGTCGTCGTTCGCCGCCGCGGCCGGCGGCTTCAGCCTGGCGGCGAGCGCGCAGAACCCATTCGGCTGCGCCGCCGGGGCCGTCGTCGGTGCCAGCGCCGACAGCGACAGTCAGCCGACGGCGCCGACGCCGACCAGCACGCCGGTGATCGAGCCGACGCGCCCCGCGATCCCGCTCATCGTCTCGCCGCTGAGCCCCGCCGGCGCGCTGCTGATCGTCGCGCTCGGGTTCGCCCTGTGGGCCGCGTTGCGCACGCGGTCGGCTACTCGACCGTAAGCGGGTCGGCCGTGCGCGCCGGCGCGCGTAACGCGAGGCGCTGCGCGCTCACCTCCTGGTGGGCGCGCGTCACCTCGGCGCCGAACAGGATGATGCCCCAGGCGACGTAGATCCACGCCAGCAGGATCGGCAGCTGCCACAGCGCCCCATAGACGGCGCTGTAGCGCACCAGGCGGATGAAGAAGACGACGTAGGCGAACTGCGCCAGCTGCCAGAGCGTGCCGGCGACGACGGCGCCGAACACCGCCGAGCGCGTGCGCACCTCGGTGTTCGGCAGCAGCGTGTAGAGCAGCGTGAAGCTCAGCCAGAGCAACGCGTAGGGCACCAGGCGCAGGACGACCAGCACGGCGACGCCGAGCCGCCAGGTGTCGAGGAACTCGTACAGCGGGTGGCCGGGCTGCAGGATCGCGGTGAGCGCCAGGGCGAGCAGCAGCAGCAGCGGCGCGGCGATGCAGAGCAGGAAGAAGGAGCGGAACTTGCGCCGCCAGGTGCGGCCGCGCACGCCCCAGATCTGATTGAAGCACAGCTCGGCGTTGCTCATGATGCCGATCACCGCCAGCAACGCGCCGAGCGCGGCGAGCACGCCGACCGCCTTCAGGTTGGTGGCGTCGATGAAGGCGATGATCTCGCGCGCCACCGCCGGCGAGCCGGCACCGACGGTGCTGACCACGAACGGCGTCAGCCCGCGATGCAGCCCGAACAGCTTGATCAGCGCGAAGACGGCGGTGAACAGCGGCACGAAGCCGATCAGCGTGTAGTAGGCCAGCGCCGCCGCCCACTGGATGCAGGCGTGCGAGAGAAAGCGCAGCGCCGCCAGCGGCATGACGATCAACGCCCCCGGCACCCAGGGGCGCAGCACGTGCGATTCAAGCCAGCTTTCGGAGGCGAGCGGAACGCCTTTCATGAAGAAGAAACTTCACCACAGATGAACACGGATGACCACAGAGAACACGGAGGCGCCGGGCTCGACGTGGCGCCTCCGTGCTCTCTGTGGTGCGCTGTGTTTTCTGTGGAAAGAATTCACGAACGGCAGAAGTCGAGGACGAACGCTTCCAGGCGCAGGCGCGGGTCGGTGGGGGTGCTCTTGAAGGCGATGTCGAGCGCCTGCAGGCCGAGCATGGCGCGGCGCAGGCGGCCGGGCGGGGTGCGGCTGGCGTTCTGCAGGCACTGGTAGAGGACGAACGGGTGCAGGGTGCCGAGGGCGGCCTTCTCGTCCTCGGCGAGGCGCGGCAGCAGCGTGTCGCGGAACGTGTTGTAGTTGGTGCGGGGGCTGAAGGCGCCGGCCAGCGAGCCGCGCAGGCAGTCGTGCGCCAGCAGCAGCAGGCGCAGCTCGCGGGCGATCACCGACAGCAGCCGCAGCGGGTGCTCGCCCTGGTCGAAGAGGTCGCGCAGCAGGCCGACCGCGGGCGCCGCCTGGCGCTGCGCCAGCGCCTTGGTGAAGTCGAAGATCCACGACTCGGCCAGGTCGCGGACGCTGTCGCGCACCGCCGCCTCGTCGATCGTCGCCGCGTCGCCGACGTAGAGCGCCAGCTTGTCGAGCTCGCCGGCGAGCGCGCCGGCGTGTGCACCGGCGCGGCGCTGCAGCAGTTGGCGCGCGCCCGGCGTCAGTCGCTTGCCGGCGCCGCCGAGGCGCGCCTCGATCAGCGCGTCGACGCTCTCGACGCCGAGCGCGCCGGAGCGCTCGCGGGCCAGCGCGAACTCGTGCACGACGCCGGCTTTCTCGATCGCCTTCAGCACCCGCTTGCGGCGGTCGGCGGCGCTCGCCGTGCAGCACAGGACGGTGCCGGGCGGCGGGCCGGCGGCGAGATATTGCTCGAGCTGGCCGCTCTCGTCGCGGAAGGCGCTGACCGTCATGCCGCGCTCGGCGCACAGCGTGCGCAGCGCGTCGACCGCGTCGGCCTCGCCGCTCTCCAGGGCGCGGCCGAAGACGGCGGTCTGCTCGCTCTTGCTGGCGCCCGCCCAGCTGGTCTCGGCGAACTGCGCCTGCGTCCAGCCGGCCAGCGCCGCGAGCACCAGCAGCTTCTCGGCCGCCTCCAGGGCGCGATCCTCGTCGAGCGCCGCGAACAGCGCGGTGGTGACATCGCCGCGCTTGTCGCCGGAGAGGAACAGGGTGGGCTCGCGCAGCCAGACCAGCTTGGTGCCGCCGAACAGGCTCGGCGTGCGCAGGCTGTCGAGCACCGGCCCGATCGGCGCCGAGCGCCCGTCGACCTGCTCGAGGCTGAAGTCGCGCTTCTCCGGCGGCACCAGGCGGTCGATCAGCGCGCGCGCCGCCGCCTCGGTCTGCACCGGCTCGCCGATGAACAGGTACACCGGCTTCGGCGCTTGGGCGGCCTGGGCGAGGAGCGCGTCGAGATCGGCCATGGGCTCCCTTTAAAGCAGGTCACCGCGGCGACGCGAAGACGCGGAGAGATCCGTGTCACCGCCGCACCTGCGCGTCGCCGCGGTGAAATCGCTTTCTCGGGCCGGATCGGCCGTGGTAGCAGCGCTCTGGGGGATCTGGGGGACCATGCTGACCAAGTCATTGCGGTCGCGTGCGGTGCTGCTGGCCGTCGCGCTCGTGCTCGCGCCGGTGCTGGCGCTCGCACAGGGGTCGTTCACCAACTTCGAGAGCGGCCACGTGCGGCCGCTGGCGTTGTCGCCGAGCGGCGCCCTGCTGTTCGCGGTCAACACGCCGGACAACCGGCTGTCGATCTTCAGCGTCGGCGCCGGCGGGCTGACGCTCGCCGCCGAGGTGCCGGTCGGCATGGAACCGGTGGCGGTGGCGAGTCGGGTCAACGCCGGCGGGCGCACCGAGGCGTGGGTGGTCAACCACCTGTCGGACAGCGTCAGCATCGTCGAGGTCGATCCGAGCGACGTCAGCCGCTCGCACGTCACGCGCACGCTGCTGGTCGGCGACGAGCCGCGCGACATCGTATTCGCCGGCAGCGGCGGCAGCCGCGCCTTCGTCACCACCGCGCGGCGCGGCCAGAACGTGCCGGCGACGACGCCGCCCAACCTCAGCACGCCGGGAACGCCGCGCGCGCTGGTGTGGGCCTACGACGCCAACAACCTCGGCGCCGCGCTCGGCGGCACGCCGCTGTCGATCATCCCCTGCTTCGGCGACACGCCGCGCGCGCTGGCGGCGAAGCCGGACGGCTCGCGCGTCTA
>JANRJF010000248.1:0-2863 GCA_033764095.1 Deltaproteobacteria bacterium | reverse complement strand
CTACCAGCGCCTGTGGCGCAACCATCGGCTGCACCACTTCAAGAACGAGCACTACTGGTTCGGCGTGACGATGCTGTCCGGCGACCGCCTGCTGCGCACCGCGCCGGCGGTGAAGGACGTGGAAACCTCGCCGACGGCGCGGAACCTGGGAGGGTGTTAGGCTGTTACGCTGTTAGGCTGTTAGGCTGTTAGGGGAGGTGAGAAGTTCTGGGCCTGTCCCCCCTAACAGCCTAACAGCCTAACAGCCTAACAGCCTGTCACTCCGGGAATCCCGGAATTCCCTCGTCGAGCTGCACGCCGAGCGAATTGAGCGCCATCGACACCAGCGTGTACTGGCCGACGGTGAAGATGACGTCGATCAGCTCCTGCACGCCGTAGCGTTCGGACAGCGCCGCCCAGGTGGCGTCGCCGATGCGCTTGTCGCGGAAGAGCTCGTCGGCGGCGCGCAGCAGGGTGGCGTCGAACGGGGCCCAGCCGGGCGCGTCGGGCCCCTGCGTGATGCGCGCGATCTCGGCGTCGGTGAGCCCGATCGCCTTGCCGATCACGACGTGCTGTCCCCACTCGTACTCGGCGCGGCAGAGCCAGCCGGTGCGCAGGATGAGCAGCTCGCGCTCGCGCGGCCCGACGCTCGATTTGGCCAGGATGTGCGAGCCGAACACCAGCCAGCGCTTGAGCAGCTTCGGATGGCGGGCGAGCGTGGTGAAGATGTTGAGCGTGCGGCCACCCATCTGCGTCGCGCCGAGCAGCTCGCGCACCTCGTCGGTCCACTCGGTCTCGGGCAGCGGGGTGACGCGCGGTTGATTCGCCATGGCGGGATCCTCCGCGCGTTGCTCTAGCACCGCGCCGCGCCCGGCGGCGAGGTCAACGCGGGCGCAGCCGCAGCGGGTACAGCGCCTGGGCCAGCGCGTGGCCGTCGTCGCTCACCAGCACCAGGCTGCGGCTGCCGTCGGCGAGCGGCGGGCCGAGCGCGGCACCCTCGAAGTTGTCGCGCAGCGACTGGCGCTCCCACAGCAGGCGCTTGCTGGCCGGGCGCAACGCCGCATCGGAGAGGTTGGCGACGCCGCTGACGTCGCGCGCCTCGTCGAGGTCGACCTCGTAGAGGCGGATGCGCAGGCCACCGATGCCGAGGCTGCGCTCCAGCGCCAGCAGGCGGCCGTCGGGCAGCGCGACCAGCTCGCTCAAGCCGGTGCCGCGCCCGGCGATCATCAACTCGGTGCCGACCGCATCGAGCCGGTAGGCGAACTGTCCGGCCGGGCGCAGGTCGGCGTCGAAGCGCTGCAGGCGCACCCAGGCGCCGTCGTCGCGCCGCGTGGTCGGTCCGTCGACCTTCAACGCGTCCTCGTTCGCCGTCCACAGACTGCCGTCGGGCGTGCGCGCCAGCGCCTCGAAGCCGAGGTTGTAGCGCAGGCGCTTGAACGGCGGCGGCGGCGCGACGGTGCGCAGGCGCTGGCCGTCGGCGAGCCGATACTCGCGGATCTCGGGGCCGAGCTCGTCGCTGACGAAGACGCGCGTCCCATCGGCGCTGAGCGCCACGCCCTCCAGGTCGCTGGAGCCCGACAGCGGCAGGCGACTCTCGACCGCCGCCGCACCGATGCGGCCGTCGCGCGGGTCGACCGCGATGTGCAACCGGAACAGCGCGCCGTCCTCGTCCGACACCGCGACGAAGCGATCGCCGTCGAGCCAGGCGAGACCGCTCAGCTCATGTGCCTCTGCCGCCCCCGGTGCCAGGGCCACCGGCCCCTGTCCCGGGTCGTCGATCGCCCAACGCTGGGCGCGCGCCGGCGTTGCGGCGAGCGACGCGGCGACGGCCAGGATGGCGCCGAGGCCGGCGCGCCATCGCATCGGGCGCGGCGCCCGCGCCTCGCGCCGGCGCACGTCAGTGGAAGAGATTCGACACGATCTCGGCGGTGCCGATCATGGTGCCGAGGCTGGTGCCGATGGTGGTGAGGAGAAAGACCAGACAGATGCGCAGCAGGCGGTTGCTCCACCACTGGCGCGGCACCCGCACGTCGTCGGTGACGCTCTGCAGCTCGCGCACCAGCGGCGGACGCACCCAGGCCTGCACGAAGGCGGCGACGTAGCCGACGCCGATCAGCGGCGACAGGGTGGTGATCGGCGCCGACAGGAAGGTCGCCAGAATGGTGAGCGGATGGGCCAGCGCCACCACCGCGCCGACCAGGCCGGGCAGACCGGTGGCGAGGATCCAGAACAGCGCGTTGTCGCCCACCGCGGCGGCGCCCTGGCGCAGCCCGATGGCGAGCAGGCCGGCGAGGATGACCGCCGGGATGCCCCAGCCCGCGACGCGCGCCGCCTGCGACGGCGGCGGAACCGCGTCGAGCGCGGCGAGATCGGCGCTGGCGCCGTCGCGCAGCGCGGTCACCATGCCGGCGACGTGGCCGGCGCCGACCACGGCGACGACGCGCGTGCCGGGGGCCTGCCGCACGCGCGTCGCGAGATAGGCGTCGCGCTCGTCGATCAGCACCGTCTTGAGCGCCGGGAAGGCGGCGCCGAGCTCGGCCATCAGGCGCGACAGCACGTCCTGCTGGCGCAGGCGGCGCAGCTCCTCCTCGTCGAGCTCGGGCGTCTCCAGCACCGAGGCGGCGAGCGCACCGATCAGCTCCGCCTTGCGCCACAGCGACAGCGCGCCCCAGGCGCGCTTGAGCGTGATGCGGACGTCGCGATCGCAGAGCTCGACCGGCACGCCCAGCCGTTCGGCGGTCCGGGCGGCGGCGAGCAGCTCGCTGCCGGGTACGACGCCGAGCGCGCCGCCGAGCTGCTTCTGGTACGAGGCGAGGATCAGGTTGAGCAGCAGCGGCGCCAGCTGGCGGTTGCGGATCACCGCCTTGAGGTCGAGCGACTCCAG
>JANRJF010000247.1:0-1867 GCA_033764095.1 Deltaproteobacteria bacterium | reverse complement strand
CCAGGCCGAGGCCCAGGCGGTGGCCGAGGTGCGCGCCGCCGCGGTCGAGGTGGCGATCAGCGCCGCCCGCAAGGTGGTGTCCGAGTCGATGAGCCCGGACGACGCGACCCGCCTGATCGACCGCTCGATCTCGGACCTGGGCCGTCAGCTGAACTAGCCCGTCCTATTCACGGACTTTGGCATGAGCACGCCCGGCGCCTGGAATTCTGGTTGCCGGGCGCGCAGCGGCGTTGCGTCTGTTGCACCGCGATGTGGCGTCGGTTGCCTGGGCTGGAGGTTGTGACGACGGGCTCGGGCGGCGACAATACCGCGTAGGCTACGGCCCGGCGGCGGCGAAGCGGCCGGCGAGATGACGGAACAGCGCGGCGTCCGGACAGGCGCCGGGCAGCGAGACGCGAATGCGCGCGGCGCCCTCGACGACGCGCGCGGCGATCTTGATCAGGCGCAGCCTGAGCGTGGCGAACTCGGCGCGGAACAAAGGCGAGCGTTGCGGCACGGCGGCGCGCACCGCGTGCATGAGCCAGTAAGCGGCGGTGTGCAGGATCAGGCGGAACTGGTTGGCGCGCGGGTCGCGGCAGGAGGTGCGGTCGGAGGCGAGCTGGGCCTTGTGCAGCTTGATGAAGTTCTCCGCCTCGCCGCGGGCGCAGTAGACCGTGTCGTAGAGATGCCTGGCGCCGCCGCCGAGCGAGGTGACGACGTAGCGGACGTCGAGCCCCTTCTCGGTCGCCGCCAGGCGCGCCACCAGCGCGCGCTCGCAGCCCCAGCTCTTGGCGCCGTAGCGCAGCTTGCGGAAGCCGCGCAGCTTCGGCACGCCCTTGACGGCGCGCTCGGCGCACAGGGCGTCGGCCGCCTCGCGGACCATGGCGTCGAGCACCGCATTGCCGCCGGCGAAGCCGAACATGTAGTCGACCCCCTGCGCCTCGCACCATGCCATCGCTTCGTGCCGGGCATAGTGGTTGTCGCCGCGCACCAGGATACGCACCTTCGGCCAATGGCCGCGGATGCGCTTGACGACGTGCCGGAGGATGGTGCGCACCTCCGCGCCCGCAGGCGTCTTGCCCGCGCGCAGGATCTGAGCCACCGGCTTGCCGCTGGTCCCCTCGTAGATGTGGATCGGCAGGAAGCAGCGCTCGTCGTGGTGCGCGTTGAACAGCGACAGCTGCCGATGGCCGTGCACCGTGTCGAGCGTATCGTCGATATCGAGCGTGATCGAGCGCGGCGCGCGCCGGTAGCTGGCGCAGAACTGGTCGACCATCGCCGCCATCAGCCGCGCCACCCCGGTCCTCGACAGCGCATTCTCCAGCCGCGACATGGTCGGCTGCGAGCACAACGGATCGCCGCTCTCGGGCGCATGGCCGACCGCCATCTTGAAGATCGGGTCGTGCCGCAGAACATCGCAGTCCTCCGCGTCCTCGTAGCCCGACGCGATGGCGAACATCCGCAGCCGCAGCATCTCGGCCAGCGGATGCACGATGGCTTCCGGCTTGCGTCGATCCCGGATGCACGCCGCCAGACGCGCCGCCAGCCCCAGCTGCCTCTCGACGCCGCGCAGCAACAGCACGCCCGCGTCGGAGGAGAGCTGGCCGCCATCGAAGCCAACCCTCACCTTCTTGCGCGCAACCGATGGCAGATCGAACGGCGGTACGCTATCTTCGTCCATGACGGCTGTGGCGCTCCCGGGTCGACCGATGACTTTGTCTCGACAACAGAATCATGAATCGATCCGCGGCTTTCCGCCACATCCGTCGCTCAAAATCCTCACTTGCGGTGAATAAGACGGGCTAGGCGCCGGATCAGGACCCGACGCTGCCGCACCTCGCCCTAGCCGTCGCCGACGTCGTCGCCGCGAAAGCGGAGCTGGATCGGA
>JANRJF010000246.1:0-20703 GCA_033764095.1 Deltaproteobacteria bacterium | reverse complement strand
TCGGCGCGCTCGGCGACCACGCCGAGATCGTGCGTGACCAGCAGGATGGCCATCGCCAGTTCCCGCTGCAGCCGCGCCAGCAGGTCGAGGATCTGCGCCTGGATGGTGACGTCGAGCGCCGTCGTCGGCTCGTCGGCGATCAGCAGGCGCGGCCGCGCCGCCAGCGCGATGGCCAACATGACGCGCTGGCGCATACCGCCGCTCAGCTGGTGCGGGTAGGCTTCGGCGCGGCGCTGCGGCTCGGCGATCTCGACCAGCCGCAGCATCTCGATGGCGCGCGCCGCGGCGGCACGCCGGCCGATCGTTTCGTGCAGCGCGATCGCCTCGGCGATCTGCGCGCCGACGGTGAGCACCGGGTTGAGCGCCGTCATCGGCTCCTGGAACACCATGCCGACGGCGCCGCCGCGCACCTGCCGCATCTCGGCTGCCGACAGCGCCAGCAGCTCGCGTCCGTCGAAGGTGATACGCCCGCCGGTGATGCGGCCGGGCGGCGGCACCAGGCGCAGGATGGCGAGCGCGGTGAGCGTCTTGCCGCAGCCCGACTCGCCGACCAGGCCGAGCGTCTCGCCGGCGGCGAGCGTCAGGCCGACACCGTCGACCGCCGCCGCCTCGCCGGCCGGCGTCGGGAAGGTGATGGTGAGGTCGGCGACGTCGAGCAGCATCGGGTTGCCGGTTATCGGATGCGAGCGGGAAACGAAACGGCGCCCGCGCGGCCGCCGGCAGCTACTCGGCGAAGCGGATACGCTCCGGCCGGTAGATGCCCCACACCGACGGCTCGAAGTTCTCCAGTGCGTTGCTGGCGGCGGCAAAGCGCAGCGGGCGGACGGTCTGGATGATCGGCAGGTGCTCGTGCAGCAGCTCCTGGATCCGCCAGTAGGCGCGGCGGCGCGCGTCGAGGTCGGTACTGGCTGTGGCGCGATCGAGCAGCTGGTCGATCTCGGCCTCCCATGGCGTCGCCGGCTTGCTCTGGTTCGGATACCAGACGTGCAGCGGGCCGCTGGAGCGCAGGAAGGCGGCGGAGTCGTGCGGCTCGAGGCTGCCGGTGAAGCCGACCAGCATCGCGTCCCAGTCGAAGGTGCTCTGCAGCTTGTCGATCAGCGGCGCCGGCTCGAGCGGCTCGACGTGGACGCGCAGATGCAGGCCGTCCTGCCAGTCGTGCTGCAGCACGCGCGCGATCTGCTCGCGCACCGGGTTGCCGGCGTTGGTGGTGAGGGTGAACTCGATCGGGTGGCCGCCGCGGTCCTCGCGCACGCCGTCGCCGTCGCGGTCGGTGTATCCCGCGTCCTCCAGCAGGGCGCGGGCGCGCGCCAGGTCGAACGGATAGTCGACCAGGTGCGGGTCGAAGAAGCGCTCGTTGGCGGGGGAGATGAACGACACCGCCGGTGCGCCGAAGCCGTCCAGCGCGGTGGCGATCATCGTCGCCTTGTCGACCGCGTGTGCCAGGGCGCGGCGGAAACCGGGATCGCTGAACCAGTCGAGGCGCGGGTCGGCGGCGCCGTTCTGCCTGTAGTGGTTGGGATTGCGGTTGAAGGCGATGAACAGCATGCCGGGATCGACGCCGATCTCGCGCACCGTGAAGCCGCCCGACTCCTGGCGGTCGAGCAGCGCGCGCACCTCCTCTCCGCTCGGTGTGTAGAGATCGGTCTCGGCGGCGAGGAAGGCGCGCGTGGCGGTGGTCGGATCGGGCACGATGCGGATCGTCTGTTCGGTCAGGTAGGGCAGCGGCTGGCCGGCGTCGTCGCGCATCCAGTAGTCGGGATTGCGCGCCAGGTGGATGCCGCGGCCGGGCTCGTAGCGATCGAGCCGGTAGGGCCCGCTGCCGATGATCGCCTGCGGCGTCACGTCGGTGCCCCACTGCTGCGCGAAGGTGCCGTCGCGCAGCGCCGCGCCGAGCACGTGCTTGGGGACGATCGGCACTGCGAGCGTGTGCAGCAGCGGTGCAAAGCGCTCCGCCAGCCTGATGCGCACGGTGCGCGCGTCGGCCGCCTCGACCACCATCGGCTGGCCGCCGATCAGCAGCGATGACTTGAGCGGGCTCGGTACGCGTGGGTCGTTGATCGCCGCGAAGGTGAAGGCGACGTCGGCGGCGGTGAGCGGTTGGCCGTCGTGCCAGCGCACGTCATCGCGCAGCGTGAGAGTCAGCGTCGTCCCACGCGCGTCGAGCGTCCACGATTCGGCCAGGGCCGGCTGCATCTCGCCGCTGCGCGGGTCGAGCCGCAGCAGCGTGTCGAAGACGTCATTCACCGCCGCGCGCGACGCCGCGTCGGTGGCAATGATCGGATTGAACGTCTTCGGCTCGCCGACCGTGGCGGTGAACAGATGCTGCGGATGCGCGGCGCGCGGCGCCGGCAGGGTCGGAATCGGCGTCGCCGCCGGCGGCGCCGGCTCGGCGCGACAGGCGGCGAGGAGGAGCAACAGCGTGATCCTCCCCCCCCTTTGAAGAAGCGGGGTCAGGGGGGATTTCCCAATCACTCTTCTCGCCCGGTCGCGCCCGCGGCGTCGAAAAATCCCCCCTCGCCCCCCTTTTCCAGAGGGGGGAATCCGGAATCTCCCTGCGCGTCGAGAGCGACCTCGCGGGAGCCGGCCGGGGTGGCGAGCGCGAAGACGGCGTCGCCGAGCGTCGGGTTGATCTCGATCTCGCTCAGCTCGACGCCGATGCGGCGTTGGCTGGCGGGCAGCTCGATCGCCACCTGGCTGGGCAGGCGGACGCCGTCGATCGCGCTCCACGTGTCGTAGACGGTGCGCAGGCGGACGCGGCCCTCGGCGTCCTGGTGCTCGACGCGCAGCGGATCGAGCGTGTCGGCGGCGAACCAGGTGGCGGTGACGCCGCTGCTGGTCTCCTGCCAGAGCTTGATCGCGTCGCCGTCGGCGGAGACCACGCCCGGACCGGCCGCCAGCGGCGGCGTGGCGAGCAGCAGGTCGACGGCGGTCGGCACCGGCAGGTCGACCTGGACGTAGCGGTCGAGGTTCTCGGCCGAGGCGGTGCCGCGGTAGACGACCGCCTCACCGCGATCCCAGGCGGCGAGCGCGCCGTCGGCGGCGGTCAGCACGAAGACGGCGCCGAACGGCGAGAATACCTCGAAGCGCAGCCGGTCGGGGCGTTCGACGACCAGCAGCTGCTTGGCGCGGCGCGATTCGTCCGGCGAGGTGTAGCTCAGACGCGCCCAGGCGCGCAGACCGTGCAGGGCGGTGCGGCGTGCGGCGAGCGCGCTGCTCAGCGCCGCCTCTGTCGGGAGCGGGCCGGCGGCGCCGCGCGTCGGCAACGGCGCGGGGCGAGCGGTGCAACCGGCCAGCGCCACCACGGTCACGAGCCCCGCGATGGCCGCGCGCATGTCAGGACGCTCCCTGGCGCATCCCCGATCGCTGCAGGTCGTCGATCTTGCCGCGCAGACGCTGCGTCTGCTCGGGTTCGGTGGCGCGGCTGAGCGCGTCGCGATAGATGCGCAGCGCGTCGCCGCTGCGCCCAGCCTTGCGGTAGGCGTCGCCGAGGTGCTCGGCGATGGTCGGGTCGTCGGCGACCAGCGTCACCGCGCGCTCGAGCTGTTCGACCGCCGCATCGTAGTCGCCGCGCTGGTAGTACACCCAGCCGAGGCTGTCGACGTAGAAACCATCGTGCGGGCTGATCGCCAGGGCGCGGCGCACCAGCGACTCCGCCTCGTCCAGCCGGATCCCCTGTTCGGCGTAGGTGTAGCCGAGGTAGTTGAGCGCCGGCGCGTTCTGCGGATTGAGCGCGATGGCCTTCTCCATCTGCTCGATGCACTTCTCGCGCTGCTTGTTCTCGTCGTAGTAGGCGCCGAGCGTGAAGCGATAGCGGTCGTTGTCGGGCTGCGCGGCGACCAGCTGCTCCATCAGCTCGATCGCCGCCGGCAGCTGGCCCTGCTCGCGCAGCAGCGCCGCCTGCACGTCGACCAGCTCTTCCTCGTCGGGCTTCTCCTTGCGCGCCGCCTCCAGCGCCGCGGCGGCGCCGGCGGCATCGCCGCGCTGCTGCAGCGCGTGCACGATCATGCGCTGCGCGTCGACGTACCACTCGTGGTCGGGCGGGATCTTGCGGTACTCGATCAGCGCGCGGTCGACGTCACCCTGCTGCTCGTAGGTCGAGGCGAGGTAGTAGCGCACCTTGGCATTGTCCGGCTCGGCGCCGAGCACCAGGCTGAACTCGTTGGCGGCGCGGTCGTACTCGCCGGTCTCCAGCAACAGCAGGCCGATCTTGGTGCGCGTCTCCTGCTGGTCGGTCTCGCCCTTCTCCAGCTCGCGGAACTGCGCCAGCGCGTCGTCGTACATGCGCTGGCGGGCGTAGAGCGCGCCGAGGCGGCGCCGGATGGTGGCGCGCCGCGGGTTGGCCTTGAGCACCGACTCGTAGACCGCGATGGCGTCGTCGGGTCGCTGCATCGCTTCGTAGAGCAGCGCCAGGTCGACCAGCACCGGCTCGGCGGTGGGATTGATCTTGAGCGCCGTCTTGTACGCTTCCTCGGCCTGCTTGAACTGCTGCGTCGAGGCGTAGACGCGGCCCAGGTAGTAGTAGCCGAGGAACGAGCCGGGATCGCGGTCGATGAGGTACTTGAGCGTCGACTCCGCCTTGGCCGTGTTGCCGGTCTTGGCATAGAGCACGCCGAGCAGCAGCCGTGCCTGCTCCTGGTCGGGATCGAGCGCCAGCACCGCCTCGTATTCGCGAATCGCGTCGTTGTCGCGCCCCAGGGTGGACAGCACGTCGGCCAGCATCAGCCGGCTCTCGACGTTGTTGGGGTCGATGACCACCGCTGCCTGCGCTTGCTCGAGCGCCTCGGACAGTTTGCCCTGCCGCACGTAGAGGCCGGCGAGGCGCTGGCGCAGCAGGGCGGTGTGCGGATCGGCCTTGACCGCGTCCTCGAACGCCGCCGTCGCTCCCTCCTGGTCGCCGCGGTTGAGCGCCAGCGTGCCGGCCAGGAAGGCGCCGAGCGCCGCGGCATCGGGCGGCGGCGGCTCCACCCGCGTCTCCGACGCCCCGAGCTCGAGGATCTCGCCGGGCGCGGCGCTCTCGCCGGGGCCGCGGATGACCGAACATCCGCTGACGAGAGAGAGCGCCAGCGCGCCGAGGAGCACGAGACGATGCGCTGGGGACACCATGTGGGGCAAGCCGCCGGAAGACGAGATGTACCATAGGGTCCGCGGTCGGTCTATCGAGTCATCGCGATTGGCCTGCGCGCGTCGCGACGAGTATCGTCGGCGCCGTGCGAATCACGGCGGTCATCGCGTTCTGCTTCGCGGTCGCCGGGGCGACCGCCGCCGCGGCGGCCGATGCCCCCGCCTGGCAGGGGCTGGAGCCGGGGCTGGACTACGCCGAGCTGACCTCGCCGATCCGCGCCGCCAGCGGCGACTCGATCATCCGCGTGCTGCGCATCGATCCCGCCCGCTGGAGTCTGGAGCTCATCAACGCCTCGGCCGACAGCCAGCCGGAACGCCACACCGCGCACGACTGGGCGGCCGCGCACGGCCTGGCGGCGGCGATCAATGCCAGCCTCTACCAGACCGACTACCGCACCAGCGTCTCGCTGATGAAGAGCCGCCGGCACGTGAACAATCCACGCCTCTCGAAGCACAACGCGGTGCTGCTGTTCGACCCGTTGCAGGCGGGCGTGCCGCCGGTGGTGCTGGTCGACCGCACATGTCGCGACCTCGCCGCGCTGCAGGACCGCTACGCCGCCGCGGTGCAGAGCATCCGCATGATCTCCTGCCATCGCACCAACGTCTGGAGCCAGCAGCCGCGCGCCTGGAGCAGCGCCGCGATCGGCGTCGACGGCGCCGGCCGGGTGCTGTTCATCCACATGCGCGCGCCGCTCAGCACCCACGACCTCGCCGACGCGCTGCTCGCCCTGCCGCTCGACCTGCGCGAGACGATGTACGTCGAGGGCGGCCCCGAAGCGCAGCTCTACGTGCACGCCGGCGGCCGCGAGATCGAGGTGGTCGGCAGCCAGGGATCGAGCGGCTTCACCGCCATCGAAAACGCCGCCGCCCTGCCGATTCCCAACATCATCGGCGTGAAGAAGCGCTAGCCCGGTCCGCCGCTCGGCTGGCGCCGCCTCCGCCCGACGGTGAAAAAACTGCTTGACCAAGCGGCCGTCGTCATCATAATCGGAACCGGAGTTCCGGTTTCTAAAGCGAATGGGCGAGCCCGCAAGCCAAACAGTCGATCGCGGCCTGGAGTGGATCCGGCCGCCCCAACAGGCCCGTACGCGCGAGGCGCTCACCCGCCTGCTCGACGCCGCCGAGCGTATGGTGGCGGAGAAGGGCTTTGCCGACACCGGCATCGCCGAGATCGCGCAGGCGGCGGGATCCTCCGTGGGCGGCTTCTATCGCCGCTTCGGCGACAAGCAGGGGCTGCTGCAGGCGTTGCACGCGCGCTTCTGCGACGAGGCGCGCGCCACCGCCGATGCGGCGCTCGACCCGAGCCGTTGGGCCGGCGCGCCGACCGCCGCCGTGGTGCGCGAGGTGGTCGCCTTCCTGATCCAGATCCACCGCGAGCGCGAAGGGCTCTTCCGCGCCTATCAACACGCCGGATACAGCGACGACATCGTTCGGCGCCGAACCGTCGAGCTGCAGGAGTACCTGCACGCCAAGCTGGCTGCGCTGTTCGCCGACCGGCGCGCCGACTTTACCCACCCCGACGCCGAGCTGGGGCCGGCCTTCGCGCTCGACCTGATGCTCGCCACGCTCACCTACGCCGGGCTGCTGCGCCAGTCCGCGCTCGGTCTGCACGACCCCCGCCTCGACGAAGAGCTGCCGCGCGCCTTCCTCGCCTACCTGGGCGTGCGCGCCGACTGATTCCGATCCCATTCCACGGAGGTTTCCCGTGACTGCACTCAACGTCTTCCACCCCGAACAGCCGGTCGAGCACCTGCAGGTGCCGCAGGACCTGAGCTACAACTGGCAGTACGACGCGACCCGCGCGCGCCTGATGCGTCTGTACGAGAACGCCAAGCGCGACCAGTGGAACGCGACGCAGCGGCTCGACTGGTCGATCGACGTCGACCCGCACTCCGAGCTGGTGCCCGACATGGCCATCGGCATCTTCGGCAGCGACATCTGGAGCTCGCTGTCGAAGCCGGAGATCGAGCGCCTGCGCCACGAGGCGATCACCTGGCAGCTGTGCCAGTTCCTGCACGGCGAGCAGGGCGCGCTGTTGGCGACGGCGCAGATCGTCGACGCGGTGCCCTGGTACGAGGGCAAGCAGTACGGCGCCACGCAGGTGATGGACGAGGCGCGCCACGTCGAGGTGTACCGCCGCTTCGTGCAGGAGAAGCTGCAGCACGAGTACCCGGTCAACCCGCAGCTGAAGAGTCTGCTCGACGCGATCCTCAGCGACTCGCGCTGGGACTTCAAGTTCCTCGGCATGCAGATCATGGTCGAGGGCCTGGCGCTGGCGGCCTTCGGCACCATGCGCGACACCACCAACAACGCCCTGCTGCGCGACCTCACGGCGGCGGTGATGGAGGACGAGTCGCGCCACGTCGCCTTCGGCGTGCTGTCGCTGCGCGAGTTCATGACCGACCTCGACGAGCGCGGCCGCCAGGAGCGCGAGGACTTCGTCTACGAGGCCGCCGTGCTGATGCGCGACCGCATCCTCAACCGCGAGGTGTGGGCGGCGATGGGCCTCGACGTCGAGCGCTGCGTCGCGATCAGCATGGACTCGCCGATCTCGCAGGAGTTCCGCCGCCGCCTGTTCTCCAAGATCGTGCCCAACGTGAAGAGCCTCGGCCTGCTCTCGGCGCGCCAGCGCGAACGCTTCGCCGCCCTCGGCATCCTGCAGTTCGAGCACGAATCGACCTCGGACGCCGACCACGCGCTGGAAGAAAGACACTAGGAAGTCCACAGAAAACACAGAGAACCAGGGAGAACACGGAAGCTGCGCACCTGAGCCGCGGCTTCCGTGTTCTCGGTGGTTCTCTGCGTTAATCTATGGTGAGTAGTTCCCGATGGCGACGTTCGACTGGCAGCCGTGGAGCGACCTGCTCGCCGAGGTGGTCAGTCCGGAGGGGAAGGTCGACTACGGACGGCTGATCGAGCGCCGGGCGCGGCTCGACGCGACGGTCGCGGCGCTTGGCGCCAGCAGCCCGGAGAGCCACCCGGACGCCTTTCCGGAGCGCGAGCACCGGCTGGCGTACTGGCTGAACGCCTACAACGTCTTCACCCTGGCAGCGATCGTCGCCGAGTATCCGATCTCGTCGGTGTGGAAGACGCGCGACGGGCAGTTCTTCCAGCGCCGCCGTCACCTGGCCGGCGGGCGCGCCGTCAGCCTCGACGACATCGAGCACGAGATCCTGCGCGGCGAGTTCCGCGAGCCGCGCATCCACTTCGCCATCAACTGCGGCTCGAATGGCTGCCCGGCGCTGCGCCCCGCGGCCTACGTCGGCGAACAACTCGCCGCGACGCTGCGCGGCGCCACCGAGCAGTTCCTCGCCAACCCGTGGAACTGTCGCGTCGATCACGCCGCGCGCCGCATCTTCATCTCGCGCCTCTTCAAGATGTACGCCGAGGACTTCGCCGGCGCCGACGGCACCACCGGCGACTACCGCGCCGGCGTGCTGCAGTTCGTCGCCCAGCACACCGGATTGTCGCTCGACGCGATCGGCGACTACGAGGTGGTCTACAACACCTACGACTGGGGCCTGAACGACGTGCACCGGCGGCCGCACATCGGGCCGATCACGTTCCACGAGCCGGTCGAGCACTACAACCCGGGCGATGCCGAGCTGCGCGAGCTGCACCTCTACGAGGGCAATTTCTGCAACCGCACCTGCGCCTTCTGCACCATCAACGGCTCGCCCGACGGCTGGTATGAGCCCTACGCGCCGGCGGTGCTCGAGCAGGCGCTGCGCAGCGTCGCGCGCGACGGGAACATCAAGTTCTACGGCGGCGAGCCGACCCTGCACGCGGCGGCGATCATCGACGCGATGGCCTGGCTGCGGGCGCACGGCTTCGCCGGCCTGTTCACCGTCTTCTCGAACGGCGTGAAGGCGGAGAAGCTCATCGAGATCCTGGAGGCCGATGCGCGCAGCGAGGCGGTGCTGAACTATTCGATCTACCACGGCCGCGACGCCGAGCCGCTGCCGCCGCACGCCAAGGCGCGCCTGGAGGCGTGGGCGATGGCGCATCCGAATCGCATCTTTCAGGGCTACAAGATCCTCTTTCACGCCGGCGCCGGCGCGAGCGGCAGCTTCGACCGCGACCGCGAGTCCGATTTCCACGGCCTCGGCCAGGGCTGCGTGCGCTGCTTCCCGGTGCTGACCTCGCAGGGGCAGTTCCACGCCTGCCCATTCGCCGCCGAGCTCGCAGCGCCGCACTTCGACCTCGGCGGCCTCGGCAGCGACCCGGCCGACGTGCTCGCCAACTACCGCGCCTTCCGAAGCTGGGTCGACGACACCCTCGACCCCACCGCCCGTGCCCGCGGCATCAGCTCGTGCGAGATGTGCCACAAGCATCTGCAGGAGCTCCCGACGTACCGAGGCTAGCGCGGCGCAGCGCCTCGTGCTGCCCCGGCGGCGCGTTGCGCCGCCGGTCGACACAAGGTCGGCCGGCTACCTGGGTGTGATTGGTGCGGGTGTTTCCAGGAAGCCGCGACGTCCCACCCCGTCCTGGGTAGCTGCGGGACCTCGTGTCCCGCGGCCGCGCCTCGCGCGGCCGGGCGCGGCGCGCCGGTTGACGCTGCCCGCACCGATCGCGCAGGTTGCGCAGCGCGAAAGGGGATCCACCCATGCCGTTCGACCGTGACGAGTTGGAGCAGGCGTTCCGCACCTACTGGCGCACCGGCGCGGTGGGCGAGAACTGGGATGCGTGGGCCGAGCTCTTCACCGAGGATGCCGACTACGTGGAGCACGTGCTCGGCAGCCTCAAGGGCCGCGAGGCGATCCGCCAGTGGATCAAGCCGATCATGGCCCAGTACGGCGAGATCTACACCGCCTACGAGTGGCACACGGTCGATCCCGCCGCCGGCCGTGTCATCGTCTACATGCAGAACCGCCGCGATCATCCGAGCGGCAACGGCGTCATCGACTTCCCCGGCATCACCATCCTCGATTACGCCGGCAACGGGCAGTGGCAGCGCGAGGAGGATTTCTGGTCGGTGCCGGGCGCGACCCGCGCCACCGAAGAGTACGAGGCGGCGCGCAGACAATTCGATCCCGGCCACCGCCGCAAGATGACGCGCGGCGACTGGGGGAACGGCCCCGATTGGACGCGCGGCGCCGCCTCGTACGCGCAGCGCTGAGTCGCGGCCGGCCGACGCTCAGGCGGCGCGCCACACGCCGACCGGCTCGGCGCGGCCGCGCAGTGCCTGCGGCGGGCCGGGGGTGAGGTCGGCGAGCAACGCGGCGAGGTCGGCTGCCGCCTCGCGCCGCGCCGCCGCGACCAGCGCCTCGCTCACGACCACCGTGCTGCCGAGCTCGCGCGTCAGCCGCTCCAGGCGGCTGGCGATGTTGACCGCGTCGCCGATGACGGCGAACTCCAGGCGCGACTCGCCGCCGATGTCGCCCAGCACCACCGCGCCGTAGTGCGCGCCGACGCCGACGCGCAGCGGCGCGGCGCCGCTCGCCGTGCGCTCGGCGTTCCCGTCGGCCAGGGCGGTGCGCATCGCGGCGACGCAGCGCAGCGCGTTGGTCGCATCGTCGCGGCCGCTGCGCGGCGTGCCGAAGGTCGCCATGATCGCGTCGCCGACGTACTTGTCGACCGTGCCGCCGTGCGCGAACACGGCGCGCTGCATGCGGGCATGGAAGTTGCGCAGCAGCTCGATCACCGCCGGCGCCGGCAGCGCCTCGGCCAGGCTGGTGAAGCCGACCAGGTCGGCGAACAGGATCGCCACCTGCTGCTGGCGCGTCGGCCCGAGCGGCGCGTCGCTCTGCGCCAGCTCCTCGACCTGGTTGGGCGAGAAGTAGCGCGACAGGTTGGCGCGCTCACGCTCGGCGTCGGCCTGTCGCGCCACCAGCCGGCGGGCGCGGTGGACGAACACCGCCAGGGCCGCGGCGCTGACCAGGAACAGCACCACCTGGCGGCCCCAGAGCCCGACGTTGACGCGGTAGGGGTCGACGATGGCCGCCAGACGCTGGGTGTCGTTCATCGCCTCCCAGTCGGCGCTGCGCAACGTGACGATGGTGTCGGGCAGCGCCACCATGTGCACGGTCGCGATCGACCACGCCAGCGCCGCGCAGAAGCCGGTCCACAGCACCAGGGCCGGCGAGTAGGTGAACACCGCGGCGCAGATCAGCACGAACAGGTACATCTCGTTGCCGAAGCGCAGCATGAGCTGCGGCGGCATCCACTGCGGGTCGAGCGGGTTGGGCAGGAACGTGGTGACGGTGAGCAGGCCGGTGTCGAGCGCCGGCAGCAGGTAGCGCACCCAGCCGCGATAGCGGCCGCCGCGCGACAGCCACACCGGCGCATAGCCGAGCGCGGCGAAGGCGGCGAGAAACGGGTAGTAGAAGAAGAAGCGCGAGTGGTAGCGGTTCTCGATGGTGATCCACACGGCGAGCACCAGCAGGACGCCCAGGCGCACGCGCGCCGCCAGGCGCAGGCCGGCGAGCTCCTCGGCGGCGAACGCGGCGGCGAGTCGCGCCGCGCGCGGCGACGGGGCGGTGGGCATCGTGGCGGGCCGATAGCGGAGCGTCGTTCCATCGGCAACGGCGCCTTTCACCGCGGAGACGCAGAGACGCGGAGGGATGCTGAAATTCCCGTCGTGTCGTTCTCTGCATTTCCTCCGCGTCTCTGCGTCTCCGCGGTGAGAGCAGTATCGCGCCACGGCGAGTTGCAGCGGCGCATTTGACGCCGTAAAGCTGCGTCTTTCGAATCCCCGAGGAGACTCTCTGCAATGTCTGCAAGCGACGACGCGGCGCGCCGCGCCTACGGCGTTCTGGCGACCAGCCTGAACGAAGCGCTGGTCGAGACCCGCCAGGCGCTCGAGCCGCATGCCGCCCTGCTGCCCAAGGGGCGCATCGGCGATCTCGACGGGTTGCTCGCCGAGTTCGCGCGTCGCCGCGTGCGCATCGCCATCTACGGCGAGGTGAAGGCCGGCAAGTCCACCCTGCTCAACGCGCTGGCCGGCAAGGAGCTGTCGCCGGTCGCCTTCGATCCGCTCACCTCGGTGCCGCTGCGCGTGACCTACGGCAACCGCACGGTGTGGCAGGTCGGCGCGCACCGCGTCGAGACGCTCGCGGAGCTGGCGCAGATCATGCGCAGCGGCGTGCGCGACGCGCACGAGGTGGTGGTGGAGACCGAGGCCGACCTGCTGCAGCTCGGCGGGCAGGTGGATCTGGTCGACACGCCGGGCGTCGGCAGCGACGCGCGCTTCGACGCGATCAGCGCCGAGGCGCTGCGCTCGCTCGACGCAGTGGTGCTGGTGGTGCGCTACCCGGCGCTCTTCACCCAGGCGACGCGCCGGCTGATGGACGACCTGCAGACCGACATCGCCAAGTTGTTCGTGGTCTGGAACCTCGACGCCGACTGCGCCGAGCTCACCGAGGCCGAGCGCGCCCAGCACGGCGAGACGCTGCGCGCCGACGTCGCCGGCGCCCACGAGCTCTACCTGGTGGATGGCCGCGCCGCGACGCGCGCCCAGCAGGCCGCCGACCAGGCGGCGCTGCGCGCCAGCGGCTTGCCCGAATTCTCCGCCGCGCTCGGCCGCTTCGCCTCGTCGGAGAAGCGCCAGGTGACGGCGCTGCGCGAGGCCGGCAAACGCGCCGCGCAGTGGATCGGCGAGGGGCAGCAGGCGCTGGCGCAGCGGCGCGCCACGCTCGACAGCCGGCTCGGCGACGTGCGCGAGCGACTGCACAAGGTGCAGAGCGGCGCCGATGCGAAGGCCGCCGCGGCGCGGGGCCAGTTCGCCGAATTCCAGGCGGCGGCGGCGAGCGCCGGCCAGCAGCGCGCCAGCGCGGTGGCGCAGCACGCCGAGACGCTGCTCAAGGCGGTGCGCGCGGCGCGCCGCGGCTGGGTGCGCAGCGGACAGACCGACGCGCTGGAGGCCACCGTGGCCAGCGCCGCGGAGAGCTTTGCCGAGGCATCACTGGCGGCGGCGCGCAGCGCCGGCGAGGCGCTGCGCGAGGCGGCGAAGCGCTTCGGCACCGTCGTGGCCGGCGCTGCGCCGGAACGCGTCGACCTGCGCCCGCACGCGCTGGCGCCGCCCGAGCGCCTCGACCGCGCCCGCACCGGCAGCGCCCGGTTGCTGCGCCGCGCCCTGTTCAAGCGCTGGTACCTGCCCGGCCTGGCGGCGCTGGAGCGCGAGGCGCTGCCCAACGCGCTGGCGGCGCAGAACGCCTGGTACGAGCAGGCGGTGAAGCAGGCCGAGCAGAACGTGCGCGGCGTGCTCGACGGCCGCCTCGCCGACGTGGCGCGCTCCGCGCAGGCCGAGCAGGAGAAGATCCGCGTCGAGACCAACTTCCTTGCCGAGGAGGCCGAGGCCGCAGCGCTGGCCCAGCATCTTCCCGCCCTCGCCGCGGCGCGCGAGCGCATCGAGGAAGTGAGCAAGGAAGCGCGGCGCCTCACCGCGGCTTCGTAACCAACGCTTTCTTCACCACCACGACACCACCACACAACGGCGCCGCATCAGGGTCGGAGGCTCCTCGTTGTGCTCCGTTGTGTCGTGGTGCCGTTGTGGTGAATAGCGCTCAGTCAGCCGACCAGCGGGTTGCGCACGCGCAGCGCCGCGAAGCGGCTGAAGTCGCGATCCGCGGTCCACAGCTCGTCGACGCCGTGATGCAGGCACAGCGCGGCGATGCGCGCGTCGTGCACCGCCGGGCCGACGATGCGGCCGCGCCGGAGCAGATCGGCCAGCTGCGGCCAGTAGCCCGACGCCTCGCCGAGCAGCTCCAGCCCGGGCGCCTCCAACCAGGCGTCGATCTGCTCCATGGCGCGCGCCGGCGGCGTCGGCGGGCGGTAGATGCGCGGGTGGGTGACGATGGCGAAGAACTCGTGCACGCACGGCCACGGGATCGCCCAGCGCGCCGCGCCCTCGGCCAGCTCGGTCAGGCACGTATCGGCGCGCTGGTGCAGATCCGCATCCTCGCGATGCGCGTAGACCAGCAGGTTGGTGTCGACCGCGATCACGAGCCGCGATCCTCGTAGGCCAACTCGCGCAACCGGTTCCACGAGGCGTTGGCGACCTCCGGCTGCAGTCCCTGGCCGCGGAAGGTGGCGCGCCGCAGGCGGAAGCGAACGGGTTGTCTGCGCTGCTTGAGCAACAGCCGCAGTCCTTCGTCGAGCAGCGCCTTCAGCGTGGTGTCCTCACGCTCCGCCAACGCCCGGGCCTCACTCAACAGCGCGTCGGCAATATCGACGGTGGTCTTCATATGGCTACCCATATCATTGAGGATGGCCATATGGAACCATCCGGCGCGCCCCAGATCCACGTTGACGTGCCGCGGCGGTCGGTGGTGAATGCGGCGATGACACCGATCCGCCCCCCGGCGCCGCGCGCGATGCTCGGCGAGGCGCTGGCGTTCATCGAAGGCCCGCGTCTGCTCTGGCAGGCCCCGGCGCTGGCGCGGCAGCCGCGCGGCGACGGCGGCCCGGTGTTGGTGTTGCCTGGCTTCGGCGCCGGCGACGGTTCGACCGCGTTGCTGCGCGCCTACCTCACCTGGCTCGGCTACGACGCGCGCGGGTGGGGGCTGGGCACCAACCGCGGCCACGTGCCGAAACTGGTGCCGCGCGTGGTCGAGCTGGTGGACGCGGCGCAGGCGGCGACGCGGCGCCGCGTGCGGCTGGTCGGTTGGAGCCTCGGCGGCGTGCTGGCGCGCGAGGCGGCGCGCGAGCGGCCGACGCGGGTGGAGCGCGTCGTCACCTTCGGCACGCCGGTGGTGGGCGGACCGAAATACACCGCCGCGGCGGAACGCTACCGGCAGCGCGGCTACGACCTCGACGCCATCGAGGCCGCCGCCGCGGCGCGCGACGCGGTGCCGCTGCGCGTGCCGGTGACGGCGATCTACAGCCGCACCGACGGCGTGGTGGCCTGGCAGGCGTGCATCGATCCGGTGAACCGCGGCGTCGAGCACATCGAGGTCGCTGGTACGCACGTCGGGCTCGGCTTCAACCCGGATGTGTTCCGCCTGGTGGCGGAGCGGCTGGCGCTGCCGGCACGCGTTGCTTCACCACAACGACACCACGGCACAACGAAACACAACGAGAGCCAGCCACCGCGGCGCAAGCCAGTGCGCTAGATCCTGCGTCGTGACTCGTTGTGCCGTGGTGTCGTTGTGGTGAGAACGCCGCGAAGTCACTGCGCCGCGCACCACGCCCGGATGCGCTCGACGAACACCGGTCCGAGGTCCTGCAGCTTGCGCTCGCCGACGCCGTAGACGTGCGCGAAGGCGTCGAGCGAGGTCGGTTGCTTGCGGGCGAGGTCGCGCAGCGTCGCGTCGTTGAAGATGATGTACGGCGGCACGCCGCGCGCTTCCGCAAGCTCGCGGCGCAGGCCGCGCAACGCGTCGAAGAGCTCGCGGTTGACGCCCTCCCATGAGGCGCCGTCGACGCGCGCCGGCGCCGCCTTCGCGCTCGGCTGCACCAACTGCACCGGGCGCTGGCCGCGCATGACCTCCCAGGAGGCGGGGTTGAGCTGCAGCACCGGGCGGTCGCCGACGGTGCGGTCGAGCAGGCGCTGGTCGATCAACTGGTGCACCATGGCGGTGACGCCGCCGCGCGCCATGCCCTTCAGCAGGCCGTAGGTGCTGAGCTGGTCGTGGCGGCGGGCGCGGACGCGCTCGGTGTCGGCGCCGACCAGGATGTCGACCACGTGGGTGACGCCGAATCCCTCGGCGCGCGCCACGGCGGAGAGGATCTTCTGCGCGGTGACGGTGCCGTCGCTGCTGCCCTCGACCTCGCCGAGGCAGACGTCACAGGCGCCGCAGCCGTCGCCCGGGTACGGCTGGCCGAAATACTCCGACAGCGCCTTGTGGCGGCAGGCGAGGCCGGAGGCGAAGCGCTGCATCTGGCGCAGCAGGGTGCGGCTGGCCTCGACGACGGCGGGGTCGGCGCCGCTCTCGGCGGCGCTGCGCTCCATCAGCCGCTCGATGCGCACCACGTCGCCGCCCGAGTAGAGCAGCACGCACTCCGCCTCTAGGCCGTCGCGGCCGGCGCGGCCGGTCTCCTGTTGGTAGTGCTCGATCGACTTCGGTAGCGCGGCGTGGATGACGCAGCGCACGTCGCTGCGGTCGATGCCCATGCCGAACGCGACGGTGGCGACGACGACGTCGAGCTTCTCGTCCGAAAAGGCCTCCTGGGTGCGATGCCGCGCGCCTGGTTCCATGCCGGCGTGGTAGTGCGCGGCGCGCACGCCCTGCGCGACCAGCGCCGCCGCCAGCTCCTCGGTGTCGCGGCGCGAGAAGCAGTAGACGATCGCCGCCTCGCTCGGGTGGCGGGCGAGGATGTCGCGCACCTGGCGGTCCGTCGTGGTGCGCGGCACCACCCGGTAGGTCAGGTTGGGGCGGTCGAAGGTGCCGACCATCACCAGCGGATCGTCGAGCTTCAGCTGGGCCAGGATGTCGGCGCGGACCCGTTCGGTGGCGGTGGCGGTGAAGGCGCGCACGCTGCTGCCCGGCAGGCGCGTCTTGAGCTCGGCGAGCTGGCGATACTCCGGCCGGAAGTCGTGTCCCCACTGGCTGATGCAGTGCGCCTCGTCGACGGCGAAGTCGCGCACCCCGGCGCGCTCCAGCCAGGCGAGGAAACGCGGCGCCAGCAGGCGCTCGGGCGCGACGAAGAGCAGCCGGTAGCGATCGTCGGCGAGGCCCTGCTCGACGGCGCGGATCTCGCTGAGCTCGAGGCCGCTGTGCAGCGCCGCCGCCGGGTAGCCGTTCTCGCGCAGCCCGTCGACCTGATCCTTCATCAACGCGATGAGCGGCGAGATGACCACGTCGGTGCGCCCGGTCACCGCCGGCGGCACCTGGTAGCAGAGCGACTTGCCGCCGCCGGTCGGCAGCACCAGCAGCGCGTCGCGGCGGCTGAGTCCGGCGGCGATCGCCTCCTCCTGCAACGGCCGCAACTGGTCGAAGCCCCAGTAGCGGTGAACGGTGGCGCGAATCGCCTCGGCGGCGGACATCGGGGCAATTAACCACCAAGGCACCAGGGACACCAAGTCGAGGTGGATCAAATTCCGATCCGTTTCGACTTGGTGTCCTTGGTGTCTTGGTGGTCATTCCCGTAGATTGGCCGATCATGCGAACCCTGATCCTCTCCCTCCTGTTGGCCGCCTCGGTGGCGCGCGCCGCCGACCCGAGCGGCCCGGCGCACGGCATCGCCATGCACGGCGACCTCAAGTACGGCCCCGGCTTCACGCACTTCGACTACGTCAACCCCGATGCGCCGAAGGGCGGCGAGCTGCGGCTCGCCGGGCTGGGCGGCTTCGACAGCTTCAATCCGTTCATCATCAAGGGCAATCCCGACGACGGCAGCGCGCGCATCTACGACACGTTGATGGTCGGCTCGGCGGACGAGCCGTTCAGCGAGTACGGGCTGCTCGCCGAGACGGTCGAGACGCCGGCGGATCGCTCCTGGGTGACGTTCACGCTGCGCCCCAACGCGCGCTGGCACGACGGCAAGCCGGTCACCGCCGAGGACGTGATCTGGACCTTCGAGACGCTGCGCACCAAGGGGCAACCGTACTACCGCGCCTATTACGGCTCGGTCGCCACGGTGGAGAAGGTCGGCGAGCGCGGCGTGAAGTTCACCTTCAAGCCGGGCGAGAATCGCGAGCTGCCGCTGATCCTCGGCCAACTGCCGGTGCTGCCCAAGCACTACTGGCAGGGCAAAGACTTCGAGGCCGGCACGCTCGAGCCGCCGCTCGGCAGCGGGCCGTACAAGATCGGCGCCTTCGAGGCCGGACGCTACAGCACCTACCAGCGCGTGCCCGACTACTGGGGCAAGGATCTGGCCGTGAACCGCGGCAAGGACAATTTCGACACCATCCGCTACGACTACTACCGCGACATGACCGTGCAGCTCGAAGCGCTGAAGGCCGGCGCCTTCGACCTGCGCGGCGAGTTCTCGTCGAAGGACTGGGCGACGGCGTACGACATTCCCGCGGTGCGCGACGGCCTGCTGATCAAGGCCGACATCAAGCACTCGCGCCCGGCCGGCATGCAGGGCTACGCCTTCAACCTGCGCCGGCCGCTGTTCCAGGATCGCCGCGTGCGCCAGGCGCTCGGCTACGCGTTCGATTTCGAGTGGGCCAACCGCACGCTCTTCTACGGCCAGTACACGCGCAGCCGCAGCTACTTCGACAACTCCGAGCTGGCCGCCAACGGCGTGCCGAGCGGCGCCGAGCTGGCGGTGCTGGAGCCGTTCCGCGCCCAGCTGCCGCCCGAGCTGTTCACCACCGAGTACCAGCCGCCCGCCACCGACGGCTCCGGCAACTTGCGCGAGAACCTGCGCCAGGCGCTGGAGCTGCTCAAGCAGGCCGGCTGGACGATCGATCCGGCGAGCAAGAAGCTGGTGAACAAGGACGGCAAGCCGTTCACCTTCGAGATCCTGCTGGTCGACCCGGCCTACGAGCGCGTCACCCAGCCGTACGCCAAGAACCTCGAGCGCCTCGGCATCACCGCGACCATCCGCACCGTCGACAGCTCGCAGTACAAGAAGCGGGTCGACGACTTCGACTTCGACGTGGTGATGATGACCTGGCGGCAGTCGCAGTCGCCTGGCAACGAGCAGCGCGGCTTCTGGGGCAGCGCCGCCGCCGACCAGCCGGGCGGTCTGAACGTCATCGGACTCAAGGATCCGGTGATCGACTCGCTGGTCGAGCAGCTCATCGCCGCGCCCGATCGCGCCAGCCTGGTGGCGCGCACGCACGCGCTCGACCGCGCCCTGCAGTGGGGCTTCTACGTCGTGCCGAACTGGTACATCCCGTACGACCGCCTCGCCTACTGGGACAAGTTCGGCCTGCCGGCCGTGGTCCCGGCGCAGGGCGTGCAGCTCGACGCCTGGTGGTACGACGCGCAGAAGGCGGCGGCGTTGCAGCAGCGCCGCGGCCGTTGACGGCGGTGGGTGTCGGTGGTCGGGCGACGAAAGTGGCACCGACGCCCGACAACCGGTAACTGACGACCGATCGCATGGCCGCCTACATCCTCCGCCGCGTGCTGCTGATGATCCCGACGCTGTTCGGGATCATGGTGCTCAACTTCCTCATCGTGAACGCCGCGCCGGGCGGACCGGTGGAGCAGATCATGGCGCAGCTGCAGGGCACCGCGGTGTCGGCGACGGCGCGGGTCAGCGGCGGCAGCGGTGAGGTGAGCGCCAGCGCCGCGAGCGGCGGCAAGTATCGCGGCGCGCAGGGGCTCGATCCGCAGCTGGTGAAGGACCTCGAGCGCCAGTTCGGTTTCGACAAGCCACCCGCCGAGCGATTCTGGCTGATGATGCAGCGCTACCTGCGTTTCGACTTCGGCGACAGCTTCTTCCGCAGCCGTTCGGTGCTCGGCCTGATCCTCGACCGCCTGCCGGTGTCGATCTCGCTCGGCCTGTGGACGACGCTGCTCATGTACCTGATCTCGATTCCGCTCGGCATCGCCAAGGCGGTGCGCGACGGCTCGCGCTTCGACGTCTGGACCTCGACCGCCGTGATCATCGGCACCGCCATCCCCAGCTTCCTGTTCGCCATCCTGCTCATCGTCCTGTTTGCCGGCGGCAGTTACTTCCAATGGTTCCCGCTGCGCGGCCTGGTGTCGGACGACTGGGCGCAGCTCTCCACCTGGCACCGCATCACCGACTACTTCTGGCACCTGACCCTGCCGATCCTGTCGCTGACCATCGGCAGCTTCGCCGCCCTGACCCTGCTGACCAAGAACTCGTTCCTCGATCAGATCAGCCAACAGTACGTGCTCACCGCGCGCGCCAAGGGGCTCAGCGAGCAGCGCGTGCTGTACCGCCACGTCTTCCGCAATGCCATGCTCATCGTCATCAGCGGCTTCCCGGCGGCGCTGATCGGCATCCTGTTCACCGGCGCGCTGCTCACCGAGGTCATCTTCTCGATCGACGGCCTCGGCCTGCTCGGCTTCCAGGCCACCGTGCAGCGCGACTACCCGGTGATGTTCGGCACCCTCTACATGTTCACGCTGCTCGGCCTGGTCATCAAGCTGATCGAGGACCTCACCTACGTGCTGGTCGATCCGCGCATCGACTTCGAGCGCCGATGAGGATTCAACGCAGAGACGCGGAGGCACAGAGTCCGCAGAGAACGACCATTACTTTTCTCTGCGAGCTCCGCGTCTCCGCGTCTCTGCGTTGAAGCTTTCGATGTCTCCGCTCAATCAACGCCGGCTGGCCAATCTGCGCGCGAACAAGCGCGGCTGGTGGTCGCTGTGGATCTTCAGTGCGCTGTTGGTGGTGACGCTGGCGGCCGAGCTGGTCGCCAACGACAAGCCGCTGCTGCTGCGCTACGACGGGCGCTTCTACTTCCCGGTCTTCGTCACCTATCCGGAGACCTACTTCGGCGGCTTCCTGGAGACCGAGGCCGACTATCGCGACCCCGAGGTGCGCGAGTTGATCGAGGCCAAGGGGTGGATGATCTGGCCGCCGATTCCGTACAGCTACGACACCGTCATCCGCGATCTGCCCGGGCCTGCGCCGTCGCCGCCGAGCTGGCAGAACTGGCTCGGCACCGACGACCAGGCGCGCGACGTGCTGGCGCGGCTGATCTACGGCTACCGCATCTCGGTGCTGTTCGGCCTGACGCTGACCCTGTTCAGCTCGCTGATCGGCATC
>JANRJF010000245.1:0-2159 GCA_033764095.1 Deltaproteobacteria bacterium | reverse complement strand
CTGCGGCTCCGCCGCCCGCAGGCCGGCGATCGCCCGCTCCATGTCGCCGAAGTTCATCAGCTGGATCTGCGCGATCATCAGGGACGGATCGGCCTCGGCGGTGAAGCCGCCGGCCTTGCGCACCAGCCGCGCCGCCGAGCTCGCGGCGGCGACGATCGACGGCTCCTCGACCGCCATCGGGACGAAGCGGTCGCGTCCGTTGATGAGGAAGTTTAGCGCCACCGCGAGCGGCAGGCCGACCACGCCGATGGCGTTCTCGACCATGTTGTCGGCGACCTCGAACGGCAGGGGCGTGACGCGCTCCAGCTCCGCCATCTCGTCCGCCGTCAGGCCGGCGTGCTTCGCCAGGGCCACCAGGCGGTCGCGGTGGTCCATGCGGTAGAACCCCTCGATCCGCGATCCGTTTCCGTTTCTCTCCATGAGCCGCTTACCTCCTCCTGACCCTCGCCCTCTGCGCCGGCGCCGCCGCCGGCGTTCGTCTCCGGAACGTCATGCCGTCGCCTCGATCCAGGCCGTGATGCGGGGCCCGAGCACGAGGCGCTGCCGCGCCAGCTGGGCCAGGTCGCGCGAGCCGGTCAGCAGCATCGCCGTGCGCAGACCCTCGACCAGACCATGGATGAAGTCCACCGCCGCGTCGATGCCGCCTTCGCGATAGGCGCGGAAGACCGGCAGCGCGACGCCGCAGAGACGCGCGCCGAGCGCGATCGCCTTCGCCACCTCGAGTCCGTCGCGCACGCCGCCGCTGGCGATCAGCTGCATGGCGCTGCCGCGCAGCATCGCGAGCGAGGCGGCGGTGGGGATGCCCCAGGTGCGGAACAACTCGCCCAGGTCGCGACTGTGCTCGGTGCCGCGCAGGGCTTCGACGCGCACCCAGGAGGTGCCGCCGGCGCCGGAGACGTCGGCGTGGCGCACGCCGCAGGCGACCAGCTGCTCGCCGACCGCGCGCGAGATGCCGCAGCCGGTCTCCTTGGCGATCACCGGGACGCCGAGCTCGGCGGTCAGCCGCCGCAGCGTGTCGTAGCCGCCGCGGAAGCTGCGGTCGCCTTCGGGCTGCACCAGCTCCTGCGCCGGGTTGAGATGGGTGCAGAGGGCGTCCGCGCCGACGTCGGCGACCAGCTGCCGCAGATCCTGCGTCGCGTGCTCCGCCGCCTGCATCAGGCCGATGTTGGCGAGCAGAACGGTGGTCGGCGCGAACTCGCGCACCGCGAAGGTCCATGCGGTGCCCGGATCGCGCTGCATGACGCGCTGGCTGCCGAGCCCGAAGGCGATGCCGCTGCGCTCGGCGACGATCGAGAGGTCGCGGTTGACGGCGAACGCGTCCTCCGTGCCGCCCGTCATGCCGGTGATCAGCAGCGGCGCGCGCAGGCGCTTGCCGACGAACTCGACGCCGAGGTCGATGTCCGCCAGCGCCAGCTCGGGGATGGCGTTGTGGATCAGGTCGACGTCCTCGAAGAGCGTCGTCTTGCCCTGGTACTCCACCTGCTCGTGCTCGCACAGGTCCAGGTGGGACTGCTTGCGGCTGCGGAGGAGATCGCCGGACGAGGTCTTAGCCTTTGGCAATGGACACTCCTCCGGCCTGCAGGCCCAGGTCGATGGTGTGGACTCCGGCGTCGCGCCAGGCCTGCGCGAGTCGCGCGCCGCCGTCGCCATCGGCGGTCACCGCGATGGCGCAGTCGCCGCCGCCCGCGCCGGAGAGCTTGGCGCCCGCGCCCGCGTCGCGCGCCAGCGCGACGATGCGCTCGAGCTCCGGCGTCAGCAGCGGCAGGCCGCCGGCGCGGGCGAGAGCCTCCAGCGCCCGCCCGTTGCGGTCGACGGCCTCGATGTCGACGCGCCCCGCGGCCAGGCCGGCGGCGAAGGCGTCGACACAGGCGCGCGCCGCCACGACGAACTCGTGCCGGGCGCAGCCGGGCGCTTCGCGCTTCTCCAGCGCGAGATAGCGTCGCACCAGGGGGGCGGTGGCGGCGGCGCCGCCGCTCCACGCGATGTGGAGCTTGAATCCGGGCGGCGGTGTCAGGGGAGCGACCGCCGGCAGGGATTCGGCCGCGGCGCGCTCGAAACGCAGCAGCCCGCCGTACACCGACGCGGCGACGTCGGCGCCGCTGCCGACGCCGTTCTGCGCCTGGTGGTGCGCCGTCAGCGCGGTGGCGAAGATCTCGTCG
>JANRJF010000244.1:0-73573 GCA_033764095.1 Deltaproteobacteria bacterium | reverse complement strand
AACTTCATCGACCAGCGTCTGCGCGATCTGCGTGAGATGATCCGTCGCACCGTCCGGCTCGAGTTGGAGAAGCGCGATCAGGCCCAACGCGAGCGGACCCGTCTGGCCAGCCTGGCGGAGAAGAGCTTCTACTACCTCTCCGAGGACGAGATGCGTCGCATGCGCGAGGCCGTCACGAAGCTCGCACAGCGCCTGAAGAATGTCGTCTCGATCCGTCGCAAGCGGGGCAAGCGCGGCAAATTCGACCTGAGCGCCACCCTGCGCAAGAACCTCCAGTACGGGGGCGTCCCGTTTCGCATCGAGTTCGACCGCAAGATCAAGGACAAGCCACAGGTGCTCGTTCTCTGTGACGTATCGGACTCGGTACGGAACGTCTCGCGCTTCATGCTGCAGTTCGTCTACTCGCTACAGGATCTCTATTCGCGGGTGCGCAGCTTTGTCTTCGTCAGCGATCTCGGCGAGATCACACAACTGTTCGAGGAGAACGACACCCAGCGGGCCATCGAGCAGGCATTGACCGGCACCATCATCAACGTCTTCGCGCACTCCGACTTCGGCCGCGCCTTCAAGACCTTCCATCGCGACTACCTCGGCGCGGTGAACAACCGCACGACGGTGATCATCCTCGGCGACGCGCGCAACAACTACAATCTGGCGCACGAGTGGGTGGTGCGCGACATCCAGGCGCGCGCCAAGCAGGTGATCTGGCTCAACCCCGAGAGCCGCCTGACCTGGGGCTTCGGCGACAGCGAAATGGATCGCTACCTGCCGTTCTGCGATCTCGTCGAGGAATGTCGCAACCTCAACCAGCTCTACCGCGTCGTCGATCGCCTGGTGCGTTGAGCGCATTGAGCGCACGGAAAAGTGCGTTGACCGCCTGCGACCTTTCTGGGCACAATTCGCACAGGAGTGCCTGGATGAGCCGCGAGGACGCGATTCCGATGAACGTGGGCGGGCTGACGCTCGATCCCGCGACCAAGACGCCGATCGTCGTCCTGCGCGACGACGACAACAAGCTGAACCTGCCGATCTGGATCGGCCTGCTCGAAGCCACCGCCATCGCCACCGAGCTCGAGGGCATCCAGATGGCGCGCCCGATGACGCACGACCTGCTGCGCAACCTGATCGGCGAGCTCGGCGCCACGGTCGAGAGCATCGAGATCTCCGATCTGCGCGAGAACACCTACTACGCCGTCATCCATCTGATCGTCGCCGGCGCGGCACGCGCCATCGACTCGCGGCCGAGCGACGCCATCTCGCTGGCGTTGCGGGTGAAGAGTCCGATCTACGTCGCCCGCAAGGTGCTCGAGGCGTCGAGCGTCCTGCAGCAGAACGAGAGCACGGCCGAGAACAACCTCTCGAACGTTTCGCCCGACAAGTGGTCCGAGATCCTCGAAAAGATGTCGCCGGACGACTTCAAGTACAAGATGTGATAGCCCGTTCCGCGCCCGCGCGCGGAATCGACTGTTCTCGCGCCGCCTTCGGGCGGCGCGGCCATTTTCACAGCAGACACACGCACCACAGGGGGAGACGATCGTGGCGGATAACGTGCGCCTGACGCGCAAGGACATGAAAGGACCGGACGTCGTCCAGACGCTTACCGGCCAGGCGGTCGAATGGTCGCGCGCCCATCAGCAGCTCGCTATCGCGATCGGCGTCACCGCGGTGGTGGTACTCGCGGCCATCGCCATCCTCGGCGCGTATCGCGGCGCGCAGCGGCGCGACGCCAACGCCGACCTGGCCCGCGCCATGGCGCAGCTCGATGCCAACAAGTTCGGCGAGGCCGCCACCGCGCTCAGCGACGTTGCGACCCGCTGGCAGGGCACGGCGGTCGCCCCGCTGGCCTCGCTGCTCGCCGCCAACAGCGCCCTCCAGGCAGGGCAGGCCGACCAGGCGATCACCGTGCTCACCGCCACCGATGTCGCCAGCCTGCCGGTCTACCTGCAGCAACAGCGCCTGCTGGTCTGGGGCGCCGCCCTGGAGAAGAAGCAGCAGTGGGCGGATGCCGCGGCCAAGTACAAGGACGCCGCGGCGCTGAGCGGCCCGTATACCGGCGACGCCGTCGTCGGCGAAGCCCGCGCGCTCGAACAGTCCGGCGACGCCGCACGCGCCAAGGATCTGTATCGCCAGGCCTACGACCAGTTCCCGGAGCTGCCGGGTCGCGATCTACTGCAGACCAAATTCCAGTCCTGACCGGCCCCGGGTCACGCACCATAATCTATCTTATCGGACATTCTGGCACCGCCAATGCTGATGGCTGAGCGCTGAAGGCCGACTCCTTTTTTCAGCCCTTCTCGAACGGATCGAAGAGCTTGGCGTGCTCTTCGAGCACGTAGCGGTCGGTCATGCCGGCGATGTAATCGGCGATCACGCGTGGCAGCGTGTCGCCGGTCGCCTGGCGCGCGAGGATGTGCGGTGGCAGCTGGCGCGGCTCGCTGAGGTACGACGCGAACAGCTCGCCCATGATGCGGCGCGCTTTCTCGGCCATGCGCATGACCCGGTAGTGGCGGTACAGGTTGTCCATGAGGAAGCGCTTGAGCTCCAGGCGCTGCGCCTCGAGCGCCTCGCTATGGCCGACCAGCGGCCGGCCGTAGGCGCGCAGATCCTCGACGCTGCGGATGCGCTCGCTCGCCAGGCGCTGTTCGACGGTCTCGATCAGGTCGGTGACGAAGCGGTCGATGATCAGCCGGATTGCCTGGTAGCGCCAGATGCGCTGATTGGCGCCCCGATGGCGCTCGCGCACGCTGCGATAGGCGTCGCGCCAGATGGTGACGCCGTCGAGCTGTTCGAAACTGAGCAGGCCGGACTTCAGGCCGTCGTCGATGTCGTGGCTGTTGTAGGCGACCTCGTCGGTGTAGTCGACCAGCTGCGCCTCCAGGCACGGCCCCTGCCCTGACGCGAATTGCGCCGCCAGCGGCTTGTCGTACGGCGGCGTGTGCTTGACGATGCCCTAGCGCAGCTCCCAGGTCAGGTTGAGACCGCGGAAGTCGGCGTAGCGCTCTTCCAGTTCGTCGACGATGCGCAGACTCTGCGCGTTGTGCTCGAAGCCGCCATAGGGCTCCATCAACTGGTTGAGCACGCGCTCGCCGGCGTGGCCGAACGGCGTGTGCCCGAGGTCGTGCGCCAGCGCCACCGCTTCGGCGAGATCACTGTTGAGCCGCAGGGCTTTGGCGACCGTGCGGGTGATCTGCGCCGCCTCCATCGTGTGGGTCAGGCGGGTCCGATAATAGTCGCCCTCGTGGTTGACGAAGACCTGCGTCTTGTACTCCAGGCGGCGGAAGGCGGTGCTGTGGATGATGCGGTCGCGGTCGCGCTGAAACTCGGTGCGGAACGGATGCTCGTCCTCGGCGTGGACGCGGCCGCGGCTGGCGCGGCCGCGCATCGCCCAGGGCGCCAGCAGCTGATCCTCCAGCGCGTCCAACTGGCTCCGCGTCAGCATGCGGGTTGATCTACCAGCCCACGCCGGCGCCGGCCAGGCAGGGATGACAGCGGCTGGCCGGCGCCACTTTTCAGACGCCATGTCGTTGGTCGCACGACGCCGCGAGCCGGCCCCACGCACTCGTCCGTTCGCACGAGGGATCACTGATCGCGTGGCATGCCGATTGCCGATGTGTCGCCGCCGTGATGACGGGGTGGGCACGTTTACGAGTGATCGTCTGTGTCGGCGTCGCGGTCTGCGGGCTCGCTTCCGGGGGTGAAGCCGCGTCGCCGCGCAGCGAGCGCCTCGCCGGCAGGCTGGTGGTGCGCGAGCGCGCCGGCCTGTCGGCGCGGGCGCTCGACCAGGCGCTGCGCGCCGCCGGGGCGCGCCGCCTTGGCGGCGTGGCCGAGCTCGATACCAGCGTGCTCGAGGCCGACGATACCGACCTCGCGGCGATCGAAGCGACGCTGCGTCGGTCCGGACTGTTCCGCAGCGTCGAGCGCGACTACCTGGCGCACGTTGCCGAGGCCAACGACCTCTACTTCCAGTCGCAGTGGGGACTGGCGCGGGTCGGCGCACCGGCGAGTTGGGCGCTGTCCAGCGGCGCCGGCGTCACCGTCGCGGTGCTCGACACCGGCGTCGAGCGCACCCATCCCGACCTGCTCGGACACCTGCAGCCCGGCTACGATTTCCTCAACGACGACGACGATCCGGCGGACGACCACGGCCACGGCACGCGCATGAGCGGCATCATCGCCGCGACCCAGAACAACGCCATCGGCATCAGCGGGGTCGCGCCGCAGGCGCAGATCCTGCCGGTGAAGGTACTCGACGCGCAGGGCAACGGCCCCTACAGCGTGGTGGCGAGCGGCATCACCTACGCGGTCGACCACGGCGCCCGGGTGCTCAACCTCAGCCTCGCCGGCAGCGCACCATCGAGCGTGCTGCAGGCGGCGATCGACTACGCCACCGCCAACCAGGTGGTGCTGGTCGCCGCGTCGGGCAACAGCGGCAACGACGTCCCCGCCTATCCCGCCGCGGCCGACGGTGCGGTCGCAGTCGGCGCAATCAACGACGCCGATCTGCGCGCCAGCTTCTCGAACTACGGCTCCTGGCTGAGCTTCGCCGCTCCCGGCGTCGACGTCGTGACGACCACGCTCGGTGGCCAGTACGCCGGCTCGAGCGGCACCTCGCCCGCCGCCGCCTTCGGCTCCGGCGTGTTCGCGCTGCTGTTCGGCGCCAACCCGACCATGTCGCGCAGCGAGGCGATCGCGCGGGTGCAGGCGGGAACCATCGACCTCGGCAGCGCCGGCTGGGACCCGTACTTCGGCCACGGACGCGCCGACGCCTACGCGGCGTTGGTACCGGGTCAGCATGGCGCGCCGAAGCAGGATGTGGCCGATCCCGAGATCGGCATCGTCAGCCCGGCGAAGGACAGCCTGGTGTCGGGCATGATTCCGGTCGACATCGCCGCCTCCGACGACGTTGCCATCGCGCGCGTCGACCTCTACGTCGATGGCCGCTTCGCCGCCACCACCAGTACCCCGCCCTATGGCTTCGTGCTCGACGCCGCCGACTACGGCTCCGGCCTGCACAAGTTGCGCGCCTATGCCTACGACACCGCCGGCAACTCAACCAAGACGCGCAACCACAAGCTGTCGTTCACCAGCGGCGTCGGCCTGCTGGTCTCCAGCGCCAAGGCGCGCAGCAGCAGCCTGTCGATCACCGCCAAGTTCGCCCTGCCCGCCGGCACCAGCTTCGATCCGTCGCGCGACGCGGTGGTGGTCAGCGTCACCTCGGCGCGGGGCACCGTGCTCGCCGCCACCGTCGACGCCGGCGCCCTGGTCGCCAGCGGCAGCGGCAAGATGCAGGGTACGGTACGCGCCAATGTCCCCGCGGTGGGGTCGGTACGCATCACCGCCAAGCCGAGCGGCGACCAGGCGATCTACGCCTTCAAGCTCAAAGCCTCGAACCTCACCGGCATGACCGCGCTCGACCCGCAGATGAGCCTCACCGTGCAGGTCGGCGACGCGCAGCTGTCGCAGAGCCTCCCCTTCCGCCCCAAGGGTACGACGCTGATCTATCCGTGAGCCACCGCGCCAGCACGCCGCGCCGCCGCGGGTAGGCTGGGCATGCGTACATTATTTACCCCTTTGAGCGCAGGAAATGCTGGTCACGCTCGCACCTCCAGGGTAGACGCCCGCTCAGGGATTCGCTCCGCAAAATCCGGGCAGGAGGAGACGGCATGCAGGTGCACGCAGCGCGGCTCGGCACGGAGATGGCGATCACCCTGATCAACGACGACGGGCGCTGGCGGTTCGGCGGCTGGCACCCGCTCAGCGACCGGGTGGTCGCCGTCGAGCCATGGGAATCCGATCGCGCCCGCCGCTTCAACACGCCGACCTACGCCCTGGCCTACTTCCGCGCCCGGTACCCGGAGATCGCCGACTAGGCCCGCCCCACGACCAGGCGCGCATCCGCCTCTCCGGCATGCTATAGTCCTCCCTGGTGTTCTTCGGTTCGGTGCTGGCCTCGCCGCTGTCCGTCGCCGAAGCTCAACCAATCCGGGTCGCGGCCAACGCGGCTCGGCAGGAGCGACGATGGGCGCAGCCAACCGCAAGACCAAACCGACCCCTCCAACCACCGCAAAGTCTGACGCAAAGATGGCGCGCAGCCGCCGCCTGCATGAAGCCGGCTTCGCCAACCTCGCCGAGGCCGCGGCCTGCAGCGAAGCCGTGATGGCCGACCTCGAAGCCGGCCGCATCGACGCCACCGAGGCGAACCGCATCAACAACGCCGTCGGCCTCTGGCGTCGCATCCATACCAGCAAGGGCGGCCGCTGACCGCGGCCGCGCCCCCAACCCTGGACGCGCCCCGCCCGCTCAGCTAGGTGCGCGGGGACCTGTAAGCCCCCGTAGCTCAGGTGGATAGAGCACAGGATTCCTAATCCTGGGGCCGTGCGTTCGAATCGCGCCGGGGGCACTTCTTTCGAGGGCGTGACGCGCCGGCGCGTGGCACGCGGGCAGCGGACTGAGGAGGGCAGACGATGGTGTACCTGCTGGTCAATTGGCTGCTGAGTGCGCTCAGCCTGATGATCGTCGCGCACCTGGTGTCGGGCTTCCAGGTGGCGAGCTTCGGCACCGCGCTGGTGGCGGCGCTGGTGGTCGGATTCTTCAACGCGACGATCGGGTTGATCCTGAAGATCGTGACCTTCCCGCTGACCATCGTGACGCTCGGCCTGTTCCTGTTCGTGGTCAACGCCATCGTGTTGCTGCTGGCGTCGAAGCTGGTGTCGGGATTCGTGGTGAACGGGTTCGGCGCCGCATTCATCGGCGCGATCGTGCTGGCGCTGGTGCACCTGCTGATGCGCGCGGTGATCCGCGCGTAAGCGGTCGCCCGGCTCCCTGGCCGAGTAGCCTGGCCGCCCTGCCCCTCTTGTGGGGCGTGGGGACGGGGATCAGGACAGCGGCCGCAAGCCGGGGCCGGCGGACGGTGCTGATGACGGCGGCGGCGGGGCAGCGGCCGCGCAGGCGGCGCTGAAGATCTGCGGCGGCAGGTCGGCGGTACGGACGACCCCGCTGCGGCACAGCACGACGACGCGCTCGATGACGCTGGCGAGCTCGCGGACGTTGCCCGGCCAGTCGTACCGCCACAACTGCACCAGCGCCTCGTTGTCGATCCGCACCGGCGGCGTGCCGTGCTGGGCGGCGTAGGTCGCCAGGAAGTGCTCGACCAGCAGCGGGATGTCGGCGCGGCGCTGGCGCAGCGCCGGCACGACCAATTCGACCGGATCGAGAAAGCGCCGCAGCGCCGCCGACAGGCGCCCGAGCCGCTCTTCCTGCTCAGCCTCGCTGGCGCACGCGGCGACGATTCGGGGCGGCGCGGCCGCGCCCTCCAGGCCGGCGAGCAGGCGATCCTGTAACTCCAAGGGCAGTGCGCCGAGGTCGTCGAGGAACAGGGTGCCGCCAACCGCCCGCTCCAGGCCTCCCGCCCGACCGAACAGGCCGTCCTCAAGCCGTCCAAACGAGGCCTCGGCGCAGTCGATCCGGACAAACGGCGCCCCCGCCGGACGACCGCAATCGTGCAGATGACGGGCGAGCAGTTCCTTGCCGCAGCCGCGCTCGCCGATGACAAACACGGCGACCTGATCGCGCGCCAGGCGCTCGGCCGCCGCGACAATCACCCGCACCACGGGGTGCGCGCCCTTGACCGGACACTCCATGCGTACGTTCGAGCGGCTGCCGCCGTTCGTCTCCTCCGCCTGTGTTCGCCAGTCCCACTCCGCTGGCCGGCGTCCCTGCCCCGGCACCAGCCATGCGGTGAATCGCGTTTCCTGCGGCACTCCGCGGAGCAAGCCATGTGCCCAGAGGAATGGCGTCTGCTGCCGCAGGCGCGCGGCTCGGGAGCCGCCCGCGCGGCGTCGGGGACTTGCAGTCGCGCGAGGCAAAGGCGCGCCTGCCAGGCATTGGCGCCCGATTTCGGCCCTCAGACAGCCCGGCCGAGCAGGCCGGCAAAGCGCTGCAGGGCATCTGGCGTGCGCAGGCCGTACCAGGAGAGCGCCCGTCCATCGACCAGGTAGATTCGCCCCGACCGCCCGGCCGGGCTGTCGAGCAGTGGACCGAGCGCGGCCCGGTGTCGCGCCGCGAACGGGTAGGGCTCGTCCGGCAGCAGGATCACCTGCGGCTGCAGGGGCGCGATCGCCTCGAGCTCGATCGTCGGGTAGCGCTCGGCGGCGGCGGCGCAGAGGTTGTCACCGCCCGCACAGGCCAACAGGTCATGGCAGTAGGTGTCGCGGTTGAACGACATCCACGGCCTGCGCCAGATCGGACAGAAGACGCGCACGCGCTGCGGCACCGCCGCCAGGACCGCCTGTCGTGCCGCCGCGATGCGCGCCGCCAGCCCGCTCGCCGCCGCGTCGAGATCCAGCGCCGTCCCGAGGCGCGCCACCGACGCGATCGTCTCCTCGACCGTGCGCACGAAGCTGACGAACACCGGCACGCCATCGGCGACGAGCGCATCGAAATCCTCGCGCCGGTTCTCCTCGCTGTTCAGCACCACCAGATCCGGATGCAGCGCGAGGATCGCATCGCGTGCCGGTGTCTTGGTGCCGCCCAGGCGCGGCAGGCGCGCAACCACCTCCTGCGGCTCGCTGCAGAAGCGCGTCACGCCGACCAGCCGGGCGGCGCCGCCGAGCCCGCAGATCAACTCGGTGACGCTCGGAACCAGGCTGACGATACGGCGCGGCGACGCGGGCAGCTCCAGCCACCGCCCGGCGTCATCGCGCAGGCGGCGCCACACCACCGGCCGCCGCGCTGCCGGGCGCCGCCGCTTGCGGGGTCGGAAAGCGGAACGGCTGCGGCTCGGTCGGACGCGTCACCTGGAAGAGCGCCATCACCGCCAGGCCGGCGACGAACAGGCCGACCACCAACAGCGCGACGACGCGGCTGCGCTGCCGCAGGCGAGCGCGCGGCGTCGGACGCCGCCGCTTGCGCGGGGCACGCGGCGCGCGCGGCACACGCGGGCGCGTCGCCGGCGTCGCCTCGACCTGCGAGCGCTGGCGGGCCATCTCAGGCGCCGACCCGATTGGTCAGCACGGCCGCCACCGCCGACCAGCCGCTGCGCCGATCCCAGCCGTCGACGCCGTTGTACCAGCGCAGGCCGACCGCGCGCACTCGGCGGCTGCGCTCGGCGAGCGCGAACCACAGGCGCGAGCTCGGTCCGTAGAAGAGCCGCGTCGCCAGGTGCAGGCGGCGCAGCTTGGTGCCGAGCCACGACTGCTCCAGCGCGCGCTGATAGGCAGCCGGCGACCAGTCGCCGCTGCGTCGCGCCGCGACGATCGCCGCCGCGGCGAGGTCGCCGTATTCCATCGCCAACGAGATGCCCTCCCCCATCAACGGATCGACGCCGGCGGCGTCGCCGACCAGCCAGGCGCGCTCGGCGGCGATGCGCGCGCCTGCGCCGTACCAGTGGATCGGGAAGGCGACGCGGCGCGGCACGCCGCCGCCGAGCTCAGCCAGGTACTCGCTGAGTGCGTCGTCGAGTGCGGCGCCGGCCGGCGCCAGGGCGTAGGCGCCAATGTTGACATGCGGCACGCCGCCGATCAGGCACGGGAACGCCCACAGGTAGCCGCGCAGACCGCGGCGCAGGATGCGGAAGTCGAAGTCGTAGCGCGCCCGCTCGCGGCCATCCCAACGCGTCTCCGCCAGCGGCACGTCGGCCATGATCGCGCGCGCGATGCGCTCGCGCCCGTCGTCGACCAGCCGGCGCCGCACCAGGCTGCCGGCGCCGTCGGCGCCGATGACCAACGGCGCGTCGTAGGTGTCACGCGCCGTGGTCACGCGCACGCCGGCGCCCGTACGCTCCAGCGCCTGCACCGGCTCCTCCTCGCGCACCGTGATGCCGCGCGCCCGGCACGCATCGACCAGCGCCGCGTCGAGCTCGTTGCGGCGGATGACGTAGCACAGGTCGCGATCGTCGTGCGCCACCGTCGTGCGCGGCGTTGCCACCTGGGCACGGTGGACGGTCACGTGCGGCACCGCCAACCCGATGTCGTGCTCGTCCATCCAGCGCTTGCCGGCCGGGATGAGTCCGCCGGCGCACACCTTCGGACGCGGATGCCGCGCCTTCTCCAGTACCACCACGTCGCGCGCCAGCGCCGGATCGAGCTTGTGGAGCGCGATTGCGGTCGCGGCGCCGGCCGGGCCGGAGCCGGCGATGATGACAGGCGAGGTCATGCGCTCAGTCTCGCGGCGCGTACTTTGCGAGGCGCGCTGAACCACGGATTACACGGATACATTGGAGCTCAATTACACGGATGGGGCGATTGAAACGGTTCAACTCACAGACTGAACAGACAGAGACGCAGAGAGACGATGTCGAAGGCAGTATCCGTGGAATGTGAAGTCCAATGTATCCGTGCAATCCGTGGTTACCCCGCCCGCGACAAGTGGCGCGAGGAGGACTCACTCGCGCGGCTTCAAGCTCGTGCGCGCCCAGTCGATGATCTGCTCGGTGCTGGCGCCGGGGGTGAAGATCTCCAGCACGCCGCGTTCCTTCAGCGCGGCGATGTCCTCCGGTGGGATGATGCCGCCGCCGAACAGCGGCAGATCGCCGATGCCGCGCTGCGCCAGCATGTCCATGATCGCCGGGAACAGCGTCATGTGCGCGCCCGACAGGATGCTGAGGCCGATCGCGTCGACGTCCTCCTGCAGCGCCGCCTCGACGATCATCTCCGGCGTCTGATGCAGACCGGTGTAGATGACCTCGAAGCCGCCGTCGCGCAGCGCGCGGGCGATGATCTTGGCGCCGCGGTCGTGGCCGTCGAGGCCCGGCTTGGCGATCAGGATGCGTAGCCGTCGGTCGGACACGGCCCCGTCTCAGATCCAGGCGGGATCGCGGTAGACGCCGAAGACCTCGCGGAAGACATCGGAGATCTCACCAACCGTCACCTCGTCCTTCACCGCCGCGATGATCGGCGGCATGAGGTTCTGGTTGGCGCGCGCCGCGTCGCGCACCGCCGCGATGCGCGCCTGCACGACGCTCGCCTCGCGCGCCGCCTTGCGCGCGCGCACGCGCGCCGCCTGGCGCTGTTCGACGTCGTTGCCGACCCGGAGGATCTCCAGCGGCTGGTCGCCCTCGCTCTGGTAGCCGTTGACGCCGACGACGATCTTCTCGCCGCGGTCGAGCTGCCGCTGGTACTGGTAAGACGCGTCGGCGATCTCCATCTGCGGGAAGCCGAGCTCGATGGCGCGGATGATGCCGCCCATCTTGTCGATGCGGTCGATGTAGTCGAACGCCTCGCGCTCCAGGCGGTCGGTGAGCGCCTCGATCGCGTAGCTGCCGCCGAGCGGGTCGGCGGTGTTGATGACGCCGGACTCCTCGGCGATGATCTGCTGCGTGCGCAGGGCGGTGAGCACCGCCGCCTCGGTCGGCAGCGCCAGCGTCTCGTCCATCGAGTTGGTGTGCAGCGAGTTGGTGCCGCCCAGCACCGCGGCCAGCGCCTGCAGCGCGACGCGCACGACGTTGTTGATCGGCTGCTGCGCGGTGAGCGAGCAGCCGGCGGTCTGCGCGTGCGTGCGCAGCAGCCACGAGCGCTCCTGCGTTGCGCCGAAGCGCTCGCGCATGATCCGCGCCCACATGCGGCGGGCGGCGCGGAACTTCGCGACCTCCTCGAGGAAGTCGTTGTGGACGTTGAAGAAGAACGACAAGCGCGGCGCGAAGCGGTCGACGTCGAGACCGCGCGCCACCGCCGCCTGCACGTAGCCGATGCCGTCGGCGAGGGTGAACGCCAGCTCCTGCACCGCCGTCGAGCCGGCTTCGCGGATGTGGTAGCCGCTGATCGACACCGGGTGCCACTTCGGCGCGTGCGCGGCGCAGAACTCGATCATGTCGACGATGACCCGCACCGACGGCTCGGGCGGACTGATCCACTCCTTCTGCGCGATGAACTCCTTGAGCATGTCGTTCTGGATCGTGCCGCCGAGCTTGGCGAGCGGAATGCCGCGCTTCTCGGCCATGGCGAAGTACATCGCCAGGATGATGCTCGCCGAGCAGTTCACCGTCATCGACGTCGTCACCTGGTCGAGCGGGATCTGATCGAAGAGGATCTCCATGTCGGCCAGGCTCGACACCGCGACGCCCTCGCGCCCCACCTCGCCGAGCGCGCGCGGGTGGTCGGCGTCGTACCCCATCAGGGTGGGCATATCGAAGGCGGTGGAGAGGCCGGTCTGTCCCTGCGAGAGGAGGAAGCGGAAGCGCGCGTTGGTGTCCTCCGGCGTGCCGAAGCCGGCGAACTGGCGCATCGTCCACAGCTTGCCGCGGTACATGCTCGGGTAGGCGCCGCGGGTGAACGGGTAGGAGCCGGGATCGCCGAGTTGCGCCTCGTAGCGCCAGCCGTTCTGGTGGTCGGGCGTGTAGAGCGGCTCGATCTCCATGTCGGAGACGGTGCTGAAGCGCTTCGGCGCGGCGTCGGCGTCGCGCGAATCGCTCGGGGTGGGGATGCGTACGGTCATGCGTCGCTCCAGCGCGCCACGCGACGGCGCGGCGCCGGTGTTTCATTCTCACGGCCGCGGATCAGGCCGCGCGCCACCTCGGCGAAGTCGGCGCGCACCAGCAGTTGCACCGGCCCGAGCCCCATCTGCCGGCCGCCGCGCACCAGGCACGGCACGCCAAACTGCTCGAGGTAGCCCTTCACGATGTGCGCCTGGAACTCATGCGTCGTCGAGTAGCACGCCTCCCACATCACCGCCTCCGCACCGGAGAAAACGGAACCACGGATGAACACGGACAAACACGGATAGAATAGATGCTCGTCGCGAACCGGTCGCCGGCCATGCGGACGGCCCATCTGTGTTCATCTGTGTTCATCCGTGGTTCCGTCTTCGAATCAATAGTCCGGCTTCAGGTCGAAGCGGTGGACCGAGCGCAGGAAGCGGACGGTATTGGTGCGCGAGCGCATGACCACCGAGTTGGTGGCACCGCCGCCGCGGAAGAAGCGCACGCCGTCGAGGTAGTCGCCGTTGGTGACGCCGGTGCCGGCGAACATGACGCTGCCCGACGCCATCTCCTCGATCTCGTACAGCCGGTCGAGGTCCTTGAGCCCCATCTCGCGGGCGCGCTCGGCGTCCTCCTCGTTGCGTGGCCGCAGGCGCGCCTGCATGTCGCCGGCGGCGCAGCGCAGCGCCGCGGCGGTGAGGATGCCCTGACGCGACCCGCCGCTGCCCATCAGGATGTCGATGCCCGACTCGGGGTTGGTGGTGGCCAGCGCCGCGGCGACGTCGCCGTCGCGCAGCAGCCGCACGCGCGCGCCCGCCTTGCGCACCTCCTCGATCAGCTTCTCGTGGCGCGGCCGGTCGAGGATGGCGACGGTGAGGTCGGCGACGTAGACGCCGCGCGCCTCGGCGACGGTGCGCAGGTTCTCGGTCGGGCTGCGCTCGAGGCTGACCAGGCCGCGCGCCTCGGGACCGACCGCGATCTTGTCCATGTACATCTCGGGACAGCGCAGGAAGCCGCCGCGCTCGGCGATGGCGATGATCGACAGCGCGTTGTAGGCGCCGGTGGCGCAGATCGCGGCACCCTCCAGCGGATCGAGCGCGACGTCGAGCTCCGGGCCGGTGCCGTTGCCGACCCGCGCGCCGACCGGCAACAGGCCGTCTTCCTGCCCGTCGCTGTCGCCGATGACGATCACCCCGTTGATGGCGATCGACTGAAAGGTGCGCAGCATCGCCTCGGCCCCGGCGCGGTCGGTGGCTTCGATGTCGCCCCGCCCCATGAGCCGCGCCGATGCCAGCGCGGCGGCCTCGGTAACGCGTACCGCTTCGAGCGCGAGATTCCGATCCATTGGCAGCCCGTCTTAGTCTCCCCACGACCGTACGGCCCCCGGGCCGTCGGCAGTGGGCGCAGTATAGAGGGCAATTGCAGCTTTTCCTACATTCGTAGGAGCCCGGCCGCCGCCCCGGGGCCGCCCTGCCCTGGCAGGCGATTCCGGTGCCGCGGCGGGAGGTTGCCCGATCAACCGAGACTCTCCTCGATACGCATGACGGTCGAGCGGCCGCGCACCACCGCCAGCCGGTCGATGGCCCGCACGGCTCGCCGCAGCGCCTGCTCGGCGCTGTCGTGGGTGCGGATGACCACCGGGACGACACGGCCGTGCTCGCGCTCGCGCTGCATGACGGCCGCGATCGAGACGCCATGGTCGCCGAGGATGCCGGCGATGCGGCCGAGACCGCCGGGCCGGTCGACGACCATGAAGCGCAGGTAGAACTCGCCGTGCAGCTCGTCGGGCGCCACGGGACGGGCGCGCACCTGCGAGCGCACCGGGTAGCCAAGCGGCGCGACGCGGCCGCGGCAGCCGTGGACGCGATTGCGGGCGACATCCATCAGGTCGGCGACCACGGCGGTGGCGGTCGGCATCATGCCGGCGCCGGCGCCGGTGTACATGCTGGGGCCGAGCGCCTCGCCCTGCACGACGATGGCATTGAGCGCGCCGTTGACGCTGGCGAGCGGATGGCGGCGCGGCACCATGGTCGGCCGCACCGAGGCTTCGATGCGGTCGCCGGCGCGCTTGGCGACGGCGAGCGACTTGATCGCGTAGCCGAACTCACGCGCGAAGGCGATGTCGGCCTGGCTGACGTGACGGATGCCCTCGATGTTGGCCGGTGCCACCGGACAGCGCGCGCCGAAGGCGAGCTGGATGAGCAGCGTCAGCTTGTGCGCCGCGTCGATGCCGTCGACGTCGAAGCTCGGGTCCGCCTCCGCCAGGCCGCCGGCCTGCGCCGCTTTCAACACCTCGCCGAACTCGCCGCCTTCTTCGCTCATGCGGCTGAGGATGTAGTTCGAGGTGCCGTTGACGATGCCGTAGACCGCCTGGTTGCGGTCGCCGGCGAGGCCTTCCTTCAACGCGCGGATGATCGGGATGCCGCCGCCGACGCTGGCCTCGAAGCCGAGGCCGACGCCGCTGCGCTCGACGGCACGGAAGATCTCGTCGCCGTGGTGGGCGAGCAGCGCCTTGTTGGCGGTGACGACGTCCTTGCCGGCGCCGATCGCTTCCAGCACGAAGCGCTTGGCGATGCCGATGCCACCCATCAGCTCGACGACCACGTCGATCGACGGATCGTCGAGCAGCTTGCGCGCGTCGTTGACGAGCACGCCCTTGGCCAGCCGCACGCCGCGGTCGCGGCGCGTGTCGATGTCGGCGACGCGCACCAGATCGAGCGCGACACCGGCCTTGTCGCGCAACATGGCGCGATGCCGCTGCAACAGCTTGATGACCCCGGTGCCGATCGTGCCGAAGCCGATCAGGCCGATGCGGATCGCTCGCTCACCCACGGCGCCCCCTGCTCGCGCGCGCCGCGCTCTTCCCATCTTCTGCGGACATGCTCATCGCCAGATCCAAAGTCCGCGACGACTAACCGATTCGGGTGGCGCGATCAAATCAGTTTCTTCGTCCGTGGTCGGCGCGAACGACGCTCACTGGCGCGCTCGGCCGCGCTGCGCGCGGCCGGCCGACACGCGGTCGGCCGGCTACCCAGACTGGCGCCCCTACGGCGAGACGGTGTGGGTCATGTCGTTCCACAGCCGGAGGACCGGCTCCTGCAGATTGTGCTCGTAGCTGAGGGTGCTGAGGCTGGCGGTCCCGAGCAGCAGGTAGCGGCCGCCGTCGGGCGGCAGCCCGAGCCAGCGCGCCGCCAGCACGCGCAGAATGTGCCCGCTGGAGAAGAGCAGCACGTCGCCGCCGAAGGCGCGCACCCGCGCCACGACGCGATCGGCGCGCGCCGCGACCTGCGCCGGGCTCTCGCCCTCCGGGCAGCCGTCCCGGAACAGCTGCCAGTCGGGGGCTTCAGCTTTGATCTCGGCGCTGCGCTTGCCCTCGTAGCGCCCGTAGTTCCACTCGACCAGGTCGGGCTCCGGCTGCGCGACCTGACCGAAGCCGGCCAGCTCGCAGGTATGGGCGGCGCGCCGCAGCGGGCTGGTGAGCACGGCGGCAAAGCTGCGGCCACGCAGCCGCTCGCCGAGCCGCCGGGCGTTCTCCTCGCCGCGCGCGGTCAACGGCAGGTCGGTGAGTCCGGTGTGCTGGCCGGTAATCGTCCAGGCGGTCTCGCCATGGCGGGCGAGGTAGATGTTCGGAAGCGCGCTCATGCGCGTCGCAACTGCTTGAGCGCGGCGATGCGGTCAAGCGGAGAATCGCGTCACGGCGCGCCGACCAAGGGACCGACCAGCAGCGACGGGATCACCGGCGTGACCAGGAACTCGATCATGCCCTGCGGTCCGTCGTCGGGATGGATCGGCACGTACATCCCCCGCAGCTCCAGTTTGACCGGAAACGAGCCGAGGCGGACGACCTTGCCGAGCGCCGGACCGAACGGAAAGGTGACCGCCTCGCCGTCGGCACGCCAGTCCACCTTGATGGTCGGCGCCGTGCCCAGATTCCAGCCGTCGCCGAAGAACCAGCTGGCGATGTACTGCACGTGCAGCTCGCTGACCGCGCGGCGATCGGCGGCGCCGGCGAACGACCACCACTGTTGCCAGATGATCCCGGCCAGCCAGCTGCGCCGCTTGTAGCCGAGCACGCCGGCCGGACCGATCTGCCACTTGCCCTGCCCGGTCTGGTCGAGGTTGGCGGTCGGAAAGACGAAGGTCGGCCCGAGCGCCAGCAACCAGGGGCCGAGGCGCGGCGACAGCACCAGGTCGCAGGCCGTATCGCCCACGCCGGTGGTGCGGCTCACGCCGCCGGCGGCGTTGGCGTACGGCGTGTCGTCGATCAAGGTGAAGTCCGGCCGCGCGATCAGCTTGAGCTCGCGCGTCAGCCACACCGGCAGAGTCGGCTTGAAGATGAGCTGGTCCTGCACCGGCGCGCCGGACGCGCCGAGGTCCAGTATGTTCAGCTTGTTGTTGAGCTGCAGCGACCAGGTGGTGCTGACCGGATCGGTGACGCGGCGGTTGATGTCGGTCGCCGACGGCGGCGCCGTGCGCGGTGCGTCACTGGCGCCCACCGCGCCGGCAAGCCCCATCAGCACAAGCGCCAGCCCAACCGCCCGCAAGGTCGCGACGGGGGACGTGGCGTGCGACATGGGTGCCGCCGCGCGTGCTGCGGTGGTCTAGTGGAACCGCCCGTCCGGGCTGGCGGCGAAGCAGGTGCTGGTGCCAATCTGGCACATGACGACGTAGGTGGTGCGCTGCCCACAGCCCTCGACGCCGACCGTGTATTCCACGCGTTCCAGACCGCCGACCCAGGGGCCCTGGATCGCCGGCTGGATGAAGTCGCTCGAGAGCACCGTCGCGGTGGCGGTCGGACAGTTGAGGTCGAACCGTCCGCGCTGCAGCGCCACCTGGGTGGCATCGGGCTGGCGCTGCGTCAGCATCTCCTGCTGCGTCGCGCAGCCGGCCGCGAGCAGCAGCAGGATGACCAGTCGGGTCGCCATCGTCTTCATCGCCGATCTCTCCTCTTCAGAAGTGGCTCTTCATCTTGGCCCAGAGCGACTCCTTGGGCGCATCCTTGCACACCTGCACGATGACGGCGGTGTCGCGCTCGAAGTCGACCTGTTGGACCGCGGCGGCGTCGACGCGCTTGGCACGATTGTACCCGTCGATCCAGTACGCCACCTCGCCCTGCTCGTCCTCCGACAGCGACGTGTAGTCGGCGCACAGCAGCTTGGTCGGCGCGACCTTCTTGCTGCCACCGGGGAAGTGCGCCTTGATCTTGTCCCACAGGGTGACCTTGGGATTCTCCTTGCACGCCAGCACGACGACGTCGGTCTGCCGGTCGACCTCGATCTCGCCCACCGCCTCGTCCGTCACCCGGCGGGCGCGGTCGTAGCCCTCCAGCCAGGCAATGGCGCGCGGCTGTACCGACTCGTCGAGCGAGACGAACTCCTCGCACGTGAGTCGGGTCGGGTCGATCGGCTTGCTGCCGGCCGACTTCGCATGACTCGCACAACCGGCCAGCGCCAGCGCCACGCCGCACAGTGTCGTCCGAAACACGAATCCTCGCATGCGTTCCTCCCCGCTCACGATTTCACCTGGATGTAGGAATGAACGGCGCGCACGCCCGGCACCGAGAAGGCGTCGTCGACGAAACGGCGTGCCTGTGCGTCGCTCACCACCACACCGACCAGCACGACGTTGCCGGCGTAGACGCGCACGTCGACGTCGTCGGCGACGAGGCTGCCGTCGGCGACGAACGCCGCTTTGACCTGCGAGGCGAGCTCGAAGTCGTCGGTTTTCGACGGCTGGTCGTGCACGAAGAACGTCTCCACCCGGCGCACGCCGTTGGTGTGCCGGGCGATGTCGACCGCGGCATAGCCGGCGTCGGAGCCGCGCGGCACCACCCCGGACAGCACCACGACACCGCGCCGGCAGAGGGCGCTCAGGCTGCTGGTGCCCGGCACCGGGGAAGCGAGCAGCTTGCCGCCGATCTCGGCCTCGATCTCGGTGTCGGACGCCTGGGTGCCGAGCGAGCGCGGGTCGGTGGCGGCGTCGTACGTCTGGGTCGCGACCCCGATCGCTGCCATGTACGGGTTGCAGCCGGCCAGCAGCGGAGCGGCTGCGGCCAGCGCCAGCATCATGCGTCGCATCGGGTCACTCCCTGCCCTCGCCCCCTGCTCATGTCGCAAGTCTCGCATCGATGCCAGGGGTAGTCCGGAAAGTCGGCGGAAAATTTCCGCCAAATCCGCCATCGCGGGTTCGGCAAACTTTCCGCGCAACTTCCGGACCTTTCGCACAGGAACTGCCACTTGTGGCATGAGAGCGACGCACGATGGCCGGCAGGTGGAGTTCCGGCGCGCCGCAGGCGCCGGCGGACGAGGTCTGGAATCAGGCGATGGGTGATGATGCGCTCATCGCCTGCCCGGACTGCGACCTGCTGCAACGCCTGCCGGCGCTGACGGCCGGCGCCTCGGCGCGCTGCCCGCGCTGCGGACGCGAGCTGTGGCGCCACCGCGTCGACGCGCTCGACCGCAGCCTGGCGCTGGCGCTGGCGGCGGCCGTCCTGTTCGTGGTCGCCAACGCGGTGCCGATGCTCGGCCTGTCGGCGGTCGGCCACTCCGCCCAGACCACCGTCATCGGCGGTGCCGCCCACCTGTGGAACAACGGCGAGCAGCCGGTGGCGGCGCTGGTGCTGACCACCGCCGTGCTGGCGCCGGCGGCGCAGATCGTCTTCATGCTGGTGATCGCCACGGCGGCGCGCCGCGCCCGGCCACCCGCCTGGGTCGGAGTCCTGCTGCGCTACCATCCGACGGCGCGCATCTGGAGCATGATCGAGGTCATGCTGCTCGGCGTGCTGGTGGCGCTGATCAAGATCGCCGACTACGCCACCGTCATCCCCGGCCTCGCCCTCTACGTCCTCGGCGTGCTCGTCTTCCTGCTCGCCGGCATGCAGGCGAGCTTCGATCCGCGCGAGGTCTGGTCGCGCATCGAATGGGCGTCCCAGCGCGAGCGCAGCGCGCAGCCGGCCGCCGCGCTGGAGGGCTCCCGATGAGCGCCGCAGTCAGCGCGATCGACCTCGGGCTGCAGAGCTGCGAGGTGTGCGCGCTGCCATCGCGACCGGCACCTGGCGCCGAACGCGGGCGCTGCCCGCGCTGCGCCGCGGTGCTGGATTTCCGCAAGCCGGCGAGCCTGCAGCGCACCTGGGCGTTCCTGATCGCCGCGGCGATCTGCTACCTGCCGGCCAACCTGCTGCCGGTGCTGACCACCACCACCGCCGGCGGCACCGAGTCCGATACCATCCTGCAGGGCGTCGTGCTGCTGTGGTCGCCGACCGGCTGGCCCTTGTCCCTGATCGTGCTGGTCGCCAGCATCATGATCCCGAGCGCCAAGATCCTCGCCCTCGCTTACCTGCTGATCAGCGTGCAGCGCGGCGCGACGTGCAACGAGCCGCAGCGCGTGCAGCTCTACCGCACCGTGCGCTTCATCGGCCGCTGGTCGATGGTCGACGTCTTCGTCGACACCTTCACCGCCGCGCTGGTGCAGCTGCAGCCGCTGATGGCGGTGGAGCCGGCGCCCGGCCTGCTCTTCTTCGCCGCGGTGGTGGTGCTGACCATGCTGGCGGTGGAATCGTTCGACCCGCGGCTGATCTGGGATGCCGGCCGCACGCCCGAGGTGGCACATGCCTGAGCAACCGACCCCGTCCGTGCCGCAGTCGCAGGTGATCAGCCGCCGGCGCACGCCGCTGTCGGCCGTCTGGGTGATTCCGATCATCGCCGCGCTCGTCGGCGCCTGGGTGGCGGTGACCCGCATCCTCGACGAGGGGCCGAAGATCACCGTCATCTTCGCCAACGCCGAGGGCCTGGAAGCCGGCAAGACCACCGTGCACTACAATGGCGTCGACGTCGGCACGGTCACCGGCATCCACCTCACCGCCGACCACCTGCGCGTCGTGCTGACCATCCAGATGGCGCCGAAGACCGACGACTTCCTGGTCGAGGACACCACCTTCTGGGTGGTGCGACCGCGTATCTCGGGCGCCAACGTCAGCGGTCTCGGCACGCTGATCTCCGGCGCCTACATCGGCATGGACATCGGCCAGTCGAAGCAGGCGCGCCGCGAGTTCGCCGGCCTCGACACGCCGCCGGTGGTGACGCCCGACGCGCCCGGCCGCTTCTTCCGATTGACCACGCCGGAGCTCGGCTCGCTCGATACCGGCACGCCGATCTACTTCCGCCGGCTGCAGGTCGGCCAGGTGGTGTCGTACGCGCTCGATGACGACGGCAAGGCGCTCACCATCAAGGTCTTCGTCAAGCAGCCCTACGACAAGTACGTCACGCGCGACACGCGCTTCTGGCAGGCGAGCGGCATCGACGTCTCGCTCACCGCCAGCGGCCTCAGCGTACAGACGCAGTCGCTGCTCTCGATCCTGATCGGCGGCATCGCCTTCGAGACGCCGGCCAGCGACCCGCCGGGTGATGCCGCCACCGCCGACACCGAGTTCACGCTCTACGGCTCGCGCACCGACGCTTTCCAGGCGCCGGCCCGCCATCCGCAGAAATTCGTGCTCGTCTTCAGCGACTCGGTGCGCGGCCTGACGGTCGGCGCACCGGTCGAGTTCCGCGGCATCCCGATCGGCCAGGTCTCCGCCATCAGTGCGCAGATCGACGCCAAGACCTTCGAGTTCAGCGCCCCGGTGACCGTCGAGCTCGACGCGCAGCGGCTCGGCGTGCAGCTGCAGGACCTGCCGCCCGACGCCGACCTGGAGTCGCTGCGCCGCGACGTCATCAATCGCCTGGTGGCGCACGGCATCCGCGCACAGCTGCAGACCGGCAACCTGCTCACCGGCGCGCTGTTCGTCACCTTCGACTTCCACCCCGAGGCGCCGCCGGCGACGGTGGACTGGTCGACACAGCCACCGCGACTGCCGACCGCGCCGGGCCAGTTCCAGGCGCTGGAAGCGCGCCTGGCGAACATCGTGAAGAAGATCGACGAGATGCCGCTGCAGGCCATCGGCAACGACCTGCGCAAATCGATCGCCGATCTCGACCGCCTGCTGGTCGGCGCCGAGGCGACGCTCGACAAGGCCGACACGCTGGTCGACAACGCCGATGCGCTGATCCAGAACGCCAACCGCATGGTCGAGCCCAACTCCCTGCTCGGCACCGAGCTGGCGACGACGCTGCAGGAGCTGACCCGCGCGGCGCGCTCGCTGCGCGTGCTGACCGACTACCTGGAGCGCCACCCCGAGGCGCTCATCCGCGGCAAAACCGGGGAGGCGAAATGACCACCGCCCGCAACGCCCTGCTCCGCGCCCTCGCCGGCGCCCTGCTGCTCGCCGGCTGCGCCTCGGCACCGTCGCGCTTCTACAGCCTGCAGGCGACCGCCGGTCCGGACGGCGCCCCGGCGCTGCGCGGCGCGGTGCTGGTCGGGCCGGTGAGCGTGCCGGCCTCGGTCGACCGCCCCGAGTTCGTCGTCCAGCAGGGCCCCAACCGCGTCGAGGTGGAGGAGTTCAACCGCTGGGACGGCCCGCTCGGCGACGGCATTGCGCGCGTCGTCGCCGGCGACCTGGCGGTGCTGCTCGGCACCCCCGACGTCGCGGTGGCGCCGCTCGCCAACTTCCGCACCGACTACCGCGTCAGCCTCGACGTGCAGCGCTTCCAGTCGACGCCCGCTCGCGAGGTGCTGCTCGACGCGGTGTGGGTGGTGCACGCGGTCAAGGACGGCCGCACGCAGAGCGGGCGCAGCGTCGCGCAGGAGCCGGTGGACGGTCCCGAGTTCGCCGCGCTGGCGGCGGCGCACAGTCGCGCGCTGGCGCGACTCAGCGCCGACCTCGCAGCGGCGATCCGCGCCGCCGCCGCCGCGCACTGAGGCTCGCCGTGCAGCCCCTCGGTGCCCTGCGCAAGGCACTCTGGCGGCGCCGGCATTCGGCGCTGCTGACGGCGATCATCGTCACCTTCGCCGTGCGCCCGGTGGTCGGCGACGCGCCTGGCGTCGACATGCTGTTCAGCCTGGCGATGATGCTGCTGCTCGCCGTGGCCATGTACTCGATGGACGTGAACGACCTGATCGGCGAGCCCACCAAGCTGGCCGCCGAACGCCGCCGCCAGACGATCGTCGGCTGGGTGCTCGCCATCGTTGCCCTGGGCGAGCGCATCATGGTGCTGGTCGCGCCGAGCCCGCGGCTGATGTTGCTCAGCACCATCGCCTGGTTGCTGTTCTTCGCCTACGTCAGCGCCGCGAAGCTCAGCAACCTGGTGCGCCAGAAGGTCGTCACCGGCGAAGCGATCAGCCTCGCCGTCGCCGTCTACCTGTTGCTCGGCATGACCTGGGGGTTGCTCTACATGCTGATCTTCCAGCGCCACCCCGACGCCTTCCACTTCGAGCGCCAACCCGACGCGCTGCACGCGACGCACAACGACTTCATCGCGCTGCTGCCGGTCTTTGTCTATTTCAGCCTCACCACCCTGGCGACCATCGGCTACGGCGACATCACCCCGGTCACCCTGTCGGCGCGCTACGCCGCCGTCGCGCAGGGCATCGCCGGGCAGTTCTACCTCGCCATCCTGGTGGCGCGGTTGGTGGCGCTGCAGATCACCCGGCGGGAGTAGTGCACCGCGCCGATCACTCGCTCGCCTTGTTGTTGCGCATCGCCGCTTCGAGCTGCGTGATATCGGCGGGCGACAGCGTCGGCCGATCGATCGTGATGGTCAGCTTTTCGAGCTTGCCGGTGAAGGGAAACGGCGGCTGGTAGTCGGCATCGTTGACGCCGGTCAGCGTATCGGAGCCGATGTCGAAGCTCTCGTCCCACTGCAGAATCATGGGCAGTGTGCGCGCCATCTGCTGGGTGGCGACGGCGGTGCCGTCGACCTTCAGCACGCCGGTTCCCGGCCGCCCGACGCCGGAGAAGTTGTTGAACGCCAGGGTCCCCACCCCGAGCCCGTCGTACGTGAAGTCGAACTCGATGCGGTGCGTACCCGGCGCGAGCGCGTCCGGCCCCTCCCACCTGATCCGCTCCAGATCGACCAGGTTCCACAGGAACACCGGCTTGCCGGCGAGCAGGTAGAGGCCGTAACCGGCGAAGCGGCCGCCCGAAGTCAGGATCATCCCCTCGGCGCCGGCCGCCGGGACCTCGATGTCCGCCGCGATCGTGTAGGAGCTGTTGAGCAGGAACGGCGAGTCGCCCTGCGGCAGGCCAACCATCGGCTGGGTGTAGACGAACTCGCTGCGGCCGGCGGTGATGTTCGGCCGCGGTGCGACGATGCGCGCCGCCACCGACGCGTCGAGCGGAAAGACCTGATACTTGCGCGCCTCGGCGACGAACGCCGCCTTGAGCTGCTTGACCTTCTCGGGGTGACTGGCGGCGAGGTCCTCGGATTGCGTGAAGTCGGAACGGAGATCGTAGAGCTGGAACACCTGGTTGTTCAGTGGATCGGGGTTGGCCGGGCCGAACGCCTCCCACGGCGCGCGATCGACCTTGGTGCTCAACACCCATCCGTCCTGATACAGCGCCCACTGACCCATCATCTCGAAGTACTGTGTCTTGTGCCGCGACGGCGCCTTGGCGTTGGCCGCATCGAAGGTGTAGGCGAAGCTGGTTCCTTCGATTGGCGCCTGCTTGATCCCGTCGACCACCTCCGGCGCGCGGATGCCGGCCGCCTCCAGGATGGTCGGCATGACGTCGATGACGTGGATGAACTGTTCGCGCAACGCGCCCTTGTCGGTGATGCGCGCCGGCCACGACACGACCATGTTCTGGTTGATGCCGCCGAGCCGCGAGGCATTCTGCTTGAACCAGTCGAACGGCGTGTCGAAGGCCCACGACCAGCCCGCCGACATGTGGTTGTACGTCTGCTCCGTGCCCCAGACGTCGTAGAACTTCATCTGCGCGTCGACCGGCACGCTGACACCGTTGAAGAAGGCGACCTCGTTCGGCGTACCCATTGGTCCGCCCTCGGCGGAGGTGCCGTTGTCGCCGTTGATGTAGATGATCAGCGTGTTGTCGAGGCGGCCGAGGTCCTCGAAGTGCTGGATGACGCGGCCGATCTCGTAGTCACTGTACGCGGCGTAGGCGGCGAAGACCTCGACCTGGCGGATGAAGAGCTTCTGCTCCTCGGCGCTGAGCTGATCCCACGGCTTCAGCACGTCGCTCGGCCACGGCGTGAGCTGGGCATCGGCGGGCACCACCCCGAGCCGTTTCTGGTTGGCGAAGATGCGCTCGCGCAGCTTCTCGTAGCCGTCGTCGAAGAGGTGCATGGCGTGGATCCGATCCACCCATTCCTTGGTCGGGTGGTGCGGCGCGTGCGTCGCGCCCGGCGCGTACTTGATGAACAGCGGCTTGCTCGGATCGGTCTGGTGCACACGCGTCATCCAGTCGATGGCATCGTCGGCCATTGCCGTGATCAGGTTCCAGGTGCCGGGCGGCTTGCCCTCGAAGGGATAGATCTGCGTCGTGTTGCGGAACAGATTCGGCTGCCACTGGTTGGCGTCGCCGCCGACGAATCCGTAGAAGTACTCGAAGCCCAACCCGGTCGGCCATTGATTGAACGGGCCCACCTGGCTGGCCGCGAACGCCGGCGTGTTGTGGTCCTTGCCGAACCACGACGTTGCATACCCGTTGTCGAGCAGCACACGACCGACGGTCGCCTTGTCCTGGTCAATGATGCTGTTGTAGCCGGGAAAGCCGGTCGACTGCTCGGCGATCACACCGAAGCCGGCCGAGTGGTGGTTGCGCCCGGTGATCAGCGCCGCGCGCGTCGGCGAGCACAGCGCGGTCGAGAACACCCGGTTGAAGCGCAACCCCTCCCTGGCAATCCGATCCATGCTCGGCGTCGGGATCACCCCACCGAAGGTGCTGGGAACGCCGAACCCGGCGTCGTCGGTGATGATCAGCAGCACATTGGGGGCGCCGGCGGGCGGCACGATGCGCGGCGCCCACCATGGCTTCGACTGCAGCGCGTCGTCCTTGATCACGCCGCCGAAGGGCGGCTGCGGAGCGGGCAGTTGCTTACCGCTCAGCGTCGTCGTCGCGTTGGGTGCACCGAGCGTGCCGGTGACCTGCTGCGCGCCGGCTGGCCGCACCACAGCGCACAGCAGCCCGAGCGCGATCGCCAGGCCTCCAGTAACCTGCTGCCGGTTGAATCGCATGCAGACCTCCATCAGCAATCGCCGCGGCGACGCCTCAGAACCGGTGATTGACGGTGAAGCCGAGGACGTTGAGGGTGTTGGTCGAGTAGTCGCCCTGCAATGTGCCGGACAGCGGGCCACGCGTGGTGTCGAGCGACGCCGAGCCGAGGCTGGCGTACTCGTAGGCGAAGCCGAGCGTGTAGTCGTCGGTGACCGCGTAGGTGACGCCGGCGGCGAAGCGGAACTGCTGGTCGATCGGCAGCGACGGCGTGCGCTGTTGTTCGTCCGCCGCCGAGCTGTCGTAGGCGAAGCCGAGTTGCAGCATGGTCGGCGCGCCGAGCCGGTAGTGGACGCCGAAGGCCGCCTGGAAGGTGTCGTCGAGGTTGGCGTCGAAGGCCTTGCTGCGCGGCGGCGTGCCGCTCAGGCCGACGTTGAACTGGCCGAACTGGCTCCAGTTCTGCCAGTCGAAGTTGGCCATCAGCGCGAGGTCGTCGGTGACCTGGCGAAAGCCGCTCAGCATCACCTCCTGCGGGATGGTCATGTCGAGGCCGAGCGAGCGCACCACGGTGCCGGGCGGGACGCGGCTGAACGACGGGACGTCGTCGAAGCTCTGGTCGACCTGCGAGCGGTAGGTGAGGCCGACGCGGGTGAGCTCGTCGATCTCGAACAGCGCACCGATGTTGCCGCCGAAGCCGAAGTTGTGGTCCTGGTACTTCATCCGCCCGTCGGCGGCCGGATCCAGCGCGTTCGGCGTCGCCAGCTCCTGTTTCAGATCGGCGTATTGCACCGAGAAGCCGGCGGCGAGCGACAGCCACGGCAGTACGCGGTAGGCGATGACCGGGTTGAGGTTGAACGTCAGCAACTCGGTCTGCGTGGTGTAGAAGCGCCCGACCCAGTTGTCGTCGTAGTTGAGGCTGCCGCCGACGTAGGAGTTGAGCGAGGCGCCGAGCTTGAGGTCCGGCATGATCTCGTAGACGCCGTAGAGGCCGCCGGACGGCACGAAGCCGCCGGCGTTGCCGCCGTTGGTGCCGGTGGTGGTGGTGCCGGTGCCGACGTCGAACTCGGTGGTGACGATCAGCGGCTGCAGGCCGAAGAGGATCTGCGAGCCCTGCAGCCGGGTCATGCCGGCGGGATTGCCCCACGCCGTCGAGGCATCGGCGGCGAGCGCCGCGCGCCCGGCGCTGGCGGTGCCGAGATCTGGTGCGCCGACTTCATAGAGGCCGAGCCCGCCGGCGCGCGCCAGTCCCGGCAGCAGCGCGGCGGAGGCCAATCCAATCAGTATCAGCCTCAGTCGAGAGAGTATGCCCACGTTCATTCCTCTGCGTTGCCGAGCTCGTCGAGCAGCTGGTCCAGAATGGTCAGCAGCTCGGCCGTCGAGTTGAAGTGCGCTCGGCGTCCGGAACTGAGGTGCTCGACACGGCCCGAGCACTCGCGGCGTACATGGTCGGTATCCCGACTGAACTGCACCACGAACGCCTTCCACGCCGGCAGCGCCGGGGCGAGATTGTCGCGGTTTCCACCCTGCATGGTCGCGACCCTGCCGCAGCCGCCGGGCGAAGTCCCGAAGGTGGGCGGAAACTTCGCGGAAAGCCGTTCAATCGCGCGGCGCCCGGCGGCCGGCCGGACGCCTGACCCCGCCGCGCGGGGCCGCCAGCAGCGCGCGCGCATCGGCCAGGTCTGGCGAGTCGCCCTGCGCCCCAAACCATTCACACAGCGCCGCCAGTCGGGACAGCGCCGTCTCGCCCCCTCCGCTGGCGCGCTGCAGGCGTACCTGGCTGGTGACCGCGCGCAGCTCCAAGCTGCGCGCCCCGCTCGCCTGGGCCGTCGTCACCGCCTGCTCGAAGCAGTGCACCGCCTGCGCAGCTGTGCCGCGCGACCCGGCCAGCAGCAATTCACCCTTCAGACGCCAGAGCTCCGGCAGCATGAACCGGTCGAGGGTCTCGGTCGCGAGCCGCAGCCCGAGCTCAGCCGCCTCCAATCCAGACTCGATGGCGCCACTGCGCAGGTACGCTTCGGCGAGGAACGTCTGCATATTGGGAGCGAAGAGACTCCCACCGGTCGCCGCCAGCGCCGCGCATGCCTCGCGCAGATGCGCGATGCCGGCCTCGACCTCGTCGCTGACGGCCTCGGCCCATCCCACCAGGGACAACGCGATCGCACCCCAGAACGGGAAGCCGTTCTCCGTCGTCAGACGCAGCACTTGCTCGCCGCTGGCGCGTGCACCGGCCGCGTCGCGATACATGACCAGCAGGAACGTCCACCATCCCAGTGCCGCGCTGCGGGCAAAGAGCGAGACGCCGGAACGTTCCGCGGCGTCGAGCGTCTCGCGCTGGTGCGCCAGTGCATCGTCGACCCGGCCGAGGAACCACAGCGCGGCCGCATAGTGGGAGCGGCTCAGCAGCACCAGGTCGGGAGCGAATGCGGTCAGTTGCTCCAGTCCGACGACGTCGGGAACCCGGTCGGCGACGTCCAGTGTCTGCGCGAAGTCGCCACGATACAGCGCCACGCGCAATCGCGCGCTGGCGGCGCGCAGCCGTATCGCGCGATCGTCGAGCGCCAACGCGGCGCGGTCGACGGCGTCGACCAGGCCTGGTGCGGCCGCATCGGCCCGCGCGGTCGCAACGTGCACGAGCGCGAACAGCGCCTCGAAGCGATCGGCCGCACTGCCGGCCGTGCGCGCCAGCAGGTCGGCACGCGCACAGTTGTCGCTCAAGCGCTGCGATGCCACGCCCGCGTGGTCGCGCAGCAGCGGCCACAGTTGCAGGCGGAGGGCGAGCTCGCGCGCGGGGGCCGCGTCGGCAGGCAAGCGCTCGACCAGCGTCAGCCCCATCTCGAGAAAGGCGATCGCCTCGCGACCGGCGTCGCGCCGGCTGGCGCGCTGCGCCGCCGCCTGCAGGTAGCGCAGCGCGCGGCGCACGTCGCCGCTGCGCGCAAAGTGCTCGGCCAGCTCGCCGGCCACCGCCCCGACGTCGCTGCCGTGCGCCGCCTCGAGCGCTTCGCCGATGCGTTGGTGCAGGCGCTGGCGCTTGCCGGCCGGCAGCGCGTCGTAGATCGCCTGCCGGTACAGCTCGTGCGGGAAGGCGTAGTGCAACGCCAGCGAGCCGTCCGGCCACTCGCCGCTGCCGGCAGCACGGAGATAGCGGTGCAGGCGCGCCAGGTCGTCGCAGCGCGCCTCGACGTCGTCGAGTCGCGCCTCGAGCGCGGCGGCGAGCAGCGGAGCCGTGAACTCGGCGCCGATGGCGCTGGCGGCGTCGAGCAGCGACCGGTCGACTGGCGCCAGCCCCTCCAGCTGCGTGGCGATCAGCCGGCGCGCGTCGTCGGGAATGCCGAGGTCGAGCTGCTCCGGATGCGGCGCGAACGCCCAGCCCGGGGCGGTGTCGAGGATCCAGCCACGCGACAGCATATGGTCGACCGCGGCGTTGACGAACAGCGGATTTCCATCGGTGTACCGGTGCAGCACCGCGGTCAGCGTCGGCGGCAGCGCGGCGCCAGGAAAGCGCGACTCGAGGTAGTCGCGCAGATCAGCTTCGTCGAGCTCGTGCAGCGGCAGTCTTGCGCAGTGGCGGCGCAGCTGTAGCGCCCGCACCATCTGCGGCAGCGCCGGCTGGTGCACGGCCGCCTCGGCTGGCCGGTAGGTGCCGATGATCAACAGACGCGCCGACTCCGGTCGATTCGCCAGCAGCGCCAGCAGGTCCACGGTCGACGGATCGCACCAGTGCAGATCCTCCAACACCAGAACCAGCGGCACTTCGGCGGTGAGCGCTTCGACCAGGCTGGCGAACTCGCGCAACATGCGCTCGCTGCGCGCCGCCAGCAGCGCTTGCCGCAGGCGCTCGGCGTCGTCGCCGAACAGCCACGGCAGCTGCGCCAGCCAGGTCGGCGCGGTGCGCCGCAGCAGCTCGACGAAGCGCGCGGCATCGGGACGGCGCGCCAGCCGGTCGAGCGCCAGCAGCACCGGCAGGTAGGCTTCGCGCGGACCGAACTGCTCGACGCAGGTGCCGCGCCCCACCCACAGTGTGTGCGCGGCGGTCTCGCGGTCGAGCCAGGTGTCGACCAGTGTCGTCTTGCCGATGCCGGCAGCGCCGGTGACGAACACCGTCTGCCGCTCGCCGCGCAATGCGAGGGCCAACTGCGCGCGCATTGCGCCGAGCTCGGCGTCGCGGCCGACCACCGCGCCCGCGCCACCGGCGGGAATGGCCGGCACGGCGTCGATTGCCGGCCGGCTGTCGAGAAAGCGAAAGCCGCGGCGGTGCACGGTTTCGATGAAGCGCGGCGCGCGCGCGTCCTCGCCGAGTGCGACGCGCAGCTCGCCGATCGATTTGGTCAGCGTGTCGGGCGTCACCGCGACGTCCGGCCAGACCGCGTCGAACAGCTCGTCGCGTGACACCAGCACGCCGGGCCGCTCGACCAAGTAGCGCAACACCGCCCAGGTCTTCGGCCGCAGCGGAATCGGCCGGCCGGCCTGGGTCAGCTGGCCGCCGCGCAGGTCGAGGCGAAACTCGGCGAAGGCGATCGACTGCGGAGCGGCGGGTTTCGGGTCGGAGTCCTGCATCGGAACGCGGCCGGACGCGCCCCCGTACGCGTCCGACCGTCGTCGTGTAGCAGAACTGGCTGGTGCTTTTACAGAGCCCGCGCCGGGCTCAGCGCGGCTTGAGCAGGATGGAGACGTTGCGATTCTGTGCGCGGCCCTGCGGCGTGTCGTTGGAGGCGACCGGATGGTACTGGCCCTCCGACACCGCCCGCATCGCGGTCGGGTCGACGCTGTCGCTCTGCAGATGACGCACCACCATGGCGGCGCGCGCCCCGGCCAGCTCCCAGTTGGTCGGGTAGCGGTCGGCCAGTCCCGGACCGATCGGCACGTTGTCGGTGCTGCCGACCACGTCGATGACGTAGCTGCCGCTGTTGAGCGTCGGCGCGACCTTGTTGATCGCCGCGCGGCCCGCATCACTCAGCTCGACGCCGCCTTCGCGGAACAACAGGTCGCTGGACATCTGCACCTTCAGCCCGTTCTCCAGTTGCGTGATCTTCACCTGGTCGGCGGCGATCTCGGAGCGCAGCGAGGCTTCGATCTGCTGCTGCTGCGCCAGCATGTTGTTGTACGTCGACTGGAACACGCAGCCGCTCAACAGCAGCAACGCGCTCGACGTCATCACTCCCGTCCATCCCGCAAATCGCATCACGACCTCCCCTGGTTGGTGGCGAGCCCGACGTGGGCCTGGCATGCCCCTTACCTACTCGCGCCGCGCGGGGGAAGTCAGGAAACAGCGGCCCCCATCCCAACCTTCCCCGCTGCGCGGGGGAAGGAGGTTACCGCGCGAGCAGCAGGAGTTGGCGCGTCGGCGAGAGCGCCGCCTCGGCGACGACGCGGCCGCGCTGCGCGGCGAGGTGGCGGAATGCGGCCGCATCGTAGCCCGGATGGGTGACGGTCTTGGTCGCAAGCAGTGCCTGCGCCATCGGATCCTCGGCGGCGATGAACTCGACAACCGCGTGCGGCGCATCCTGCAGCGCAAAGTCGAGGAACTGATCCAACGGCACACCGCGCCCGAGACAGAGGTGATGGATCAGTGCCAGGCTCAGCACCAGCTCCGGCCTGCCGCGCTCGGCCAGGGCGAGGCGCTCGGTGCCGCGCCAGCCGCGCGCCGGCGACGGATCCATCGCATCCATCACCAGCGGCAGGATGCGGCGCGCCGCGTCGGTGCCGCGCAGACTGGTGTAGAGGCGGTCGACGGCGCCGGCGTCGGCATCCATCGCCACCACCGTCGCGTAGTGTTCCGCCAGCAGGCGACTGTAGCGTCCGGTGTTGGCGCCCCAGTCCCAGGCCTGGCGGCCGCCGCCGAGCCGCGCACAGGCGTCGCGCACGAAAGCCATCTTCCGTTCAGCGGCCGCCGGGTCGTAGCTGTTGGTCTCGTCGTAGGTCGCCCACGCGCTGCTCGCGCCGCTGCGCAGGCCGGCGATCAGCGCACGCAGGCCGGCGACGTTTCGCGCCACCGCCTGTGGCGCCAGCGGCGCAGCGCGCACCTCGCGCCGCGCGTCAACGGAGAGGTGTTGCGTGCGCCGTTCCAACCAGGCGCGCAACATGACGTGCGTCAACACACCGCCGCGCAGCAGGCCGAACGGCGCGAGCATCGGCGCCAGCTGGCGCACCGGCAGCCCCTCGAGGTTTCCGCGCCACAGCGGCTGGAACGGAATGCCGCGGTAGGCCTCGAGCATCAGCGGCGCGAGGAAGTGATCACCGAACTGGCCGTAGGCGCCCCACGGCGCGTTGCCAGCGCGCTCGGCGAGCGAGCCGAGATCGACGAAGACCGGTCGCGCCCCGTCGAACAGGACGTTGAACGCCGAGGCGTCCTTCAACGTCGCCGCGTGCGACAGCAGGCGCGCCTGTAGATCGAGGGTGAGCAGCGCCGCGTCCTGCAGCATCGAGAACGACCACTCGTACGGGTAGCTCACGAACGGCAGGCGCGGCGCCGACAGCACCGCCGACCAGCCCTGCGGCGCCAGCTGGTCGTCGCGCCGCTGACTGGCGATCAGCAGCCCGTCACGCTCCAGCTCGGCCAGCACGCCGGCGCGACGCAGACGGGCGTCGAGCGTGGCAGCGTCCTGCGAGAGCGCGCGCAGCACGTCCGGGCCGCCGCCGGCGAGCACGCGGGCGTCGGGATCGCGGAACGAGCTGGGGTCGAAGCTCACCGCGACGGGCTCGGCGGCGGCGTCTTGGCCACGCGCCGGCTGCGCCAGCTGCTCAGGCGCTTCCACCACAACTTCAGCGCCACCAACACCCCGGCGACGCCGCCCAGCAGCAGCTGCAGCAGGATGCTGCCGGCGCTCGGGTCGACGTAGGCGAATGCAGTCGAGGGCACCCCCAGCACGCCGATCATCGCCAGAACCGCCGCGCTTCGCGGCCGCAGCACTCGTGGCGAACCCGCCATCACCTGTGGCGATAGGCGCAGCCGCCGGGGCGAGTCAATGCGACGCGCCAGCGCGACGGCGACGGGCAGGCGCCCGCGCCGCCGCGATCAGCGAACGGCTCAGCGGAAGCGGCCGCCGCCGAAGTGACCGCCGCCGCCGGCGAAGCGGCCGCCGCCGAAGCCCTCGAAGCGGTCGCCGCCGCCGCCGAACCCACCGCCACCGCCGAAGCGGCCGGCATCGTCGCCGAAGCGATTGGCGAAGCCGCCGCTCTGGAAGGCGCCGAAGCGACTGCCGCCGGCATTGCGCGCCTGCTGCTCGCGGTCGGCCCACGAATTGTCGCCGCTCGCCGACTTCCACCCGTCCGCGCCGGCCTGCTGCCAGCCGTTGCCGGTGTTCTTGTACACGTTGCCGTTGACGTCGGCGTAGTGATTGTCGCCGACGCGCGCCGTGTCGTACGTGTTGGTCGTTCCGGTCTTGGCGTTGTCGACCGTCGTCTGCGACGCCGACGCCGAATCCTTGCCGCCGTAGCCGGCGGCCTCGGTGTCGCGCGTCGCGCTGCTGCCGCCGGCGCCGGTCGCCGAAGCTTGCGAGTCGTAGGTCCGCTCGCAGGTCTCGGTGTTGTAGGTCTCGCTGCGCGAGACGCTGCCCGAGCCGCCGGCGGTGGTGTTGGCGGTGCGGCTGTAGCTCTCCTTCGCCAGGTGGCTGTCGTAGTCGTAGCTTTCCGACGCCGTGTAGCGGCCGGTCGTGCCGGTGGCGTGGTTGGTGTACGAGCCGCTCGCGTTGGTGCCGGTGGCATTGTTGTTGTTGTACCAGGTGCGGGTGCCCGAGGTGCTGACGTCGCCGTAGTGTCCGTAGGTGTTGGCGCTCACCGACCCGCAGCACGGATAGCCGTGGTAGACGGTGTCGTAGTAGGCGGGCGAGTCCCAGCTGTCGACCACCGCCGCGGTCGCCAGGCCCATGCCGAAGCCGTAGGCGTAGCCGACCGCCGGGTTGTACACCGGCTGCGCCTCGATGCCGTAGGTCACCGGCGGCTCGACCCACACGTCGCCGACGTAGGCCGGGTAGACGTAGCCGGTGCCGTAGACGACGGTGCCGTCCGGCGTCACCACGGTGCCCATGTAGCCCGGCGTGTAGCCGACGTAGACCACCTCGTCGGTGTAGCCGTACACGCGCGCGTAGGTGACGTAGTACAGCGCCGAGCTCGGCGGGATGGTGTAGATGACCTCGGGCACGGTGGCGGCGACCACCCACGGTCCCTGCGCCGAGGTGCCCTCGTACCAGACGCCGCCGTACAGCGCGTACCAGGTCTTGGCGTCGACGCGGATGATCGGCGTCGCCGAGTTGTAGACGTACTGCAGCGGCGTGCCGGCGATCGGCTTCAACTGCGGCGCGCCGGCGATGTTGCTGGTGAAGCTCGGACCGCCGCTGCGCGGGATGGTGGCGGTCTGCGGAATCGAGTTCTCGATCACCGCTTCCTTGGCCTGCGGCGTGCCGGCGACCGCGGCGAGCACGACGCCGGCCGGCGAGCTGGGGGGGATCCTGGCGAACGCCGCCGGCAGGCCGTTGCTCGGCACGTAGGTCCAGGGCCCGCTCAGCCCCTGCGCCTCATACCAGCGGCCGGAGAGCAGCACGTAGTAGTTGCTGGTGGCGGTGTCGACGATGACGTCGGAGGTGGTGTTCGACGCCCACAGCAGGCCGGTGTTGCCGACCGGCTGCAGGTTGGGCTGGCCTTTGAACACCAGCAGCTCGGAGGGCTGGTGGGCGATGTAGATCGCCGGCACGCCGTTGGCGAGCGACGGCGGCGGCTGCGCGTTGGCACCGCTCAGGAGATCCACCGTGCCGCTGGCGCTGAGCGTCTGCGCCAGGTTCGGCAGCGCGGCGGGCGTGCTGCTCGCCTGGCTCCAGGGTCCGTCGACGGCGCTCGCCTGCAGCCAGCCGTCGTAGACGTGCAGGTAATAGGTCGAGCCCGCGCGCACGATCAGCGCGCGGGTGTTGATCACGCGCTGCAGGTTGGTGCCGGGCACCGGCCGCAGCACCGCCTGGCCGTCGATCGGCACCAGCACCGCCGGCGTGTAGCTGACCAGGATGCGCGGCGGCGTGTTCTGCACCGCCACGCCCTTGGTGTGCACGGTGCCCGATGCCGCCAGCGACGCCTGCAAGCGGTCGAGCGCGATGGTCTGCGCGGCGCTCGGCAACTGGCCCTGCAGCTCCGACAGGTAGTGCGCGCCGTTGTCGGCGAGGGTGGGGAACTTGCTGCGCGTCAGGGTGAGGTTCTCCAGGCTGACGCGGCGCGACATGCGATCGACCTCGGTGCGCGCCGTCGCCCAGACGACCCCGTAGGTCTTGTCGCTGGAGCCGCTCGGGGTGATCGCCACGGCCGAGCGGAAGGCGAGCTGGTTGCCCTGCCAGCTCTCCACCTGCGGCGAGTAGACCAGCGCGGTTGCGTCCGACAGCTGCAGCTGCCGCGGCCATGGGTCGACGCTCGCCGGCGGTGCGCCGGCGCCACCGCCGGCGGACGCCTGACCACCGCCGTCGCTGGCGCCGCGCGCCGCACAGCCCGGCAGCGCGCCGAGCAGACCGGCGGCGAGCACTGCCAGCAGGCGGCGCGAGAGCCCGCGCCGCCGCATCGTGAGTTGATCGCTGTGCTTACCCATGACCGTCCTCCCCTCGCCGCGCCGCATCCGCGCCCGCCGGCGTCACACCTCAGGACGCCTCATGTACCCGGGGAACTCGCCACGTTCCATCCAGAATCGACGGCGGCTGGTCCTTTGGCCAGTACATGCGCAGCATCAGGACGAAGGGAGCGGCCGGTGCGGGCAGCCAGTTCGACTCGCGGTCGGGTCCCGGCGAGTCGTGCTGGATGTAGAGATCGACCGAGCCGTCCGTGTTCGCCTTCAGCGCGTTGCGCTGGCTCAGCGTGTAGCGGTTCAGCGGGTTGGCGACGAAGAAGAAGTCGGCATCGTACATGGTCAGCGACCAGAACCCATTCACCGGCGGCAGCTTGCCCTTCTCGAAGTGCATGACGTAGCGCTTGGTGCCGTCGTACTTCTGCAGGATGTCCTGGCCCTGCGACATCGGGTAGATCGCGTCCTCCGGCCGGTTGGCGCCCAGCCCGATGGCGGTGACGAGGGCGCGCTGCCGGTAGTTGGTGCCGTAGAGGCCGGTGTGCGTGGTGAGCAGCCAGCCCTCCTCCATCTTCATGTCGCCGGTGAGCAGGCCCTCTTTGAGCCAGGACATGACTTTCTTCTGGCCCGGCTGCGGAGTGGCGTCGATCGCCTTGCGCGTCGCCTCGTCGAGCGAGGTCGGGTCGAAGTCCTGGCCGGGGACGATGCCGAGTCGCTTCAGCTTGGCGACCATCGGCGCGTCGGCGGCGGCGGGTGGATTGGTCTTCAGCAGTTGCGCCAGCAGGGTGAAATAGGCGGTGCCGCTCAGGCCGTCGACCTGATCGCGCACCGCGGTCTTCCCGTCGATATTCGGATCGACCGTTCCCGCCGGCGGCGTGTACGGCTTGCCGTAGGCGCTGAGCGGCACCAGCGAGAACTGGTCCTGCAGGGCGTGCACGGCTTTGTAGTCCTCCGGCGTGCCGGTGCAGTAGATGCGGCCGAGGATCCACACCATCGCGGTGGGCGACTCGTACGCCTTCACCCCGGCCGGCAGCGTGCCGTGCCAGCCCGGCGGCGTGATCGCGTACTTCTGCGGGCCGGTGCCGGTGGTGCGCTTGCCCGGAACCTGGAAGACGTTCGTCCAGGCGTCGAGCATCGGCAACAGGAAGTAGCGCCCCTTCATGTCGGGGATGCTGACGATCCACGGCTCCTTGCTGACGTCGAGCCAGGCGACGGTGTAGAGCGTGTCGGCGTTCGGCGCCGTCACGTCGCGGAACGCCGCGGTCGGGTATTCGCGCATGCGCACGAACTGCCCCATCGGCGCGTGCGTGGCCTCCGGCGCAGCGACGTTGGTCGATACCCGCCGCGTGTACTCCATGGTGATGAGGGGATAGGCGTAGACGTAGGCGTCGACCGCCGCATCCTCGACCAGGTCCTCCTCGATCCAGCCGCGCAGCTCATCGAACCCGCGCGCCGGTCCCGCCAACGCGAATGCGACCAACCCGGCGATCAGCGGGGCTGTCCAGAACGCTCGTGATGTCCGTGTCCTCACCGTCTTCTCCTTCATTTGGGCGGAAGCCAACGCGGCGCCCCCGTCAATAGTCGTCTGAGCGTCTATGCCGGCGGGGGCACCGCCAAGTCCGGAAGGGGAGCGGAAAGTTCTCGGAAGAAGGCCTTCCCCGCGCGGCGCCGGGGAAGGAGGTCGTCTCAACCGATCTCGGCGAGGCCGAGGCGGCCTTTCCAGCGGTGTTCGAGGACCTGGCGCAGGGGTTGTGACTCGGGGGAGCGCAGGTGCGGGTCGAGCGTCAGCCACTGCTCGGCCGCCTCGCGCGCCTCGGCCAGCGTGCGGGTGTCGCGGATCAAACTGGCGACGCGGAAGTCCGGCAGCCCGTGCTGGCGGGTGCCGAGGAAGTCGCCCGGGCCGCGCAGCTCGAGGTCGATCTCGGCGATCTTGAAGCCGTCGGTGGTGCCGCGCATGGCGGTGATCAGGCGCTTGTAGGTATCCGACTCCTGGTCGCCGAGGTAGCGCGCCACCAGGATGCAGCTCGCCTCCTCGCTGCCGCGCCCGACCCGGCCGCGCAGCTGGTGCAGTTGCGAGAGGCCGAAGCGCTCGGCGTGCTCGACCACCATGATGGTGGCGTTCGGCACGTCGACGCCGACCTCGATCACCGTCGTGCTGAACAGCACCTGCAGGTCGCCGTTGCGGAAGGCGCGCATCACCGCGTCCTTCTCGTCGGCCTTCATGCGGCCGTGCAGCAGGCCGACGCGCAGGCCGGCGAACACCGTCGCACCGAGCTCGCGCGCATTGCTGGTCGCGTCGCGCAGATCCTCCTTCTCCGACGCCTCGACCAGCGGGTAGACGATGTACGCCTGCCGGCCGAGCGCGAGCTGCGCCTTGACGCGCTCGTAGACCTCCTTGCGGCGCGACTCGAACACCACCGCGGTGCGCACCGGCTTGCGTCCCGGCGGCAGCTCGTCGAGCAGCGAGACGTCGAGGTCGCCATAGACCGTCATCGCCAGGGTGCGCGGGATCGGTGTCGCGGTCATCAGCAGGATGTCGGGCGCCGGCCCGCCGTCGCCACGCAGTTTGGCCAGCGCGGCGCGCTGCAGGACACCGAAGCGGTGCTGCTCGTCGATCACCCCGAGGGCCAGACGCGGCATCGACACGCCGGCCTGGATGAGCGCGTGCGTGCCGACCGCCAGCTGGATCTCACCGCTCTCCAGCGCCGCGTAGACCTTCTTCTTGCCGGCGGCGCGCAGCGCGTCGGCGGTGAGCAGCGCGCTGCGCACGCCGAGCGGCGCCGCGAAACGCGCCAGCGTCGCGTGGTGCTGCTCGGCGAGCAGCTCGGTGGGCGCCATGAAGGCCGCCTGCCAACCGTTCTCGATCGCCACCAGCGCGGCGAACAGCGCCACCATGGTCTTGCCGCTGCCGACGTCGCCCTGCACCAGGCGGTGCATCGGATGCGGCCGCGCCATGTCCGCGTACACCTGCTCGATCACCCGCTGCTGCGCCCCGGTGAGTGCGAACGGCAGGGCCGCGGCCAGGCGCTCGGTCAGCGCGCCGCTGCGCGGCAGCGCCAGCCCCTGCTCGCGCAGCGCCTGGCGGCGCTTCAGCCCGAGCCCGAGCTGCAGGAAGAACAGCTCGTCGAACACCAGCGCGCGGTGCGCGGCGGTGGCGAAGTGATTCAGGCGGGCGACGTCGGCGTCGGGCGGCGGCGCGTGCAGCGCGGCCAGGGCCGTCCCCGGATCGCCGACGCCGGCGCGGCCGACCACCGCCGGCGGCAGCACCGCCGGCACCAGCGGCGCGAACTTCGCCGCCGCCTGCTGGACGATCTTGCGGATGGTGCCGACGGTCATGCTCGTCGGCTTCTGGTAGATGGGCAGGATGCCGGCGCCGATCGCCTCGTCCGGCTGCAGCTCGACGTCGGGGTGCACGATGCGCTTGCCGCCGCCGGGCGAGCGCTCGATCTTGCCGTACACCAGCACGCGCTCGGCGTGCTTGAAGCGCGTCGCGAAGTACTTGACGCCGTTGTACCAGGTGAGGCCGAGCAGCCCGGACGCATCGCGCAGGACGCCCTCGAGGATGCGCCGGCGGCCGCCGCGCCCGACGCTGCGCTCCGACAGGTGCGCCAGCTCGCCGACGATGCCGACCTCCTCGCCGACCGGCGCGCTGGCGATGTCGCACATCTGGCGGCGATCCTCGTAGCGGAACGGCAGGTGGTAAAGGAGGTCCTCGATCGTCTCGATGCCGAACTTGCGCAGGTGCGGGGCGCGCGCCGGTCCAACGTCGCGCGCGAACTGCACCGGCCGGCCGAGCTCGGCGAGCGCCGCGGCCAGCGACTCGGGAGTCGTCGCGACGTAACTGGGCGGCGGCTCGGCCGGGCCCGTCGCCTGCCCCGCCAGCGCCTCGGCCAGCCCGCGGCATGCGGCCGCGCGCGTGACGCGCTCGGCCGCCGTCGCCGCGGCTTCGAGGCGCTCGAGCTCCCGGCAGAGTGCCTCGACTGCGGCGCCGCGCGGCCCGTCGAGCCGGTCGATCAGCTCGCGCCCGCGGGCGGCAAGCTGACGACCCGCGATCTGCGTGCGCGCCGCTGCCGCACCGCCGCTGCTCAGATAGTCGAGCGGACGGCGCAGCGCGGCGAGGAACTCGCTCAGCGCGTCAGCGCCACAAGGCGCCGTATCGGGGGCTCCGCTCACGTCGCAATCCGGCGATGTGGCGGACCATAGATGCCCGCTTGCGCGGCAGCAATTCGCCGGGCGCGCCTCAGTCGCGGCCGTGGTACTCCTGCAGCGAGCGCACTCCGAGGCCGCCCTGCTGCAGGACCTCGATGCCGCCGGTGGCAGCGGCGGCGCCGGCGATGGTGGTGAAGTACGGCACCTTCCACTCCAGCGCGGCGCGGCGCAGCGGGAAGGAATCCCTCTGCGCGCCGCTGCCCTTCGGCGTGTTGATCATCAGGTGAATGCGGCCGGCGCGGATCTCATCGACCGCGTGCGGGCTGCCCTCCTGGATCTTGTTGATGCGGTCGATGGTCACGCCGCGCTCGGCCAGGTAGTCGGCGGTGCCACCGGTGCCGATCAGACGGAAGCCGGCGCGCGACAGGCGCTGGGCGATCGCCACCAGCCCCGGCTTGTCGGCGTCCTCGACACTGAGGAACGCGGTGCCCTCCAGCGGCAGCACGGTGCCGGCGCCGAGCTGCGCCTTGGCGAAGGCGACGCCGAACGAGCGGTCGATGCCCATCACCTCGCCGGTCGACTTCATCTCCGGTCCGAGCAGCGTGTCGACGCCGGGGAACTTGGCGAACGGGAAGACCGCTTCCTTCACCGCCATGTGGGTCGGAACGATCTCGTGCGTCAGGCCGAGGTCGGCGAGCTTCTCGCCGACCATCACCCGCGCCGCCAGCTTGGCGAGCGGCACGCCGATCACCTTGCTGACGAACGGCACGGTGCGCGAGGCGCGCGGATTCACCTCGATGATGAACACCTCGCCGCGCTGCACCGCGAACTGCACGTTCATCAGCCCGACGACGCCAAGATCCTTCGCCATCGCGATGGTCTGGCGGCGGATCTCGTCGAGCACCTGCGGCGCCACCGAATAGGCCGGCAGCGAGCAGGCGCTGTCGCCGGAGTGCACGCCGGCGCGCTCGATGTGCTCCATGATGCCGCCGACGATCACCGTCTCGCCGTCGCTGATCGCGTCGACGTCGAGCTCGACCGCGTCCTCCAGGAACTGGTCGATCAGCACCGGCCGCCCGGGGCCGATCTCGACGGCGCGGTCCATGTAGCCGCGCAGCGCCTCCTCGTCGTAGACGGTTTCCATCGCCCGTCCGCCGAGCACGTACGACGGCCGCACCAGCACCGGGAAGCCGATGCGACGCGCCGCCTCGACCGCCTGATCGACGGTGAACGCGATGCCGTTGTTGGGCTGGCGCAGGCCGAGCTTGGTGAGCAGCGCGGCGAAGCGCTCGCGGTCCTCGGCGCGGTCGATGGCGTCGGGCGAGGTGCCGATGATCGGCACGCCGGCCTTCTCCAGCGGCACGGCGAGCTTGAGCGGCGTCTGGCCGCCGAACTGCACGATCACGCCGTCCGGCTTCTCGCGCTCGACGATGCTCAGCACGTCCTCGCGGGTGAGCGGCTCGAAGTAGAGCTTGTCGGAGGTGTCGTAGTCGGTGCTGACCGTCTCCGGGTTGCAGTTGACCATGATGGTCTCGAACCCGGCCTCCTTCAGGGCGAAGGCGGCGTGCACGCAGCAGTAGTCGAACTCGATGCCCTGGCCGATGCGGTTCGGGCCGCCGCCGAGGATCATGATCTTCTTGCGCGCGGTGACGGCACTCTCGTCCTGGTGCTCGTAGGTCGAGTACAGATACGGCGTGTGCGCCACGAACTCGGCGCCGCAGGTGTCCACCGTCTTGAACGCCGGCACGATGCCGTGCGTGAGGCGCGCCTGGCGCACCTCTTCCTCGCTCCGATCGAGCAGCGTCGCCAGGCGCACGTCCGAAAAGCCCATCGCCTTGGCGCGGCGCAACGCGTCGGGCGCCAGGCTGACGGTCTGCTCCGCGGCGATGATCTGGCGGATGTTCTCCAGGAACCACGGGTCGATCTTGGACAGCGCGAAGATCTGCTCGGTGTCGTAGCCCTGCCGGTAGGCGTCGGCGACGTACCAGATGCGCCGCGCGTTCGGGATGCGCAGCTTGTCGTCCAGCTCCGTGCCGGTGCAGCGCACGCCGCGGCCCTTGTCGTCGAAGCCGTAGGAATCGATCTCCAGCGAGCGCAACGCCTTCTGCAGCGACTCCTTGAAGGTGCGCCCGATCGCCATCGCCTCGCCGACCGACTTCATCTGCGTGGTCAGGAAGTCGGGCGTCTGGGCGAACTTCTCGAAGGTGAAGCGCGGGATCTTGGTGACCACGTAGTCGATGGTCGGCTCGAAGCTGGCCGGCGTCTCGCGCGTGATGTCGTTGCGGATCTCGTCGAGCGTGTAGCCGACCGCCAGCTTGGCGGCGATCTTGGCGATCGGGAAGCCCGTCGCCTTGCTGGCCAGCGCCGAGCTGCGCGAGACGCGCGGGTTCATCTCGATCACCGCCAGGCGGCCGGTGCCGGGATGCACGGCGAACTGGATGTTCGAGCCGCCGGTGTCGACGCCGATCTCGCGGATGATCGCCAGCGAGGCGTCGCGCAGGATCTGGTACTCCTTGTCGGTCAGCGTCTGCGCCGGCGCGACGGTGATGCTGTCGCCGGTGTGTACGCCCATCGGGTCGAGGTTCTCGATCGAGCAGATGATGACGACGTTGTCCTGGCGGTCGCGCATCACCTCCAGCTCGAATTCCTTCCAGCCGGCGATCGACTCTTCGACCAGGATCTCGCTGATCGGCGACGCGGCGAGGCCGGCGGACGCCAACCGATCGTACTCCGCCTCGGTCTCGGCGATGCCGCCGCCGGTGCCGCCGAGCGTACGCGACGGGCGGATGATCAGCGGCAGGCCGATCTCGCGCTTCAGCCGCATCGCGTCGTCGAAGGTGTGGGCGATGCCGCTCTTCGGCACGTCGAGGCCGATCTGCTGCATCGCCGCCTTGAACAGGTCGCGATCCTCGGCCTTCTTGATCGCCGCGATGTTGGCGCCGATCAGCTCGACGCCGTGCTTCTCCAGGATGCCGGCCTCGGCCAGCTCGATGGTGAGGTTGAGCGCCGTCTGGCCGCCGACCGTCGGCAGCAGCGCGTCGGGCTTCTCGCGCTCGATCAGCTTCTCCAGGATGGCGACGCTGAGTGGCTCGACGTAGGTGCGGTCGGCGAACTCCGGATCGGTCATGATCGTCGCCGGGTTCGAGTTCACCAGCACGACGCGGTAGCCCTCTTCCTTCAGGGCTTTGCACGCCTGGGTGCCGGAGTAGTCGAACTCGCAGGCCTGGCCGATGACGATCGGGCCGGAGCCGATGAGGAGGATGGTCTGCAGATCGGTACGTTTCGGCATCGGTTCAGCGCTCGCGCTCCATCAGGTCGACGAAGCGGCGGAAGAGATAGTTGGCGTCGTGCGGACCGGGCGACGACTCGGGATGGTACTGCACGGAGAACAGCGGCAGCTGCTTGTGCGCCAGCCCCTCGAGGGTCTGGTCGTTGAGGTTGACGTGGGTCAGCTCGGCCTTGCCGCCGAGCGAGTCGACGTCGACGGCGAAGCCGTGGTTCTGGCTGGTGATCTCGACCTTGCCGGTGGTCAGGTCCTTGACCGGCTGGTTGCCGCCGTGGTGGCCGAACTTGAGCTTGTACGTCTCGCCGCCGAGCGCCAGGCCGAGGATCTGGTGGCCCAGGCAGATGCCGAAGATCGGCACCTTGCCGACCAGGCCGCGCACCGCCTCGGCGGCATACGGCACGGCGGCGGGATCGCCGGGACCGTTGGAGAGGAAGACGCCATCCGGCTGCATCGCCAGCACCGCGGCCGCCGGCGTGCCGGCGGGAACCACGCGCACCGTGCATCCCGACTGCACCAGGTTGCGCAGGATGTTGCGCTTGATGCCGAAGTCGTAGGCGACGACGAAGTGCTTCCCCGGCCCGGCCGCCTTCACGTAGCCCTGGTCGAGCGTCCAGCGCGCCTCGTCCCAGTCGTAGGGCTTGGCGCAGGTGACGCGCCCGACCAGGTCCTGCCCCTCCATGCTCGGCGCCTCGCGCGCCGCGCGCACCAGGCGGTCGCGATCCTGGTCGCGCGTCGACAGCACGCCGTTGAGGTTGCCCTTGTCGCGCAGCAGCCGCACCAACGCGCGCGTGTCGATGCCCTGGATGCCCGGGATGTTGTGATCCTTCAGATAGTCGCCGAGCGACTGGGTCGCGCGCCAGTTGCTCGGCGTCTCCCAGTACTCCTTGACGATGAAGCCCTCGACGTAGGGGCGCGACGACTCGACGTCCTCGGGGTTGACGCCGACGTTGCCGATCTCCGGATAGGTCATGGCGACCAGCTGGCCGCAGTAGGACGGATCGGTGAGGATCTCCTGGTAGCCGGTCATCGAGGTGTTGAAGACCACCTCGCCGATCGCTTCGGTCTCGGCGCCGAACCCGGTGCCTTCGAAGACCGTGCCGTCGGCCAGGGCGAGCAAGGCTCTCATCGTGTTGCGCTGCGCTTTCTCCGCCCGCTGGCGGGTTCCAAGATGCGCCACTTCACCACGCCACCGACGATGGTGGCGCGCGCCTGGCCGGTCATCGTCCAGCCGCCGAAGGGCGTGTTGCGCGACTTGGACTGGAAGCGGTCGGCCTCCACCTGCCAGGTGGCGTCGGGGTCGATGACGGTGACGTCGGCCACGGCGCCGTCGGCGAGGCTGCCGCCCGCGACACCGAGGATGCGGGCGGGGTTGGTGCTCATCGCCCGCACCAGCGTCTCCACCGCCAGGCCGTGCTCGCGCACCAGCGCCAGACACAGCGGCAGGGCCGTCTCCAGGCCGACGATGCCCTTGGCGGCGCAGTCGAACTCGACGTTCTTCTCGTCGTGATGGTGCGGCGCGTGATCGGTGGCGATGGCGTCGATGGTGCCGTCCTTCAATCCCGCGACGATGGCCGCGACGTCGCTTGCCAGGCGCAACGGCGGCGCCATCTTGGCGTTGGTGTCGTAATCGCCCACCGCCTCCTCGGTGAGGCTGAAGTGATGCGGCGTCGCCTCGGCGGTCACCGCCAGGCCACGCGCCTTGGCGCGGCGCACCAGATCCACCGTACCGGCGGTGCTGGCGTGGGCGATGTGCAGGCGGCCGCCGGTGCGCTCGAGCAGCGCGATGTCGCGCGCCACCATCGCCTCCTCGGCCGCCGACGGCATGCCCTTGAGCCCGAGGCGGAACGCGGTCGGCCCCTCGTTCATGCAGCCCTCGCCGGCCAGCGCCAGGTCCTCCTCGTGCGCGATCACCGCCAGGTCGAACATGGCGCTGTACTCCAACGCGTGTCGCATCAGCGCGCTGTCCATCACCGGCCGGCCGTCGTCCGATACCGCGACGATGCCCGCCTCGCGCATCTCGCCGATCTCGGCGAGGCGCTCGCCCTTGAGGCCGACCGACAGCGCGCCGATCGGATAGACGCGCGCCAGGTTGGCGGCGACCGCCTTCTCGACGATGTACTTGGTCACCGCGCCGGTGTCGTTGACCGGATTGGTGTTGGCCATGCAGGCGACGGCGGTGAAGCCACCGGCCACCGCGGCCTGCGTGCCGGTCTGCACCGTCTCCTTGTACTCGTAGCCCGGCTCGCGCAGGTGCACGTGCATGTCGATCAGGCCGGGCACCACCCAGCAGTCGCTGGCGTCGACGACCTCGTCGGCCTCGCCAATGTCGCCCGGGTTGGCCAGGCGCGCGATGCGGCCGTGCTCGATCAGCAGGTCGAACGCGCCGTGCCGGTCGTTGGCCGGGTCGATGACCGTGCCACCGGTGATCAAGATCGACGCCATCAGCTCGCCTTGCGCCGCCGCTCCGGCGCCGCCTGTTGTTCTGGCTGGGTGAGGTCGAGCCCGGCCGCGCGCACGCGGTTGACGAGCAGGAAGAGCACCGCCATGCGCACCGCGACGCCGTTGGTCACCTGCTGCATGATCAGCGAGGCGGCGCCGTCGGCGACGTCGCTGGCGATCTCGACGCCGCGGTTGATCGGGCCGGGGTGCATCACCACCGCCTCCGGTCGGGCGCAGTCGAGCGCGGCGCGGTTGAGGCAGAAGTAGCGCGAGTACTCGTCGAGGCTGGGCAGGTAGTTGCGCCCCTGCCGCTCGCGCTGCAGGCGCAGCATCATCACCACGTCGACGTCGCGCAGCCCGGTGCGCAGGTCGTGGTGCACCTCGCCCCAGGCCGCGGCCTCGGACGGCAGCAGGGTCGGCGGACCGATCAGGCGAACGCGATTGCCGAGCGCGCGCAGCGCATGGATGTTCGAGCGCGTCACCCGGCTGTGCAGGATGTCGCCGACGATCGCGACGGTGAGGTCCTCCAGCCGGCCGATCTTGTCGCGGATGGTGAGCAGGTCGAGCAGCGCCTGGGTGGGATGCTCGTGCGCGCCGTCACCGGCGTTGATCACCGGACATTCGATGCGCTGGGCGAGGAAGTGGGCGGCGCCGGCCGAGGCGTGCCGCATGACCAGCGCGTCGGGCCGCATGGCGGCGATGTTGCGCGCCGTGTCGAGCAGCGTCTCCCCCTTGGTGCTGCTGCTGGTCGATGCGCTGATGTTGACGTAGTCGGCGCTCAGGCGTTTGGCGGCGATCTCGAACGAGGTGCGGGTGCGCGTGCTGGCCTCGTAGAAGAGGCCGACCACCGTCTTGCCGCGCAGCGTCGGCACCTTCTTGATCTCGCGGTCGGAGATCTCCTTGAACGTGCCGGCGGTGTCGATGAGGTAGAGGATCTCCTCGCGCGACAGTCCCTCGAGGCCCAGCAGATGTCGGTGGGTGAACATCGTCAGCCCTCCTCCGAGCGGATCAGCACGACCTCGTCGCGCCCGTCCCGCTCTTTCAGCCGTACCTGCACGGATTCGTTCATCGCGGTGGGCAGGTTCTTGCCCACGTAGTCGGCGCGGATGGGCAGCTCGCGATGGCCGCGGTCGATCAGGACGGCCAGCTGCACGCTGCGCGGGCGGCCGAAGTCCATCAGCGCATCGAGCGCGGCGCGGACGGTGCGCCCGGTGTAGAGCACGTCGTCGACCAGCACCAGCGCGCGCTCGTCGATCGGAAAGCGGATGTCGGTGCCCTCGACGCGCGGCTGCTGGAAGGAGCGGTGCAGGTCGTCGCGGTAGAGGGTGATGTCGATGATCCCGCTCGGCGGTCGCACCCCCTCGATCGCGGCGGTCTTGTCGACCAGGCGCTGCGCGATCTCGACGCCGAGCGAGCGCACGCCGATGAACGCGAGGTTGTCGACGCCCTTGTTGCGCTCGAGGATCTCGTGCGCGATGCGAGCCAGCGCGCGCTCGACCCCTTGCGCGTCCAGAACCAATCGTTCCGTCGCCGCCATGGCAAAAAAAAGCCCCCTCGCCGCCGAGGGGGCTCTAGTCGAGTGTCCTGTCGTGGAAGTTGCTGAGGTGGAACATCGAAACCCTTTCTGGCCTCACCGGACCAAGTTAAAGGCACGCCCTTCGTAGCTGGGCACCTCGCACGAGTCAACATTGCGACGGCGCATGGCGCCGCACACGGCGTCAACAAAGCAGCATGTCGCGCCGATTTTGACGCGAACGCGCGGAGCGGCACCGGATTCGCGGCGACAAAGAGCCCGCCAAGCCCGCATGACGCGGCGCCGGAGGGGATCGGCGAGGTGGGCATCCGCATGGCACGCTCCTGGCACATGTCGGCCGCGTCATGGCGGTGGTGACCAAGATTCCACGTGCGGCGGAGCGCGCGTCTGCCGAGGTCCCTTCGGTCGAGCGCCCGCAACTCGCCTGGGACGCCGCCAGTGCGCCGCCCCGCCCGGTCGAGCGCCGCGGCCTGGGCGCCGTGCCGATGCTGCTCATCGCGCTGGCGCTGGCGGCACTCGCCTCGCAGATCGAGCTCTCGTTCACCCTGCGCGGCGGCCTACCGGTGGCGCTGGCGGCGGCCGCGCTGTTCGCCGCTGCGGCGGTGATCGTCGGGCCGGCGCTGAAGCCGCTGGCGCTGCGCCTGGTCACGCCTGAGCTCGCCCTCGTACCGCTCGGCGGCGCAAGCTATCTGCTCAGTCGTCAGCCGCTGCCGGACGGCGTCCTGCCGCTGCTGTTCAGCGCCGTGGTCGCCGGCAGCGCGCTCGCCCTGCCGCGCCGCCCCGGCCTGGCCCCGCTCACCGCCCTGGCGTTGGCGGGCGGATTCGCCGTGGCGCAGGCAGCCGGCGGATTGCCGGCACTCGGCGCGCCGCCGGCGCTGGTCGTGTTCGTCGCGCTGGGACTGAGCAGTGCCGTCATGTTCGCCGCCACGCAGCGCGTGCGGCGCACCGAGGCGCGCGTCGCCGGCGAGCACGAGCGGCTGCGCGAGGCCGGCCAGCGCCTGGAGAGCGAGAACGTCGCGATCAAGGAAACCACCGAGGTGGCGACCGCGGTGCTGGAGGTGGCCAACGGCATCACCTCGGCGCTCGACCCGGGCGCCATCGCCGACCAGATCGCGCGCGGCACCGGCTGTCAGCTGCGCGCCATCGGCACCGCGCTGCTGCTCTGGGACGACGCCAGCGAGACCTTCCGGGTCGGCGCCATCCACGGCCCGCACGCACTCGGCGGCACCGACCTGCGCCAGGTCGAGGTGCGGCCGGAGACGGTGCCGACCCTGGTGCAGGCACGCTCCGGCGAGGTCTTCCAGCTGTCCCCGGCGAGCGTGCGCGAGCCGATGCTGCGCGGCCTCCTGCAACGCTGGAAGGCGAGCGGCCTGCTCGGCGTGCGGCTGCAGCGCGGCGACCAGTTGCGCGGCCTGTTGTTCGCGGCGCGCGGCGAGAAGCAGGCGGCGTTCGCGGCGCGCGACTCGCGCATCCTGGCGGGGATTGCCGTCCACGCCTCGGCGGCGCTCGACCACGCCAACCTGATCGCCGACCTGCAGTCCGCCAACCAGCTCAAGGAAGAGTTCATGGCGACGATGTCGCACGAGCTGCGCACGCCGCTGAACGTCATCATCGGCTACACCGACCTGCAGCTCGAGGGCGCCTTCGGCGACCTCGAGCAGGACCACATCGACACCCTCGGCACGGTGCGCACGCAGGCGCTGCAACTGCTGGAACTGATCCAGGCGACGCTCGACATGAGCCGCCTGGAGCGCGGCCTGATGACCGTCGACCTGCGCGACATCACCGTCGGCCAGATCTTCGAGCAGCTGCAGGTGCAGATCCCGCCCGCCTGGCGCAAGCCGTCGGTGGAGCTCAACTGGCGTATCGCGCCCGGCCTGCCGCCGATCCGCACCGATCCGAGCAAGCTGCAGATCCTGTTGCGCAACCTGATCCACAACGCGCTCAAGTTCACCCATCACGGCATGGTGACGGTGTCGGTGTCGGCGCCCGCCGATCGCCAGATCCTCACCTTCGTCGTGCAGGACTCGGGCATGGGGATCAAGGCCGAGCACCTGTCGGAGATCTTCGAGATGTTCCGTCAGGCGCCGGATGGCGAGCGCGCGCCGGGTGGCGTCGGCCTCGGGCTCTACATCGTCAAGCGCCTCGCCACCGTGCTCGGCGCCGAGATCGAGGTGAGCAGCGCGCCCGGCCGCGGCGCCAATTTCCGCATTCACGTCCCCATCGCCGGACCGCTCGCGGCGCGCGCTTGAGCACGCGGGGACAACCTGCTGTATAGGCGCGGCCGTCGCCCCCGGGGCGATCGCAGGGGAGGAGCGAGAGCACCGCGATGCCGTCCAACCGCTTGATCCTGCTCGTCGAAGACAATCCCGACGACGTCGAGCTGACCATGCGGGCGCTGAAGAAGAACCGCATCGCCACCGAGGTCGTGGTGGTGCGGCACGGCGTCGAGGCGCTCGACTTCCTGTTCGCCAACGGCGCCTACACCGGCCGCAACGTCGACCTGCAACCCGACTTGGTGCTGCTCGACCTCAAGCTGCCGAAGGTCGACGGGCTCGAAGTGCTGCGCCGCCTGCGCGCCGACGGGCGCACGCGGCTGTTGCCGGTGGTGGTGCTGACGCTGTCCAACGAGGAGCAGGACATCCAGGAGGCGTACCGCCTCGGCGTCAACAGCTACGTCCGCAAGCCGGTCGACTTCGACCGCTTCAACGAGCTGCTGCAGCACCTCGGCCGCTACTGGCTCGACTTCAACGAAGCGCCGCTGCGGCGCCGCGGCACCGGCGCACACTGAGGCTCAGGCGCCGAAGTGCGCCTCCAGCACGCGCATGTACGGAACGCAGGCGCGCACCGCCTTCACCCGATCGCGCGCCGCGTCCAGGTCCAGGCCGCGATGCACGTGCAGATAGGCGATGGCCACGGTCGGGGCCCGATTGAGGCCGGCATTGCAGTGCAGGTAGACGCGCCCGCCGCTCGCCACGTGCCGGTGCACCGACGCGACCGCGGCGTCGAGCGCGCCACGCAGGCTCTCCGGGTTGCCGTCCTCGGCCGGATGGCGGAGCCAGTCGAGGCCGGCCGCGTCGAAGGCGCGGCCGAGCGCGCCCGCGTGCAGCCCTTTGCGGCGCAGGTCCTCGTCGTCCTGCAGCGAGACCACGGCGGTGAAGCGCTGCGCCGCGCGCAACCAGCCGGCGTCCTCCGGCGTCGGGTACTCGCCGACGGCGAGCGCCGGCAGCACGAAGGCGTGATCGGGGAATCCGCTCGGTCGCGCTGCGGGCCCGGCGAGCTGCAGATGCAGCGGCGGCAGGCCGCCGCGGTCGCGCCTCACCCCGCCTCCCCCGGCAGCACGTCGAGCGTGAGCCGACCGATGACCGGCACCAACGCCGCGTGTGCCTCGGGACCGCCCTCCACCAACTTGATGTGCGTCACGTCCACCGGGCTCTGGTCGAAGGCGGCGTCGACGCTGACCCAGCCGTCGCCGAGCCAGACCTCGTCCCAGGCGTGGTACAGGAACACGCCGTCGGCGTAGACCAATCCGGCGACGACGCGCGCCGGCAGGCCGGCGGCGCGCGCCAGCGCGGCGAACAGCACGGCGTGCTCGTTGCAGTCGCCGGCGCGCGTCTGCAGCACCTGAACGGCATTCGGGATGGTTGCCGCCGGGCGCTTCTCCAGCGCCCCGTACACCCAGCGGCGCAATCGCTCGGCGGCGCGGCGCGCATCGCGTTCGTCGCCGAGCGCCTCGCCCGCCGCCGCCTGCACCGACGGATGGTCGATCTGCAGGAACGGCGTCGCCGCCAGCTCGCCGCGCCACTGGTCGCCGGCGTACGGCAGGGTGTAGCTCGCCGCTCCGCCGGGCTCGCGACGAACGGTCAACGTCCCGTCATGCAACGTCTGGCGCGCGTCGGTCGGCACGGCCACCGACTCGAGCCCGCCGACGCGCAGGCGCAGCTCGTCGCGCTGGCGCGGGTCGGAGATCGGCTGCGCCGGACGCACCGCGACCGCCGCCATCAGGTCGAACGGCGCCGTCGCCCACCCCTCGTTCATCGCCTGCGTGGCGCTCTCGCGCACCGTCACCAGTCCCATCGGCCCTTCCTCGCGCAGCGTCTTGCCGGCCGCATCGAGCCAGACGGTCGACTCGATGCCGCGGAACGACTCGCGCAACTTCCAGGCCGGCTGCGCGACGCCGTCGACTGAGAGCGACTCGCGACCGAGCACGCGGATGGTCATCGGCTGGTGCTCCAGCGCGGACGGGTCGAACACCCGCACGGTGAAGGTCGCGCCCTCACGCAGGCCGCGCGCCACCGCCGCGGCGCGCGCCGCGCTCGGCAGGTAGATCGGCTCGCTGATTGGCACGCGCTGCTCGGTGGTCTCGCCGCCGGAGCGCATCGCCAGGGTCAGCGTGTCGCCGGCGACGCTGCCGCGCACGTCGAAGGCGCCGAGGTCGGTGTCGAGATTGACCGCGAAGCGGCGCACCGCCCAGTCGGCGCCGGTGTCGGCGTCGATGACGGCGCGGATCGTCTGCTCGCTGTCGAGCACCCGCAGGCGCATGACCGAGGTTTCGTCCAGCCGGTAGCCGCCGTCCCTCGGCGCGGTGCGGCTGTGCGCGTAGCCGACCTTGTGCCCCTGCATGTAGAGCCCGCTCCAGGCGTCCTCGGCCGCGGCGCTGTCGCCGGCGACCGGTAGCGCAGCTGGATCCGCCGGCGGGGTGGCGGCCGGCGGCATCTGCGAGCGCGCCAGGGCAATCAACAGCGCCGCCCAGACCACGACCACGCCAAAACGGACGCTGCGCAGCATGGCGACGATGCTGCCACAGCGATCAGGGCGCTGCCACGCCGATTACCGGCGACGCGCCGCTCAGTGCGTGGCGCCGCGGCTGCTCAGTGCGTGGCGCCGCGGCTGCCGCACTTGCCGCCGCCGCAGTCGGGCCGGCCGCAGCCGCCCTCTTCCAGCAGGTCGTAGCCGTGCTCGGGCAGGGTCTCGCCGGTGGCAGGGCGCAGGCGACTGACGCGCTGCTCGCAGTGGACGCAGCGTTGGACGCCCTCGGCCGTCTCGGCATCCGGATAGGTCAGCACGTCGCGAGCGCAGATTGCGCACCACCCGACCAGGAACTCGCTCTCGGCGAAGCGTACGTCGTCCACGACCGCGACCCTAGCCCCGCGCCCGTGTCGATGCCAGGCCTCAGGCGTCGAGCCGACCCTGCTGGCGCAACGCCTCGTAGACGACGATCGACACGGCGTTGGACAGGTTGAGGCTGCGCACGTGCGGACTGAAGTGCGGGATGCGGAACAGCGCCGCGGCATAGGCATCGCGAATCGCGTCCGGCAGGCCGCGCGTCTCGCCGCCGAAGACCAGGTGCAGCGGCGTCTCGCGCAGCGGTGCGCTGACGTACGAGCGCGTCGCGCGGGCGGAGAACGCCAGCGCGTGGCGCGGCTGCGCGGCGGCGAGGTAGGCCTGCCAATCGTCGTGGACGTGCAGATCGACGTGCGGCCAGTAGTCCAGCCCGGCGCGCCGCAGGTAGCGGTCCTCGAGCGAGAAGCCGAGCGGCCGCACCAGGTGCAGCCGCGTCCGCGTCGCGGCGCAGAGGCGCGCGATGCTGCCGGTATTGGGCGGGATCTCTGGCTGCACCAGGACGACGTGCAGCCCCGGGGTCGACTCAGCGGCGGCCAATCGGATGGGTCCCGCCGGCGCTGCGGACGATGAAGCCACCGCCCGGCGCGGCGTCGATGAGGTGGCCGATCTGGTAGTACGCCGGCCGCAGGAAGCGGGCCGGCTCGCGACCGCCCTTGACGCGGCAGTAGAGCACCTCGTCGGCGCCGACCGCCAGCGAGGTCGGGTCGAGGACTTCACGACTGCGGTCGTTCAGCTCGATCCAGGCCACCCCATCCGTCTCGCCAGCGGCGATCACCACGTACGGGGTGTCCTCGATCTCGATCGTCGCCTGCTCGTCGGCAATGCGCAGGCGATAGGTGCCGTCCTCGGCGCGCTGCACGTGCCGCGAGAAGAGGTCGGCGATGCGCGGGTTGGTGATCGGCTGGCCATCGGCATACCAGCGCCCGTCGCGGCCGAAGCGGATGCTGGAGTTGTGGATGGCGTAGAAGCCGGCGCGCGCCATTGGTTCACCCGGTGGCGGAATCGACGATCAGCGTGACCGGACCGTCGTTCACCAGGTGCACCTGCATGGTGGCGCCGAAACGGCCGGCGCCGGTCGGCACGCCGCGCGCGGCCAGGCCGTCGACGACGCGGCGGTAGAGCGGCTCCGCCTGCGCCGGCGGCGCAGCCGCGGTGAACGAGGGCCGCCGGCCCTTGCGGGTGTCGCCGTAGAGCGTGAACTGCGACACCACCAGCGCAGCGCCGCCGACGTCGAGCAGCGAGGCGTCGAACTTCCCGTCCGGGTTGGCGAAGATGCGCAGGCCGAGCAGCTTGTCGGTCATCCAGTCCGCCTCCGCCTCGCCGTCCGCGTGGGCGACGCCCAACAGAACGAGAAGGCCCCGGCCGATGTGGCTGATGCGGACTTCCGCCACCTCGACCGAGGCCTCCAGAACCCGTTGGACTACGGCGCGCATGCGCTCACGCCGCGGGGATCACCACTCTTCTTCGTCCTCGTCGTCGTCCCCGTCGTCGTCGTCTTCCTCGTCGTCGTCCCAGTCCTCGTCGTCGTCGTCGTCGTCGTCGTCCTCGTCGCCGTCCCACTCCGCCTCGTCGGCGTCGTCGGTCTCCTCGGCGTCGTCGTCTTCGTCCCGTTCCAACTCGTCCTCTTCTTCCTCACCGCGGCGCTTGGCCAAGCCCCACTCGTCCATGAACACCTCCAGAAAAAACGCGCGCCGCTGGCGCGGCGCTGCGGCGTCCCTCTAATCGCGGGCAGATGCGATGTCAATTTTCCTCCGCGCGCGCGCATGCCGGGCGCCGCGGATGCTTGCTTGACAGTGCGACAGCCCTTTCCGTAAAGCGTTTCGGTCAAATGATTAAAGCGCACCCTCGTGGAGAGCGACCGTGTCGCGCTCGGCACTGACCAAGGCGCGCGAAGCACCGGCCTCGACCAAAGCGCGCATTCTGAACGCCGCCGAGGCGGTCTTCGCCGCAAAGGGATTCGAGGGCGCCTCGACGCGCGAGATCGCCGCCGCGGCGGGGGTCAACATCTCCAGTCTGCACTACCATTGGGAATCGAAGGAGACGCTCTACTTCGCCGTTTTCGAGGACATCTACGACCGCATCGTCGAGCTCGTGCAGTCGTCGATCCCGGAGGCGTCGCTGGAGCGCCCGGCGAGCCGCCAGGTGGTCGACGACGCGATGGGCCGCCTGTTCGACTTCTTCGCCGACAACCCGAACATCCCGAAGCTGATGGTGCGGCGCCTGCTCGAGGCGACCGAGGGCACCAACGCGATCGAGCGCGACATCCTGCTGCCGGCGTGGCGACGCTTCGCCACCTGGACGTACGACCTGAGCCGCATCGTCGACGAGCAGGACGCGCCGATCTTCATGCTGACCGTGCATTCGGTGCTGCTGCTGTTCATGCTCGACAGCCAGCAGTTCGCCAACCTGCTGGGCGGCAGCGTGCGCAGCCCGGCCCTGCGCGACCGCCTGCGGCCGCACGTCATCAACCTGGTGCACATGCTGATCCGCGCCGAGAAGAGGAAACACCCGTGAAGGCCTTCATCACCGCCTCGTTCACCCCGGAGGGCCTGCGGCGCCTGGGCCAGCACATGGAGGTGGTGCACGAGGACTGGCGCGAGAAGCAGACCATCTACTTCGACGGCGCGCAGTTCGCGCAGCGCATCGGCGAGATCGGCGCCGACGTGCTGATCGTCGAGGCCGACCTGGTGCACGACGAGGTGCTCGACAACACCCGGCTGCGGCTGATCGGCTGCTGCCGTGGCGATCCCATCAACGTCGGCCTGGCGCGCGCCACCGCGCTCGGCATTCCGGTGCTGTTCGCGCCCGGGCGCAATGCCGACGCGGTCGCCGACCTCACGCTCGGGTTCATGCTGGCGCTGGCGCGGCACATCTACACGGTCAACCACCTGCTCAAGTCGGGGCAGATGACGTTCACCGGCACCAAGGACTATCTCAGCGCCTACAGCACCTACGGCGGCTTCGAGCTGAACGGCGTCACCGTCGGCGTCGTCGGCTTCGGCGCCATCGGCCACCGCGTCGTGCAACGCGTGCGCGCCTTCGGCAGCCGCGTCGTGGTGTACGACCCATTCGTCGATGCGGCCGCGGTGCGCGCCGCCGGCGCGGAGCCGCTCGGCCTCGACGACGTCATCCGGCAGGCGGACGTCTTCACCCTGCACTGCCCCGACACGCCGGAGAACTACGGCCTGATCACCCGTGAGCGCATTCGGTCGATGAAGCGCGGCGCCTACTTCCTCAACCTGGCGCGCGCCGCGATCGTCGACGACGACGCGCTCTATGCCGCACTGTGCGACGGCCACCTCGCCGGCGCTGCGCTCGACGTCTTCGCCGACGAGCCGGTGCGGCCGGAGAATCGTTACGTGCAGCTGCCCAACGTGTTGGTGGCGCCGCATCTGGGCGGTGCGACGCGCGACGTCGTGCGCCATCAGACCGACCTGATCCTGGACGGCATCGAGGCCTGGCTCGGCGGCGGACGCCCGCCCTACGTCGCCAATCCAGGCGTGCTCGGCGGCTGACCGTCCATGCCGGCGATCGCCGTTCTCGACGCCGGTACGGGCGGCGCGAAGTGCTCCGTCTTCGACCTCGCCGGACGCCTGCTGGCGCTGCGGGCCGAGCGCTGGGACTACACCGTCGTCGCCAATCCCGACCTGCCGGTGGTGAAGGAGTACGCCTTCGATCCGGCGCAGTTCTGGACCATCCTGACGCGCTGCACGCGCGCCGCGCTGGCCGATTGCGGGGTCGCCGCGGCCGACATCGTCGGCGTCGCGACCACCAGCCAGCGCGAGGGGTGCGTCCTGCTCGACGCCGACGGCCGCGAGCTCTACGCCGGTCCCAACCTCGACAGCCGCGCTTTCATGGAAGGCATCGAGGTGCTCGGCGCGCTCGGCGGCGAGCGCCTCTACGAGATCACCGGCCACTCGGCGCCGTTCATCTTCCCGCTGGCGCGCTATCTCTGGTACCGCAAGCGGGGCGGCACGCCGGCGGCGCGGCTGCTGATGATCAACGACTGGATGACCTTTCGGCTGTCGGGCGTCGCCAGCACCGAGCCATCCAACGCCACCGAGTCGATGCTGTTCGACGTGCGCACGCGCGCCTGGTCGGAGGAGATCCTGGCGCAGTTCGAGATTCCCGCCGCAGTGTTGCCGCCCGTCTTCGCCTCCGGCACGCGCGTCGGCGCCGTGCATGCGGCGGCGGCCGCGCAGACTGGGCTCCTCGAAGGCACGCCGGTGTTCACCGGCGGCGCCGATACGCAGTGCGCGCTGCTCGGCGCCGGCGCGCTGCAGGTCGACGACGTCGCCGTCGTGCTCGGCACCACCAGTCCGATCCAGCTGGTCGTCGATCGTCCCCTGTTCGATCCGCGCGCCAACCTGTGGGCGGGGCTGCACGTCGTGCCGGAGCGCTGGGTCCTGGAGTCGAATCTCGGCAGCACCGGTGACGCGTACCTGTGGCTGCTCGATCTGCTGGTGCCGGACGGGGCGGACCGGCATGCTCGCGCCAACCTGCTGGCGGCGGCCGCGCAGGCCGGCGGGACGTACAGCTTCATCGGACCGCGCGTCTTCGACCTGACCAAGATGCGGCCCGACATGCCCGGCGGCGTGTTCTTCCGCTTCCCGAGCCTGCAACTGCGCCCGACTGCCGGCGACCTGCTGCGCGCCTTCTTCGAGAGCATCGCCTACGCACTGCGCGCCAACCTGGCGCAGATCGAGGCGGTCACCGGCCGCACCGTCACGACCTTGATCGCCGGCGGCGGCATGTCGCGCAACGATCTGCTGATGCAGTGGGCCGCCGACTGCGTCGGCGTGCCGATCCGCCGCGCGGTCGAACCGCAGAGCACCGGCCTCGGCTGCGCCATGCTGGTGGCCGCCGGCAGCGGCGCCTATGGGGATCTGGCCGCGGCAGCGCGCGCCATGTGCGCGCACACCGAGGTGCATCCCGACACCGGGCGGCGCGCGGCGCTCGACAGCACCTACGCCAAGTGGTGCGAGCTGTACGCAACCATGGAAGGACTGTCGGTCTGATGCAGTTGGTGCACGCGCTCCACGAACCGAGCGGCGACGGGCCGCATCCCACTGTCTTCGCTCTGCACGGCTGGGGCGCCAATGCGCTCGACCTGCTCGGCCTGGCGCCGCACCTCGGCGGCGGCAACTACCTGGTGCTCTGTCCGCAGGGGCCGATCGAGGTGCCGATCGGTGGCGGCATGACCGGCTACGGCTGGTTTCCGATCACCATGGGTGCGCCGCCCGACCCGGTGGCGTTCGCACGCGCCACCGCCGCGCTCGACGGCTTCGTCGACGCCAGCCTGCGGCGCTATCCGATCAACCCCGACCGCGTCGCCCTGCTCGGCTTCAGCCAGGGCGGCGTCATGGCCTACGCGCAGGCGCTGCGTCCGCGCCTGCGGTTGGCAGCCGTCGCGGCGCTCTCCACCTGGTTCGCGCCCGGTCTCTTCGACCCGTCGAACGCCCCGCGCCTCGACGGCCTACCCGTACTGGTGCAGCACGGCGCCGATGACGAGCTGATCGAGGTGGCGCGCGGGCGCGAATCGGTGGAGCGGCTGCGCCAGCTCGGCGCCGACGTGACCTACCGCGAGTATCCGATGGGGCACGAGATCAGTGCGCCCAGTCTGCGCGACCTGGTCGGGTTCCTCGACGCGCGGCTGCGCTCGGCGTTGATCCTGCCGTAAGGCCGTGTGGCGTGCGGCGCATCGCGCCGCGCCACCTTCCGACCGAACGCAAAAGAAAGGGGGGTGATGCTTTCGCATCACCCCCCGCTGGTTCAGACCGCCATCGCGGCGGTCGGCTTACTGGTTGAAGAACACCGTCGTGGTGACGTTGTCGCCGATGGTGGCCGAGTCGATGGCCGGGAAGGACACCGAGATCGAGCCGCCCGACAGACCGCCGGTCGGGTTGTTCGCCAGCTCCTCGCAGTCGAACACCGAGCCCTCGCCCGAGGTCAGGCAGGGGGAGCCGAAGCACGACTGGTCCTTGTCCATGATGGCACCGGTGCCGTCGTTGTTGAGGTCATAGACCGCAGCCTCGGAGCTGCCGGTCGTGGTGGGCAGCAGGTTCGGCTCCTGCATGATCTCGTCGTCCGCCGTGCACGGCTTACAGTCGGGGCCGTACTGCGGGAAGGTGCACGAGCCATTCGGATTGCGCTTCTCGGCGCAGTTGCCGGCGTCCTGCAGCAGGCTGATCGAGCTGTTGTTGAGGATGATCGCCGAGCCGCGCGGCGCCGTACCGCCAGACGGAGTCAGCGTGCGCGGACCGATGCAGACGCCACCGTGCAGGTTCGACGGCAGGCTGCAGCTCTCGCCCGTCTGCTCCTTGCAGGCGTTGGCAGTCACGCCACCCGGCAGCTGCGAGACGTTGTCGCACTCCGGGTCGTCCGGCGAGCCGCCCGGCGCCTTGTTGCCCGGGCTCCCCGGCGTCGTGTTGTGGTCCTGGATGAGCCGGTAGCTGATGTCGGTCAGGCCGGTATCGCCGCAGCCGATCGAGCCGCGAGCCGAGACACCCGGGCCAAACTCCGGCACGTCGACGCCGCGCACGCAGGCGCACACCAGACCCGGCACGCTGACCGGATCGAACAGCAGCTCCTCGGACTTGATCACCACCGGAATCTCGCCCGGCGCAAACGACGGACCTTCCTTGGTCGTGACGGCCGTATCGCGCGCCTTGCCGGTGCGGAAGGTCTGGCGACCCGAGATGTTCAGCGTGATCGGGAAGGCCTGCGTCTGCACCGTCGCCTTGGTCTTGGTGCTGTCGAAGACACCGGCGCGGGCATCCTCCTCGGTGCAGTTGGCCGCGCAGCCATCACCACCGAAGTTGTTGCCGTCGTCGCAGGTTTCGCCCGGCACGTTCACGTTGCCGTCGCCGCAGACCCCGTCGCCGCCACACGGCGCGCCGAGCGCGATGTTGACCGCCTTGATCAGCTCGTTGATCGAAACCTCGCCGTCGCCGTTCTCGTCGAACGACGGACAGGCACTGACCGGCGAGCTGCCGAGGGCGATGTTCACGCCGGTGATCAACTCGTTGATCGTCACCTGACCGTCGCCATTACAATCACCGACACACTGCGCCTGGGCTTGCGCGCCAACGCACAGCAGCGCAGCGCACCCGGCGGCAAACCAGAGAAGACTCTTCATGGACGCTCCCTTCTTTCGTGCCCGAGGTAAGTTGCCGTTATCGACTGGATTACCTGCATTGAAATACGTTCCGAAATTTTCTGTCAAGCGATTCACCGGCGCCTTCTCGCACACCGCGCCGCCACCGTCGATCGCCCGTAACCCAGCGGGAACACGTCGCCTCCCGCGCATCGTCCAGCATGCCGCGCGCGCGGCGACAGACACGCGACGACCGCCGTTGGCTTGCCCGCGTCAAACCCGTGTGGTAGCCGACTGCGATCGCGTTGACGCAACCGCGTCACGCGACTCCAGGCGTGATCCCCGGTAGCTCAGTTGGTAGAGCAATCGGCTGTTAACCGATTGGTCGCTGGTTCGAGTCCGGCCCGGGGAGCCTGCAGCCGGGGTTGGCTGTGATGAACATGGCCAACCCCGGCGCGATTCCCGCCGGCGTGGCGCCACGCCAACCGTCGCAATGCCGGTCGAGCGTGGCGCGGTGGCGCGATTCAACGCGCCGGGAGGGAGAGAAAGAGGCGGCGAGCGGATTCGAACCGCTGCATGGAGGTTTTGCAGACCTCTCCCTTAGCCACTTGGGTACGCCGCCGTGCGTGCGGCAGCTAACACGGCCTGCTGACGCAACGCAACCAAGGGTGTGACGCGCTCAGCGCTTGCCTTTGACGCGCTTGCGCACGCCGCCCTTGGCCTTGTCGTACCGGCCGAGGCCCTCGTTCAGCAGTGCCACCACCACCTCGCCCTTGCCGGCGTTGAGCAGATCGACGACGTCGTCGATGCGCTGGATCAGATCCACCGGCACGCGCACCGACAACAGCCGCATCGGCACGATCTCGCTGCGTTCCTTGAGGTCCTCGAGCTTCAGATCCCGCTTCATGGTCGACTCTCCTCGCGTTTCTGGCGGCGCTGTCGGCCGCACAATCGGGAGGTCTTCCTACCCCACTACATGGGATCGGGCAACAATCGCCTCGTTCGTGCCTAGGCAGTGCTGCCGCCGGCGCTGCTGACACGCGCGCGGCGGCGGATGCCGATTGACTGCTAGGCGCGATCGCCAGCCGTTCTGCTGGCTGCCCGCTCAGGCGACGCTGCGTAGCGCGTGCGCTGGAGCGGGCTGCGCGATCAACTCCCAGGCGTCGCGGTAGGCGGCATAGCGACCCTTGTAGGCGGTACGGCCCCCATGCAGCGAGAAGGTCTTGCCGGTCACCGCATCCCAGGGGATGACGAACAGCTCTTGCTTCTGGCGCTCGCCGGGCGTCACCCCGAGGCAGATGAAGAAGTCGGTGTAGCGTTCCTTCAGGCGGCCGTGGTGGTGGAAGTTGAAGTGCCAGGTGCGGTAGCGGTACTGGTAGCGGCGCCCACCAACGGTGACGCGGTGTCGGCGCAGCCCAGGAAAGGCCACACGCAGGGTGACGCGCGTCTCGCCGTTGATCAGCAGATCGTAGCCGGTTGCGGGTGAGACGGGCTGGACCGAGAGACCCATGCGGCGCAGCCGCGCAGCCACTCGGCGCTTCGGGAGGTCGTGTTTCGCTAGGCGGTTCACGTCCCCTGAGACGGCGTCGCGATCGGCTTTATTCGACGCCGCGGCCTGCGCCTCCCGCCTGGCGCGCGACGTGCGAAATGATCAGCCCGTCGTTTTGCTGCGCGAACGCCCCAGCACCGCCATCGATGCCGGGGCGCCGCAACCGCTGGAAAAATGGTGGCGGCGGAGTGACTCGAACACTCGACACCGGGATTATGAGACCCGTGCTCTAGCCACCTGAGCTACGCCGCCACGACCGCGAGGGCTAGAGGATGGGGGCGCGGCAAGTCAAGCCGGGTTGCCGCGCTGCAGCGCCGCGCCGAGCCCGCGCCTGGTGACCTGCCGCGCGCCGCGCTCGATCTGCCACAGGCTGCTCGACTCGACCTCCAGGCAGCTGAGGCGATTGCCGTACACCAGGCCGGTGTCGAGACCGACCTTGTACGGCAGATCGAGCAGCACGTCGCGGTGCGGCGTGTGGCCGAACAACACCGTGCACTCGAACGGATGTGGATGGCCGAGGAAATCCTCGCGGATCCACAACAGGTCTTCCTCCAGCTGGGCGTTCAGCGGCCGCGTCGGCCGCACACCGGCGTGGACGCACAGGCAGCCGGCGACGCGCGCGTGCGTCTGCAAGCTGCGCAGGAACTCGTGATGGGCCGGCGGCAGGCGCTCGGCACAGGCCGCGCCGCTCATGCCGTCGAGGCCGTAGCTGGCCAGCGTCGCATCGCCGCCGTTCCACAGGAATGCCTCGCCGTGCCGGCCGCCGAGGCCGAGGAAGGCGAGGAACATGTCCTCGTGGTTCCCCTTGAGGAAGACGCAGCGCGGCCCCTCGCCGCGCAGCCGGATCAGGCGCTCGACGACGCCGCGCGGGTCCGGACCGCGGTCCAGGTAGTCGCCCAACCAGCACAGCGTATCGTCACTCGTCGGCGCCAGCGCATCGAGCAGTCGGCAGACCTCGTCGAGACAGCCGTGGACGTCGCCGATGACGAAGCTGCGCCCGGCGCTCATGGCGAATCGTCCGCTCCCGACGGCGCCAGCACCGACTCCAGCAAGGCGCGATCCGCCAGGATCTGGCGCAACGCGGCGTAGGGATCGACCAGCCCGTCGCGCACCGACGCGGCCAGCGCGGCGAGCGGTCCCTGCCGCAGGCCGCGGTCGAGGCGGCGGCCGAGCTCATCGCGCAACGCGGCGACCAGCTCCTCGTGGCGCCCCGCCGCGGCGCGGCGCGCGCCATCGCCGCTCTCGCGCAGGTGCGCGTGATGCGCGTCGAGCACGCCGAGCAGCTCGTCGATGCCGCGTCCCTCCGAGGCGACGGTCAACAGCACCGGCACGCTCCATGCCCCAGCCGGGCGCAACTGCAGCATCAACTCCAGCTCCGACTTCATACGCGCGGCGCCGTCGCGGTCGGCCTTGTTGACGACGAAGACGTCGGCGATCTCCAGCAGGCCCGCCTTCATCGCCTGGATGGTGTCGCCGGCCTCCGGCACCAGCACGACCACCACCGTGTCCGCCAGCCGCATGATGTCGAACTCGTTCTGCCCCACCCCGACGGTCTCGACGATGACCACGTCCTGCCCAAACGCCGCCAACAGGCGTGACAGGTCGCGCGCCGCCCGTGCCAGGCCGCCGACGTTGCCGCGCGCGCTGAGGCTGCGGATGAAGACGCCGTCGTCGAGATAGTGGCTCTGCATACGGATGCGGTCGCCGAGCACCGCCCCGCCGGAGAACGGGCTGGACGGATCGACGGCGATGACTCCCACGCGTAGATCGCGCTGCCGCAGCGCCCCGATCAGACGATCCACCAACGTCGACTTGCCGGCGCCGGGCGGGCCGGTGATGCCGACGACCCGCGCCCGACCGGTGAGCGAATGCACGCGGCTCATGATCGCCGCGGTGTCGGGCTCGCGGCTCTCCACCCGCGTCATGAGCTTGGCCAGGGCGACCCGGTCGCCGGCCAGCATGCGCTCGATCAACGAAGCAGTGCGCTCGGTCATGCGCGGTCCGCCTGTCCTAACCGCCCCTCGGCGAAACTACAAACCGGGTCCGCCTTGTCGGCTCCCGGCGCGGCTGGTAACCCGGACGCGTGCGGTTCTTCTGGCGCTATCCCGCCCTGCCGATCGGTCTGGTGTTGGTCGTGCTCGGGGTCGGCAACTGGGCCGTAAGCCACTCGAAGCTGGCTGAGTACGCCGCCCGCGCCGCCGCGCCGCAGGCGATCGATTCCGGATCGCTGGCGGATTTCCGTCGCCTCTCGCCACGCACCAACGCGCGCGTGCTGGACGGGCTGCACCGCGGTCCGAGCGCCGCCGACATCGCCACCGCGAAGCGCGACTTCTACGCCGTGCTCGCCACCGGTGGTCGACTGATCGCCGGCGTCGGCCTGCTGCTGGCCGCCGTCGGCGCCTTCCAGCACTGGCGGGCGCGACGGCCCTCGCTGGCGCTCGCCCCCGGCTGAAGCCTCAGGCCGCGCCGCCGCCGGGGCCCTGCACGTCGTCGCCGGTGTGCAGCAGGGTGACGCGCAGACCACGCGACGTCCAGCCGACGTCGAAGCCGACCCGCATGCCTTCACGCAGGTTGGCAAAACGATCGACCGCACCCGTGAGCAGCACGTGCGGGGCCAGGAAGGGAATTTCGCGCCCGGTGTCCGACAGCACCACGCCGCTCCCAGCGCCGACGAACAGCCGCTTGATAATGCCGCGGTAGTAACTCCCCGAGGCCGGCGCCGCGGCATCGTCGGCGTCCGTCATCGGCGGCATCGGCTCACGCGCCTGCGGCCAGCGGTTGGCCGAGCTCGCCGAGGCGCGAGTAGGACAGCTGCCGGAACGCCGCATGGGTCGCCGCCAGCTCGGTGAAGACGGCACTGGCGTCGACCGGCACCGCGTCCCCGGTGACGTCGCCGAGCAGCTCGCTGAGCAACTGCCAACCGCGTGCCGATTGAGCCGGCGGCGGCACCGCCTCGTGCACGCGCTGCACGCGTCCGGCGCGGTTGATGAACGTCCCGTCGGTCTCGGCGAAGGTGGCGATCGGCAGCAGCAGATCGCCGATCTCGGCGGTGGGGCCGAAGTGCGTGTCGAGCACGGCAACGAACTCCAGCGCGTCGCCGAGCGCGTCGAGCACGCCGCTGCCGCGCGCCGCGTGCAGGTCGGCGCGCAGCAGCACCAGCCCGCGCACCGCGCCACGGCGCGCCTCGGCGAGCACCTGGTCGAGGTCGGCCACGTCCGTCAGCAGCGCTCGCAGCCCGGCGCTGTTCGGATTCTTGTCGGCATCGATGAGGAAGTCGTCGCGCGTCGCGTCGACCGGCGACCACGCCAGCGTTGCCACCGCCGCGCCGAGCGCCTCGCGCATCAGGCGCCCGAACAGGAAGATCTCCTCGTTGGTCGCCTGCGCCGACACCACGCCCGCGACCGCCCCGGCGCCGTGCGCCGCGACGATCTCGGACAGCCGCGTGCGCAGCAGCGCGCGGGCCTCCGTCCAGCCGCGCACCGCCCAGGCGGCGCCGTCGCGCACCACCGGTTGCAGCAGACGCCCCTCGCCCTGCAGGCGCTTGTAGCTCAGCCGCCCCTCGTCGCACATCCAGTACTGGTTGACGTCGGCGTTGTGGCGCGGGCGGAAGCGCAGCACCTCGCCGCGGCGATGATGGATGTCGATGTTGCACCCGGTCGCGCAGGTGGTGCAGACCGACGCGGTGTGGTCGAGGTACCAGACGCGGGCGCGGAAGCGAAAATCCTTGTTGGTCAGCGCGCCGACCGGGCAGATGTCGGCGACGTTGCCCGAGTACGCGTTGGTCAGGCGCCGATCCGGGAACAGGTCGATGGCGCAGTGATCGCCGCGCTGGAAGACGCCCAGCTCGCCGGTGCCGGTGACCTCCTCCAGAAAGCGCGTGCAGCGCGTGCACAGGATGCAGCGCTCCTGGTCGAGCATGATCAGCGGGCCGATGTCGCGCGCCTTGTTCTTGTGGACCTTGTCCTCGAGGGCGAACCGGCTCTCCTGCCGGTCGTAGTCCATGTAGTAGTCCTGCAGCTTGCACTCGCCCGCCTGATCGCAGATCGGACAGTCGATCGGGTGGTTGATCAGCAGGAACTCCAGCACCGCGGCGCGCGCGTGCTTGACCTTGTCGCTCTGGGTGCGGACCACCATCCCCTCTGCGACGCGCGTGTTGCAGGCGATCTGCAGCTTCGGCGCCTTCTCGATCTCGACCAGGCACATGCGGCAGTTGCCGGCGATCGAGAGGCCGGGATGGTAGCAGTAGTGAGGAATCTCGATGCCCAGGCGTTCGGCGGCCTGGATCAGGTTGAGGCCGTCCTCGACGGTGACGGACTGGCCGTCGATCTCCAGCGTCGGCATGGTCGCTCGTTCAGGCGTGTGCGGCGATCCGGGCCGGGGCCGGCTGGCCGAGGCGCTGTGGACAGCCGCCGCGCGCGAAGTGTTCCTCGAACTCGGCGCGGAACTTGTTCAGGAAGCTCTGCACCGGCATCGCGGCGGCATCGGCCAGTGCGCAGACGGTGTTGCCCATCATGTTGTCGGCGACGCGACGCAGCAGATCGACGTCGTTGGGACGCGCCCCACCCTCTTCCAGGCGGATCAGCAGATCCTCGAGCCAGCCGGTGCCCTCGCGGCACGGCGTGCACTGGCCGCACGACTCGTGATGATAGAACTTGGCGATGATGCGCAGCGCGCGCACCATGCAGGTGTCCTCGTCCATGACGATGACGCCGCACGACCCGAGCAGCGACCCCGCCTTGGCGACTGATTCGAAGTCCATTGCGATGTCGATCTCGTCGGCGCGCAGCACCGGAACCGACGAGCCGCCGGGGATCACCGCCTTCAGGCGCTTGCCGTTCTTCACCCCGCCGGCATGCACCTCGATCAGCTCGCGCAGCGAGGTGCCCATCGGCAGCTCGAAGACCCCCGGGCGCTCGACGTGTCCGCTGACGCAGTACATCTTCGGCCCCGGGCTCTTCTCAGGGCCGATGCCCTTGAACCACTCGGCACCGCGCGTGACGATCGCCGGCAGACAGGCGAGCGTCTCGACGTTGTTGACGATGGTCGGGCAACCGAAGACCCCGTGCGTCGCCGGGAACGGCGGCTTGACGCGCGGGTAGGCGCGCTTGCCCTCCAGCGACTCGATCAGGCCGGTCTCCTCGCCGCAGATGTAGGCACCGGCACCGCGATGCACGTACATGTCGAGGTGGTAGTTCGTCCCGTAGATGCCGCGCCCGAGGTGTCCCTTGGCGTAGGCCTCGGCGATCGCCTCCTCCAGCACCTTGGTGCCGAAGGCGAACTCGCCGCGGATGTAGATGTAGGCGGTGTGGCACTGGATGGCGAAGGCCGACAGCAGCGTGCCCTCGATCAGCAGGTGCGGATTGAACTCGATGATCTGGCGATCCTTGAAGGTGCCCGGCTCGCTCTCGTCGGCGTTGACACACAGGTAGCGCGGCTTCGGGTTGTCCTTGGGCAGGAACCCCCACTTGACGCCGGTCGGGAAGCCGGCGCCGCCGCGGCCGCGCAGGCCGGACGCCTTGACCACCTCGGTCAGGGCCGCCGGCTCCATCGTGGTCAGCGCCTGGCGGGCGGCGCGATAGCCGCCGTCGGCCTCGTACACGTCGAGGCGCCGGAGGTTCGGCACGTCCTCGTGCCGCAGCAGGATCTTCTCGCTCATCGCCGGGAGATCGAAGCGAGGATCAGGCGGGCTCGGCGACTTCGCCGGCGACCTTCTGCTTCTGACGCTGGATCTTGCGCTGCAGGGCCATCAGGCCGTCGAGCACCGCCTCGGGACGCGGCGGGCAGCCGGGCACGTAGACGTCCACCGGGATGATCCGGTCGATGCCCGGCACGGTGGTGTAGTTGTCGTAGAAGCCGCCGGTCGAGGCGCAGGCGCCGAAGGACAGCACCCACTTCGGCTCCGCCATCTGCTCGTAGACGCGCTTCAGGATCGGCGCCTGCCGGCAGGTCACCGTGCCGATCACCATCAGCAGATCCGCCTGGCGCGGCGTGAAACGCGGCAGCAGGGCCCCGAAGCGATCGATGTCGTAGGGCGCCATCGACAGCGACATGAACTCCATCGCGCAGCAGGCGGTGGCGAACGGATACGGGAACAGCGAGAACTTGCGCGCCCAGCCGAGCGCCTTGTCGACGGTGGTCAGGATGACGCTGTCGTCGAGCAGCGCATGCTCGTCCTTGCCGGGTGAGGTCACGGTCAGTTCCATTGCTTCTGCCAACGCCTGCTGGTCGTCTATCGAGGACGCCCGGGGGTGTCAACGCGGTGTCCGTTGCCTTCACGCCCGGTGCGCACTATGCGACTCGGCCATGTCCCACTTCGCCGACACGCTGGCCGCTGCGCAGTTCGCGGCCGACAAGATGAAGAAGAACAACTTGTTCACCACCGAGCGCCTGTTCTGCGACGTCTACTGCTTCGAGCCCGGCCAGGAGCAGGCGCCGCACGCGCACGCCGGATCGGACAAGGTGTATTTCGTCATCGAGGGCAGCGCCCGCATCCGCGTCGGCGAGGACGAGCGCGAGACCCCGGCCGGCAGCGCCGCGCTGGCCCCGGCCGGGCTCGACCACGGCATCCGCAACCCGGGGCCCGGCCGCCTACGGGTGCTCGTCTTCATGGCGCCCAAGCCCTGATGCGTTGCGACCGCCCGACCCGGGTGGTACCGTCGCCGATCCGACTGCAGTCGACAGGAGGCCTCCAGACGCCATGGCTCTGATTCCCGCCACGCAGATGCGCGCCGGCATGCTCATCACCTACAACAACGAACTGCACCGCGTGACCAACGTGGTGCACGTCACGCCCGGCAACTGGCGCGGCATGGTGCAGACCAAGCTGCGCAACTTGCGCAGCGGCACCCAGGTGGAGAATCGCTTCCGCTCGGAAGACAAGGTCGAGCGCGTGACCCTGGAGCAGCACCTGATGGAGTTCCTCTATCAGGCCGACGACCTGTACTACTTCATGAACACCGAAACCTACGAGCAGGTGCAGCTCGACGCCGAGACGCTGGGCGACGCGACCAACTACCTGACGCCGAATATCCGCCTCGAGGTCGAGTTCCACGAAACCACGCCGGTGGGCGTCTCGCTGCCCAACACGGTCGATCTGCGCGTCACCGACACCGCCCCCGGCATGAAGGGCGCGACGGTGACCAATCAGCTCAAGCCGGCGACCACCGAGACCGGGCTGGTGGTCCAGGTGCCGCCCTTCATCGACGTCGACGACGTGATCCGCGTCGACACCGAGAACGGCCAGTACCTGTCACGCGCCAAGTAGCGCGCCCGCCGCATCGCACGTTCAGTTGGAGAGGAACGTGTCGGTGATGCTGTCGTAGCTGTAGACCTTGCCGCTGCCGCGGGTCGACGAGGCGGTGCCTGAGAAGGACTCCCCGTCGCCCACCATGGCGACCGTCACCGTGCCCGACACCGCGGTCTGCGGGATGCTGACCGTCGTCGGACCCGTGGCGGTGAAGCTGATGTAGGTCTCGTAGGTCGCGTAGTAGGCCTCTTCGGACTTCACCGCGTTGGCCAGATCGTGGATCGCGGCGGCGTCGTAGGCCTGCTGCCGATAGCGGCTCATGGCCTGCATCGCGATGGCGGCCAGGATGCCGATGATCGCCACGACGACCAGCAGCTCCACCAGGGTGAAGCCACTCTGCCCGGGCCTCACTGTTCCGCTTGCTGTCCGGCGGTCGGTCATGCGGTCCGAGAAAGCAAGGACTGTACCCTGTTCGCGCCGCGCGCAGATGCGATTAGCGCATGGCGTCAGCCGAGTGCGCGTTATGTCGGTGACAAGAAACGGCATCGAAAACCGCTACATTTCGCACCCGCGCGAGACCGGCGGGCCGCCCCGACCGGTCAGGTGCCACGCGCGTGGTCGGAGCGCATGACCTGCCTGATGACGCGCACATGGTAGTCGATGCCCGACCACAGGCTCAGCACCAGCGAGGGCCAGAGGAAGTACATTCCGGCGCTGAAGAAATCGACGCCCAGCCACGTGTAGTGCAGCAGCAGGCCGTGCAGGGCGAGCATCTGCAGAATGGTTTTGTACTTGCCCAGTTCCTCGGCGGCGAGCACGAGCCCCTCGCTCAGCGCCATGGTGCGCAGGCCGGTGACCGCCAACTCGCGGCCGACGATCAGCACCACCACCCAGGCGGCGACGTGGGGCTCGTGCGGCCCCCGCTGCATGGCCGTCAGCATGACCAGGGCGGCCATGACGATGAGTTTGTCGGCCAGCGGGTCGAGCAGCTTGCCGAGCGTGCTGGTCAACCCATATCGCCGCGCCAGGTACCCGTCGTAGAAGTCGCTCCAGCAGGCGAGATTGAAGGTCAGCGCCGCCAACACCGCGTTGGTCCGGCTCGGGTGGCGCAACAGCAGCACCAGCACCGGCACCAGCAGGATGCGGAAGATGCTGATGGTGTTGGGCAGGTTGCGCAGCGCGAAGGGGCCGCGCGTCGCCCACCCGAAGCCGGCCGTCACGCGAACGCTCCGGCCGGCGCGTGGTCACGGCTCGCGGGCGAACTGCTCGCGGAAGCTGAGCACCCGCTGCAGGTATTCGATCGTCTCAGGATAGGGCGGGACACCGCCATGGCGACTCACTGCGCCAGCCCCAGCGTTGTACGCCGCGAGCGCGAGCCGCACATTGCCATTGTACTGGTCGAGCAGCAAACGCAGATGGCGCACGCCGCCTTCGATGTTCTCGGCCGGGTCGAACACGCGCCAGACACTGTGTTGGCGCGCCGTCGCCGGCATGAGCTGCATCAGCCCGAGTGCGCCCTTCGGCGAGCGCGCGTAGGTGATGAAGTCGGACTCGGTGCGGATCACCGCTTTGACCAGCGCCGGGTCGAGGCGATGCCGCGCCGCCGCACTGGCGATGATCGGATCGAATGCCTTGCGGCGTGCCCGCGCCGCCGCGGAGTCGACCCGCGGCCGGTAGTAAGCGAAGTTGCGAAAGCCGGCCGTCTGCGCGGTGGTCGCGGTGTAGCGCTGGTAGCCCGGATCGGCCGGCGCGTTGCTGAAGTGCAGCCGCCCACGCGCGTCCTTGTACATGTAGATCTCGGCCGCAGACCGCCCCGGAAGCCCCAGCAGCCCCGCGCCCAACACCATCACCAGCGCCGCTCTCCACCTCATGCGCGACGGACGATAGGTGACGAGTCCGACTCGATCAATCGCTATTTTCACTCGCTTGCCTGGCTGTCTGGGCAGTGAGATAGCTGCCGCAGCGCAGCGCTATGAACGCGGATTTCCTGGTCATTGGCAGCGGGCTCGCGGGCCTGACCTTCGCCCTGCAAGCGGCCCGACATGGCACTGTCCTGGTGCTCAGCAAGGACCGCCTGCCGGAGAGCAACACCAACTATGCGCAGGGCGGCATCGCCTCGGTGTGGGCGGCGGACGATTCGTTCGAGGCGCACGTCGAAGATACGCTGGTCGCCGGTGCCGGTCTCTGCCACCGCGACCTGGTCGACCTGGTGGTGCGCGACGGACCGGCGCGCATCCGCGATCTGATCGCACTCGGTACGCACTTCTCGCGCCGCGAGAACGCCGCCGACGATCCCGAGTACGATCTCGGCCAGGAGGGCGGTCACAGCCACCGCCGCATCCTGCACGCCTCCGACGCCACCGGCCGCGAGATCATGCGCGCGCTGGTCGCGGCGGTGCGCGCGCACGCCAACATCGAGGTACGCGAGCGCCATCTCGCCATCGACCTGCTCACCGACGCCGAGCTCAGCCCGTCGGCGCAGACCGTCTCCTGCTGGGGCGCGCACGTCCTGGAACGCGACACCGGCCGCATCCACACCATCACCGCGCGGGCGACGCTGCTCGCCACCGGCGGCGCCGGCAAGGTGTACCTCTACACCTCGAACCCCGACATCGCGACCGGCGACGGCGTCGCCATGGCCTACCGGGCCGGCGTGCCGATCGCCAACCTCGAGTTCATCCAGTTCCACCCCACCTGCCTCTACCACCCCGCCGCCAAGTCGTTCCTGATCAGCGAGGCGCTGCGCGGCGAGGGCGCCGTGCTGCGCCGCCCGGACGGCACGCCGTTCATGGCCGCCTACCACGCCAAGGCGGAGCTGGCGCCGCGCGACATCGTCGCGCGGGCCATCGACAATGAGATGAAGGTGCACGGCTTCGACTGCGTGTACCTCGACATCTCCGCCAAGCCGCGCGACTTCCTGCTGTCGCGCTTCCCGATGATCCACGCGCGCGGCCTGCAGTACGGCATCGACCTCACCCGCGAGCCGATCCCGGTGGTGCCGGCGGCGCACTACTGCTGCGGCGGCGCGCTCACCACCGCTGACGGTGCCACCAACATCCGCCGCCTCTACGCCGCCGGCGAAGTGGCCATGACCGGCCTGCACGGCGCCAACCGGCTGGCGTCGAACTCGCTCCTGGAGGCGCTGGTCCTCGGCCACCGATCGGCGGTGCACGCCGAGCAACTGCTCGCCGGCGACCCGGCGCGGCCGCCCACCTTCCCCGGCTGGGACAGCGGTCACGCTACCGACAGCGACGAGTCGGTGGTGGTGACGCAGAACTGGGACGAGATCCGCCGGCTGATGTGGAACTACGTCGGCATCGTGCGCTCCAACCGCCGCCTGGCGCGCGCGCTGCACCGCATCGAGCTGCTGCAGGACGAGATCCAGCAGTACTACTGGGACTTCACCGTCACCGGCGACCTCATCGAGCTGCGCAACCTGGCGGTGGTCGCGGAACTGATCGTCGTCTCGGCGATGAAGCGGCGCGAGAGCCGCGGCCTGCACTACACCATCGACTACCCGGAGCGCCTGCCGCTGGCGCGCGACACCATCGTCACGCGCGGCGAACGCTTCACGCCCGACGCGCAGTTCCTGGCGACGCTGCAGAAGCGGCGACTCGCACCCTGAATCCGGGCCCCGGATTCAGGCGTTCATCGACTCGATCGGGAAGCGGCGGCAGAGACTGATCACGTCGTCGCGCACCGAGCTGAGCGCCGCCGCGTCGCCGACATGCTCCAGCGCCCGCGCGATGAGCCCGGCGACGGCGCTCATCTCGGCTTCTTTCATGCCGCGCGTGGTGACCGCCGGCGTGCCGATGCGCACGCCGCTGGTGACGAACGGCGAGCGCGTCTCGAACGGCACCGTGTTGCGGTTCACCGTGATGTTCGCCGCCTCCAGCGTCTCCTGCGCCAGCTTGCCGGTGATCTCGGTGTTGCGCAGGTCGAGCAGCATGAGATGGTTGTCGGTGCCGCCCGACACCAGCCGAAAGCCCTTCGCGGTCAGCCCCTCGGCCAGCGCCCGCGCGTTGCGCACGATCTGCTGCTGATAGGCCTTGAACTCCGGCGTCGCCGCCTCCTGCAGCGCCACCGCCTTGGCGGCGATGACGTGCATCAGCGGGCCGCCCTGATTGCCCGGGAAGACCGACGAATTGAGGCTCTTCGCCTGCGCCTCGCGGCACAGCACCATGCCGCCGCGCGGACCGCGCAGCGTCTTGTGCGTGGTCGTGGTGACGAACTCGGCCAACGGCACCGGCGACGGGTGCACACCGGCGGCGACCAGGCCGGCGAAGTGCGCGATGTCGACCATCACCATCGCGCCGACCTCGTCCGCCGCGTCGCGGAACGGCTGGAAGTCGATGGTGCGCGGATAGGCGCTGTAGCCGACGACGATCATCTTCGGCCGGTGCTCGCGCGCCAGCGCGCGCATCGCGTCGATATCGAGCCGCTCGTCCTCGCGCCGCACGCCGTACGGCACGACCTTGAAAAACTTGCCGGAGAAGTTGACCGGACTGCCGTGCGTCAGATGGCCACCGTGCGTCAGGTCCATGGCCAGGATCGTGTCGCCCGGCTGCAGCTGCGAGAAGTACACCGCCATGTTCGCCTGCGAGCCGGAATGCGGCTGCACGTTGGCGTGCTCGGCGCCGAACAGCGCCTTGGCGCGCTCGATGGCGAGCTGCTCGACCACGTCGACATGCTCGCAGCCGCCGTAATAGCGGCGGCCCGGGTAGCCCTCGGCGTACTTGTTGGTGAGGATCGACCCCTGCGCCTCGAGCACCGCGCGGCTGACGACATTCTCCGACGCGATGAGCTCGAGGTTGTGCTGCTGGCGGTCGGCCTCGGCGCGAATCGCGCGCCAGACCTCGGGGTCGACCCGCTCGAGGGCGCTGGTCATCGGCTCACGACTTCTTGTGGCTCTCGATGTAGTTCACGACGTCCTGGACGGTGCGGATCTTCTCCGCCTCCTCGTCCGAGATCTCCATGTCGTACTCTTCCTCGAGCGCCATCACGAGCTCGACGATGTCGAGCGAGTCGGCGCCGAGATCCTCGATGAACGAGGCCTCCGGCGTCACGTCACCCTCGCTGACCCCGAGCTGCTCACAAATGATCTCGCGCACTTTCTGTTCGACCGCAGAGGCCATCCACCATCCTCCTGAACGCTAGAGATACAACCCGCCGTTGATGCCGATGACCTGACCGGTGATGTAGCCCGCTTCGCGCCGGGCCAGGAACGCGACCAGCAACGCCACTTCCTCCACCGTCCCCAGGCGCCCCGCCGGGATGACGGCCAGATACTCCGTCCGCCGGTCCTCGGGCAAGTAGGCGGTCATCTCGGTCTCGATGAGGCCGGGGGCCACGGCGTTGACCGTCACCTGGCGCGAGGCGAGCTCGCGCGCCATCGACTTGGAGAAGCCGATGATGCCCGCCTTGGCGGCGGCGTAGGCGGCCTGCCCGGCGTTGCCCATCTGCCCCACCACCGAGCTGAAGTTGATGATGCGGCCGTGGTGCTGGCGCAGCATCGGACGGGCGGCGGCGCGCGTGCAGTTGAAGGTGCCGCGCAGGTTGACCGCCATCACCTCGTCCCACTCTTCCGGTTTGAGGCGCAGCAGCAGGTTGTCGATCGCCATGCCGGCGTTGTTGACCAACACGTGCAACCCGCCGGCATCCTTCGCCACGCCGGCGATCGCCGCCGCCGACGCCGCGGCATCGGCGACGTCGAACTGCAGCGGCGTCGCCTCGCCACCCGCGTCGCGGATCAGGCGCACGGTCTCCTGCGCCGCGTCGGTGTCGCGCACGAAGTTGACGAACACCCGCGCCCCGTCGGCCGCAAGCTGCCGCGCGATCGCGCGCCCGATGCCGCGCGACGCGCCAGTGACCAGGGCGATCTGCCCGGCCAGCGGAGCGGTCATGCTGCCGCGCCGCCGCCGCTCAGTCGTTCACTTCGACGACGCGGCGGCCACGATACATGCCGCAGTGCGGACAGGCGCGATGGCGCACCATCGTCTCGCCGCACTCCGGGCACGGAATCGTCGCCGGCGCCTCGATGGCGTCGTGCGCGCGCCGCTTGTTCTTCTTGGTGGTCGACGTGCGTCGCTTGGGAACGGGCATGGTCAGCTCCTCTGAGGCGACGCGCGGCGTCGCCGGAATGGACAGGGTTAGCGCGAGCC